>NZ_JBFODR010000001.1:0-14005 GCF_040908425.1 Aeromonas sp. R2-1
AAGGAGTTTGGTCTACCCGTACCTCACTGCTTCATGATGCAGGTTGGCCAGGTCAAAGCACTGGCTGTGGAACGCTTCGACAGACGTTACGCTGCTGATCGCAGTTGGATCATGCGCCTTCCCCAAGAAGATTTCTGTCAGGTATTGAATGTTCCGTCAGCACGGAAATACGAGAGCCATGGAGGACCAGGGATCACTGACATCATGAAAACTTTGCTGGGCTCTGCGACACCAGAACAGGATCGCTACCTGTTCATGAAATCTCAGGTACTGTTCTGGCTGCTGGCTGCCACCGATGGCCATGCCAAGAACTTCTCGGTCTTTATTGAACCGGAAGGGCGTTTTCGCCTGACCCCTTTTTACGACATCCTATCCATGTATCCCGCGTTTGGTGGTCGAGGTCTACACCCACGCGATGCAAAGCTGGCCATGGGCCTGACCGCGACCAAGGGCAAAAAATATGCGATAGAGCAGATCTTTCCTCGCCATTTCTATCAGACTGCCAAAGCGGTTGGATTTGAGAAGGTGCAAATGGAAATGATCCTAAACGAAATGGCAAGTAGTCTGGATGAAGTGATCTCGGCAGTCCGTCAGCAGTTACCAGATACATTTCCCACCCAGATTGCGGACTCGATTCTGGATGGACTCAGCACCAGAGCGCAGCGTTTAACTCGGTAGTCAGCCAAGTGAAATGAAGCCTGGCCAGAGACAAAACATAAGCACCAACCATTGCGACCTCACATCCAGGCACAGTTTTTCCCGGTTTCCCACTTTTCCCACCTCTACTTGGCCGGCGTGGGGATGGTTCAGCATAAACAGGGGGCTATCACCATCGACTGGGTAGTACTTTGGGTAGTTTTTTCTTAAAAAATATTAAAAATTACACCATACATATGATTTTTATAAAAATTAACGCCACATCATGCAATCAGATCCAAAACATCGAGTGATCCCCCTCATCGATGCACCAGCCCCCGCCACCCGGGGGCTTTTTTATGCTCGTTTCCCGCAGCGCTCAGCCGCCTGACTGATGGCAGCCCCAAGCAAAGGGAGCCCGACATGTACCATCACGCAAAGAGGGTCTGCCATGCAGACCCTCTCCTTCTTTTCTATGCATCCCCCACCCGCGCAGGCTAGACCGGTGACTTCAGCCTTCGGCTGCGCAGCAGCAGGGGAAGCTGGTAGAGCACCAGGGCGCCCAGCACCAGGCCGGCGCCGGCCAGCTTGGCGGGGCCCAGGGGTTCGTCATAGAAGAGGGTGCTCAGGATAAGAGTCCAGACCGGTTCGAGCAGCATCAGCAGGGCGGCGTGGGCCGTGGTCATCCGGCTCAGGGCGTGGGTGAGCAGCCAGTAGCGCAATGTGGTGGCGATCAGGACGCTGGCCGCAAACCAGCCCCAGATACCAGTGCCGATGCTGGCGGGCCACTGCTCGGTCAGCAGGGAGAGCAGGGTGCCGAGCAGTCCGGTCACCGCCAGCTGGATGCAGGTGAGCCAGGTAGGGGGAATGGACTGGGCGAAGTGGCGGTGCACCGCGAGCTGAACCCCCAGGGTGGCGGCCGCCGCCAGAAACCAGAACAGGGAGAGCGACACGCCCCAGTGGGTGCTGCTGGAGAGCAGCAGCAGACCCGCGACGGCCACGGGCAGAGTCAGCCAGTAGTGACGGCCGGGTCTGGCCTTGAAGGCGGCCCAGGCGGCGAGCGGCGCCATCAGGGTGGCCACGCTCATGATGAAGGCGCCGCTGCCGAGGGCATCGCTCTGGCTGATGGCGGTAACCCAGAACAGCAGGCTGGCCCCGAGCAAGGTGCCGCACCCGGCGGCGCGCAGCAGTTGTGAGCCACTGGGGGGCGGCTCGCGCAACCAGGCGAGCGGCAACAGCAGCAGGGCGGCCAGCAGGAAGCGGCTGCCGATAAAGGCGGCGGTGGGCAGTTCGCGAATCGCCTCTTTCGAGAAGAGCCAGCCAGCGGCGGCCAGCAGGGTGACCAGTATCATCAACAGCAGGGGAGCGCGGTTCATCGGAGCATCACAGGGTCAGGGGCAAAGGGCAGAGCATAAAGGAAAGAGGCGCGGATTGTCTCCCGGGGTTTGGCAGACATGCTGGCGGGGCGGCCACCACGCCGCCCCGCCTCAGTCGTCACTTTCCAGGCTGGCGAGGCAATGGGAGAGGGTGCGCGCCAGCGCCCCCTGATTGCGCAGCACCACGGCGCGGGCCTGCTCCCCCATCTCGCGGCGGGCGCCCACATCGGCGAGCAAGGCGTTCACCTTGTCGCCGAGCGCCTCTGCATCCGCCACCACGGCGGCGCCCCCCTGGGCCACCAGCTGGCGGGTGATGTCGCTGAAGTTGAAATAGACGGGGCCGGTCAAGCAGGGTTTGCCCAGCGCCGCCGGTTCCAGCAGGTTGTGACCGCCCACGGGCACCAGGCTGCCACCGACAAAGGCGAGATCCGCCGCCGCCAGCATCAGCGGCAGCTCGCCCATGGTGTCACCCAGGTAGATCTTGTCCCTCTCGCCGACCGCACTGCCTGCCGTGCGCCGCACGCAGCCGTAGGGGGAGCACAGCTCGGCCACCCGATCGAAACGCTCGGGATGGCGCGGCACCAGGATCAGCAGGGCGGAGGGATGGGCCTTGAGCACCCGATCGAAGGCGGCCAGCACCTGCTCGTCTTCCCCCTGGTGGGTACTGGCGGCGATCCAGACAGGTCGTGCCTCCCCCAGTTGCTGGCGCAGGGCACGGCCCCTGGCCTGTACCTCGTCGCCAAACTGGATGTCGAACTTGATGGAGCCGGTCACCGCCAGCCGGTTGCGCCCTATCCCCAGCCGATGGAAGCGATCCGCATCGTCCTGATGCTGGCACAGCAGGTGGGTCAGCGGGCGGCTCAGGGCATCGAAGGCACCCTGGAAGCGACCATAGCGCTGACAGGATCGCTCCGAGAGGCGGGCATTGAGGATGGTCACCGGCAGGTGGCGTGCCTCGCAGGCCGCCAGCCAGTTCGGCCATAGCTCGGTCTCCATCACCCAGAGGGCGCGGGGCTTGACGGTGCTCAGAAACGCCGAGACGGCCCAGGGATAGTCGAGAGGCGCATAGCGGTGCACTACCAGATCCCCGAGCTTGGCCGCCTGTTCGGCGCCGGTGCGGGTGGTGGTGGTGAGCAGGATGGGCAGCTCGGGGCGCTCGGCCTTGAGGGCGCGGATGAAGGGGGTGATAGCCAGGGTCTCCCCCACGCTCACCGCATGGATCCAGAGGGGGGCCTCCTGTCCGGTCGGCGGCAATCGTCCCAGATGCTCGGCCCAGCGCGCCCCGAAGCCGGGCTTGCCTTTTTTGGGCTTGTAGAGCGCCAGCAGCGCCAGGGGCAACCCCAGGTGGATCAGCAGGTTGTAGAGCAAGCGGTAGATCATGCTAGCTATTACCTGGTTCAGCAGCGGAGGATTCCACCGGCTGCCGCACTATGGTCAGATCTGCCATTTCACCACGCTCCAGCCGATTTCCCGCCTCGATGACCTGTTCCGGCATCAGCTCGATCAGGCACTTGAGGTGGCCGAACTTGCAGGTGCGCTTGAAGCAGGGGCGGCATTCGATGTCGGTGTGGACGATCTCGACCCTGTCCGCCAGCGGTGGGGTATAGAGGGGCGAGGTGGAGCCGTAGACGCCGATCAGCGGCCGGTTGAGGGCGGCCGCCACGTGCATCAGGCCTGAGTCGTTGGCGATGACCCGACCGGCCAGCGCCATCAGGTCGATCGCCTCGTGCAGGCTGGTCTTGCCCGCCAGCACGTGGCAGTTGGGGCGTGACAGGGGGTTGATCCGATCGCGGATGGTGTTGGCCACGTCCACGTCCTTGCCCGAGCCGAAGATCCATACCTGCCATCCCTCGTCGAGGTGCTTTTGCGCCACCACGGCGTAGTGCCCCTCCGGCCAACGTTTGGCCGGGCCGAACTCGGCCCCCGGACAGAGCACCAGCACAGGGCGGGCACGATTCAGGCCGAGCCGCTCCAGCGCCTTGCCCTGGTTGATGAGATCCACGTGCAGGGAGGGATGGGGAATAGCGGGAATGTCGTCCCGACTCTTCATCTGCCCCTTGGGATAGGCCAGAGCCACATAGCCTTCCACCATCAGCGGGAAGGCCTGCTTGTTGCTGCGCATGTCGTTGAGCAGGCCGAAGCGGTGCTCTCCCTTCCAGCCGGTGCGCACCGGGATCCTGGCAAACCAGGGGATGAGGGCCGACTTCATGGAGTTGGGCTGGATGATGGCCTGATCGTACTGCTCGGCGGCCAGCTGCTTGCCGAGGCGGCGGCGCGCCCCCAGCTTGAAGTCACCGTGGCCAAGCGGCATGGGGATGGCCTTGTCCACCTCGGGCATACGCTCCAGCAGCGCCACGCACCAGGCCGGCGCCATCACATGGAGCTCGCTGCCAGGGTGGTTGCTCTTGAGCGCCTTGTAGAGGCTCTGGGACATCACCATGTCGCCGACCCAGGAGGGGCCGATCACCAATATCTTCATCGCGCGTCTTCTCTCGGGACTGGCCCGGCTGTTGATCGTTACTGGGCGAGATTATGCCCCAAGAAAGGCCGAAGAAATAACAGAAGATACCCGTCTGCCCCCGCAAAACGCCTCCCTGGCAGGATCTGCTCCCCCGCGCATCCCTCCTGAGGCCCTCTTCCACCCGGACACAGCGTGCCCTGGGCCACCAACTGCCGGGTAGCAGAGATCTCCCTTCCCCCGCATTCAAAAGCGGGCCCACCAGGCCCTCGGGTCATGCCCCGCGCGGGGTTTTAGGCTAGAATGGGCGCCAATCCGAGCATGACCCGCCCGCCGGGCACCAACAAGAGTCCCTTGCCTGTGAAAAAACCGACCCTGGCGGCCGTCCTGATCGTCAAGAACGAAGCCGACAACCTCCGTGCCTGCCTCGCCTCCCTCGAAGGCCTGGCGGATGAAATCGTCATTCTCGACTCCGGCAGTCAGGATGACACCCCGGCCATCGCCGCCGAATTTGGCGCCCGCTTCTTCGTCAACACCACCTGGCCCGGTTTCGGCCGTCAGCGCCGCCTCGCCCAGTCCCATGTCCAGTCGGAGTGGGTGCTGTGGCTGGACGCGGACGAGCGGCTCACCCCCGAACTCAGGGAAGCCATCCAGGGGGTCATGGCCAACCCGGCCAGCGACACCATCTACTCCATCCCGCGCCTCTCCTGGGTGTTCGGCCGCTTCATCCGCCACAGCGGCTGGTACCCGGATCGGGTGCTGCGCCTCTACCCCAAGGCGCTGACCGGCTACAACGAGGCGCTGGTACACGAGAAGGTGGAGGTGCGCGCCAACATGAAGATCGTCAACCTGCAGGGCGACCTCCTCCACTACACCTACCGGGATCTGGAACACTACCTGGTCAAATCCGCCGGCTACGCCAGGGCCTGGGCCGATCAGCGCACCGCCCGCGGCAAGAAGGGATCCCTCGGCCAGGGGCTGGTCCACGCCGTCGGCTGCTTCCTCAAGATGTACCTGCTCAAGGCCGGTTTCCTCGACGGCAAGCAGGGCCTGCTGCTGGCCATCCTCTCCGCCCACTCCACCTTCGTCAAATACGCCGATCTCTGGGTTCGCCAGCAGCCGAAATAGGGCATCGCGCCTCAAACATCGCATTAATCACTCACCCCTTGTTCCAGCGGGACAAGGGGCAAACCCTATTGCCGTGGAGCGGGCGCAGCCCTCGCGGGGCCGCTCACGGCGCAAACCCGGGCGCCACGGACGAAAACTGGCCGCTATAAGCCGAATGCATGGATATTGGCAACATGACCCGACTCCGGCTTATACCGACAGGTTTCCCCTGCCCGGGGCCCGGGCAGGCCCGTCAAGGGGGCTGTCGGGGACCACGCCCGGTAGGCCGGTCTACCAGCAGGGCGCATCCCCATACAAGACAGGGCCCCGCGGGGCCCTGTCTTGTATGTTCTGTGTGCGCTCTCAGCGCTCGGCGCGCCAGAAGGGCGGCGCCCAGCGGGCGATCTCTGCCGCCATGGCCTTGGGATCGAGCTGGCTCATGTCCTCCGGGTGGTCGCTGTCTTCCGGCGGGCTGAAGGGCAGATGGCGCCCCTCGCCATTGAGCGGCCGCCAGCGCAGCGGCGTCGCCGAACGGTGTGCCGGGAAGAAGCCGACGGTCGGCACGTCCATGGCCGCGGCGATGTGCAGGGGCCCAGTGCTGCCCGCCACGAACAGGGCGGCGTTGGCCATCACCTGGCAGAACTTCGGCAGCCCCTCGTCGGAGCGATAGATCCAGCCGTTGCCCCCATGGGCCAGCAGTTCGGCCGCCAACTGCTCCGCCTTCCCCTCCTCCCCCGGGCCTGCCGTCAGCACGCACTGCAACTCGGGACAGGCCTGGTTGAGCTTGATGATGAGGCGCGAGTACTGCTCGATGGAGAGGTTGTTGGCCGAGCCGCCGCTGCCCGCATGCACCATCAGCCAGGGGCGGCAGGCGTCGAGCCTGAGACGGGCGGCGACCTGCTCGCGCACCTGCAGCAGGCTCTCGGGGTCGAAGCCGAGGTAGGGTCCTTGTGGCTCTACCACGGCCTGATGCTGATCGGCGAGGAAGCGGCGTACCAGATCCAGGTTGTATTCGTACTCCGGCTTCTGGGAGCGGGAGCGGCGCTGCACCAGGCGCTGGTTGTAGAGCACCTGGGCCAGCTTGGTGGCCGGGGCCAGCCGGTAGGGAATATGCGCCTTCCACACCAGCTTGGCATTGCGGGTGTTGGAGAAGAGGCAGATGGAGGCATCGAAGGCGGCCGCCTTGATGCGCGCCAGCAGGGCGCGTTGCTGCTCCTTGTCGGCCCGGGCACCCGGATCCAGGATGATCTCGTCGATCCAGGGGCAGAGGCGGGCCAACGGCGCCGTGTAGGCGGGAACCAGGGCAGTCACATGACACTCCATGGAGCGCTTGAGCATGGCAAAGCTCGGCCACGCCAGCATGAAGTCACCAATCTTGTCATTGCGGACTACCAGAATACGTTTCATAAAAAATCCCTATGCTCCCTGTCACCAGCGAAGGAGGCTTGATGCGCGATGGGGGTATTCTTGCC
This sequence comes from Aeromonas sp. R2-1, assembly GCF_040908425.1. Lineage (NCBI taxonomy): Bacteria > Pseudomonadati > Pseudomonadota > Gammaproteobacteria > Aeromonadales > Aeromonadaceae > Aeromonas > Aeromonas sp. R2-1. The sequence continues at coordinate 7,050 of NZ_JBFODR010000001.1, forward strand.
TGATGCAGGGCGATTCTCAAGCGAAGACGCCACGGGGCCCCGATTTGTGCGACCCCGGCCGCCGATCAGCGCCAGAAATCCGCGCCATCCCGGTCGCGACAAACCGGCAACAGCCCCTATAATGCGACCAGTTTTCCGGTTTCAGGAATCAGCAGCATGACCAACAAGGTAATCTATCCCGGCACCTTCGATCCCATCACCAACGGCCATACCGATCTCATTGGCCGCGCCGCCAGACTGTTCGACGAGGTGGTGGTCGGGGTGGCCAACAGCCCGAGCAAACGGCCGCTGTTCGATCTCGAGGAGCGCGTTCAGCTGGCCCGGCAGGTGACGGCTCACCTGCCCAACGTCAAGGTGGTGGGCTTCTCCGGCCTGCTGGTGGATTTTGCAAGGGAGCAGCAGGCCAACGTGCTGATCCGCGGCCTGCGCGCCGTCTCCGACTTCGAATACGAGTTCCAGCTCGCCAACATGAACCGTCGCCTGATGCCCACCCTGGAGAGCGTCTTCCTCACCCCGGCGGAGGAGAACTCCTTCATCTCCTCCACCCTGGTGAAGGAGGTGGCGCTGCACGGTGGCGACATCCACCAGTTCGTCGACCCCCTGGTGGCTCAGGCCATTGCCGCCAGACAGCAGCGCTAATCCCCTCCCCTGATGGGCAGAAACGAACAAGGGCTACCCGCGGGTAGCCCTTGTTGCATCAACGCACTGCACGCCTAGCTGTGGGCAAACTGCTGGCGGATCGCCCGCTCCAGCCCGTCCAGCCACTCGTAGCGACGCCGGTACATGGCCCGCTTCTTGGAGGCGATCTCCTCCAGCGGCTTGCGCACCACGGGTTGCAGCCGCACGAAGTTGGCGTCCTGATCGAGGGCGCCAAACTCCTGCCACAGCTCGTCGTAGTCCGCCTGCAGGCAGGCTTTCTTCTTCTTGCTGTACCGTCTTGCCTGGAAGATGTGGGCCTTCATGCGCACCGCACAGACCCGGTGGGCCCCCATGGCCCCGGCCAGCGCCATCACCAGCATCACCACCAGCGACTTGGGTCTCAGACCCTGACCCGCCCGGGTCAATGCCCGCACCTGCTCCTGGGGCTGCTCGACACAGGGCTCCGGCCCCTGCACCGACCCGATCACCAGGGCCAGCTCCTGTTCGTTGCCCGCCAGGGAGAAGGCACAGCTGTAGAGTCGCTCCCCCCGCGCGTTGACGATGGAGAGCGCCAGCTCCGCCTCCCTGCGGAAGGTGCCGTCGTGACGCAGCACGATGCGCCAGCCGCCATCGGGATAATGGCCCAGCACTATCCCCTCCCCCAGATAGAGCGGGTCGATGAGCTCGGGGTACAGGCCCAGCAGCAGGCGGTAGTGATCCTCCACCATCTTGACCCGCTGGTTCACCGTCGAGCAGGCGAAGCGATAGGGGCGCATCGGCTTGTCGAGCAGCTCGGGGTGGCGGGCGGGAAGCGCCCGCAGGGGGGCGCTCTGGAACAGCTCGAATACCCGGTTCAACTGCGCACGGTAGAGCAGACTGCGCAGCAAAAACTTGCCGCGATTGAAGGTCTTGCGGGCGCTGTCTTCGGGATAGAGGAAGCGGGCCATATCGTGGGCACAATAGTGCCCCTGCCGGGATAAATGTTCCCAGTCTATTGATTTAGCTGTCATTTTATTACCTCGCAGCCTGAACTGGCGAGATAGTAGTCATGGGCTGACGCCGCATCAACAGACTGGAAATACTCTCTTACAACTTGGCCGATCCCGGCTCAAAAACCCCTCTTTCAGCGTTGGCAGTGGGAGCAGAACACCGTGGTTCGCTGGCCCATCTTCACCTCGGTGAGCAGGGTGTGGCAGTGGAAACAGGGCTGCCCCCCACGGCCGTAGACCTGCAACTGCTGGACAAAATAGCCCGGCTTGCCGTCGGCGCTGGTGAAATCCTTGAGGGTGGTGCCCCCCTGGCGAATGGCTTCGGCCAACACCCGCTTGATCTCGCTCACCAGGGTGCCCAGCCGCTCGGCGCTGATGTTGCCTGCCGCCCGCCTGGGATGAATGCCGGCGGCATAGAGCGCCTCGTTGGCGTAGATGTTGCCCACCCCGACTACCACGTGGTTGTCCATCAGGAACTGCTTGATGGCGGTGCTGCGCCCCTTCGCCCGCTCCCGCAGGTAATCGGCATGGAAGGCGTCGGTGAGGGGTTCCGGCCCCAGCTTGGCGAGCAGGGCATGGGCCTCGGCCGGTTCGCGGGTCCACAGCAGGGCGCCAAAACGGCGCGGATCGTTGAGCCGCAGCAGCTTGCCGTTGGCCAGCTCGATATCCACGTGATCGTGCTTCTCGGCCGGGGTGCCGATGTCCAGCACCCGCAGGCTGCCGGACATCCCGAGATGCAGGATGGCGGTGCCGAAGTCGGTCTCCAGCAACAGGTATTTGGCGCGGCGGCTGACGCGGTGGATGACGAGATCCACCAGCTCCTGGATCTCGCCGGGCACGGGCCAACGCAGGCGGCCGTCCCGCACCACCACGCGGGTCACCTTGATGCCGGTAAGCCAGGGGGAGATGCCCTGGCGGCTGACTTCGACTTCCGGTAATTCAGGCATGGGCGATCTCTCGTTCAGGGAATGGGACGCATCAGGTCACGGTATTGCGCCTGACTCAAGCTGAGCCAGGTCGAGGAGGGCAGCAGAGCGGCAAACTTGCCGTCGTCCTGATAGAGCCCGACTTCCACCGGATCGCTCTGTCCGGCGATCCAGATCTTGAGGGTCACCGGGGTGCCGCGCACGGGCTCGCCGGGGGGCAGCAGCCAGCCTTGCCACATCTCGATGCGGGCCGCCAGCTGGGCGCTGCCAAGCCCCAGATCCGGCGCGCTGCGCCAGCCCTGGCCGATACGCTCTATCTGCCAGCTCGGCCCCTGCCAGGTCAGCACCACGGCGCTCTCCGGCAACAGCGGACGCGCGCGTTTGGCACTGTTCTCCTGCTGGGCCTGCTCCAGTCGGTGCAACAGGGTAATGACGATCAACACGACCACGATGATCACGTTGTTCCAGCCTTTGCGGCTCAGTTTGAACATGGCTAGCCTCCCTTCGAATCGGCAGTGTACTGAATTCCAGCCATAAAAAAACCCGGCACGAGGCCGGGTTTTTGCAGCGAAACCAAGTAATTACTTGATTTTGCCTTCTTTGTAGATCACATGCTGACGAATCACGGGATCAAATTTCTTGATCTCCATTTTTTCGGGCATGGTGCGCTTGTTCTTGGTAGTGGTATAGAAGTGACCAGTACCGGCGCTGGAGTTCAGGCGAATCTTATCGCGAATACCTTTAGCCATGATCTAATTCCTTATACCTTAACGCCGCTGGCACGCAGTTCAGCCAGAACCACTTCAACGCCGCGCTTGTCGATGATACGCATGCCTTTTGCGGATACGCGCAGGCTCACGAAGCGTTTTTCACTCTCAACCCAGAAACGGTGAGTGTGCAGGTTCGGCAGGAAACGACGCTTGGTAGCGTTGTTAGCGTGCGAACGGTTGTTACCAACTGCCGGGCGCTTGCCGGTTACTTGGCATACTCTAGACATGTCAGTCTCTCCAAATCTTACTTCATTGCTCGAGCAAATATCTGCCCCGCTGGCCTTCGATTGCGGGGCAAACAGAAGGCGGCATTTTATACAGCATCCGTGATCAAAGATCAACTAATACAGTGCCAGAGCCCAGTCACAACCAACCACGCTCTGCGAAAGAAACCGTGATGCCATCACCGATCACCAGGTGATCAAGCACTCTGATATCGACCAGGGCCAGGGCGGCCAGGATCCGATCCGTGATCTGGCGGTCCGCCCGACTGGGCTCGGCCACGCCGGACGGGTGATTATGCGCCAGAATCACGGCGGCTGCATTATGTTTGAGCGCGATCTGCACGATTTCTCTGGGCCAGACGCTCGCCGAGTCGAGGGTGCCGTAAAAAAGTTCGACAAACCGGATGACCCTGTGCTGGTTGTCGAGCAGCAGCAGGGCGAACACCTCCCGCCCCCGATCCCGCAACTGGGCTTGCAGAAAGTCCCGGGTTAGCCCGGGCGAGGTGAGCGCCTCTCCCCGTTGCAACTGTTCGGCCAGATGGCGCCGCCCCATCTCCAGCACCGCCTGCAACTGGACATACTTGGCAGGTCCCAGCCCGTGAGCGCCACAAAAATCCTGCTGCTCGGCTCCCAGCAGTGCCCGCAGGGAACCAAACTGCTGCAACAACTGGCGGGAGAGATCCACCGCACTCAACCCACTGACCCCGGTGCGCAGGAAGATGGCCAGCAGTTCGGCATCGGAGAGCGCCGCCGCTCCTCGGCGCAGCAGCTTTTCCCTCGGGCGCTCCTCTTCCGGCCACTCCTTGATGCTCATTTGTCTCTCCCTACATGGCTATTGAGAGAAAACATAGCAAAGAATCCCGCGAGCCCGACCACAACTCCCCCATGTCAGCCTCTGTCGCCACCCATTGCCTGTGCTATCTTAGCCGACCAATCAGAGTGAGCCGGAAGAGAAGCAGCAGATGAGATTGGCCGATAAACGCATCCTGTTGGGTGTCAGTGGCGGGATCGCCGCCTACAAGAGTGCCGAACTGGTACGTCGCCTGAAAGATCAGGGGGCCGAGGTGCGAGTGGTGATGACCCGCTCCGCCAAGGAGTTCATTACCCCGCTGACCCTGCAAGCCGTCTCAGGCCACCCGGTGGCCGACAGTCTGCTGGACCCGGCTGCCGAGGCGGGCATGGGCCACATCGAGCTGGCCAAGTGGGCCGATCTGGTGCTGATCGCCCCCGCCAGCGCCAATCTGATGGCCCGCATGGCCGCCGGCATGGCGGACGAGCTGCTCACCACCCTCTGCCTGGCCACCCCGGCGACTGTCGCCCTGGCGCCAGCCATGAACCAGCAGATGTATCGCAACGTCGCTACCCAGGCCAACCTTCAGACCCTCGCCGAGCGCGGCATTCAGCTGTGGGGGCCGGATTCCGGCAGCCAGGCCTGCGGCGACGTGGGCCCGGGCCGGATGCTGGATCCCCTGGAACTGGTGGAACGCTGCTGCCAGCAGCTCGCCGCCGAACCGCTCCTGGCAGGCGTCAGGCTGCTGCTCACCGCCGGGCCGACCCGCGAGGCGCTGGATCCGGTGCGCTATATCAGCAACCACAGCTCCGGCAAGATGGGCTACGCCATCGCCCGCGCCGCGCGCGAAGCGGGCGCGGAGGTGACCCTGGTGAGCGGCCCGGTGGCACTGGCCACCCCGGCCGGCGTTACCCGCATCGATGTGGAGAGTGCCCTGCAGATGCACGAAGCGGTGATGAGCCGGGTCGGTGAGTGCGACCTCTTTATCGGCTGCGCTGCCGTCGCCGACTACCGTCCCGCCCAGGTGGCCGAGCAAAAGATCAAGAAGACCGGCGACAACGACCAGATGCAGCTGACCCTGGTCAAAAACCCCGACATCATCGCCGATGTGGGGGCGTTGTCAGACAAACCCTTCACCGTCGGATTTGCCGCCGAAACCGTGGATGTGGAACAATACGCCCTCGACAAACTTCGACGTAAGCGGCTGGACATGATCGCAGCCAACGATGTGTCCCGTGCAGGCCAGGGTTTCAATGCCGATGACAACGCCCTGACCGTCTTCTGGCAAGGGGGTCAAGCCGCCCTGCCCCTGGCCGATAAGCTGACGCTCGCCCGTCATCTTGTCGCCCTGATTGCACGCCATTATCGACCCTGAGCCCATTGAACATGGCGGGAGCCCCAGGCTCCTGCAGTACCACCCGATCGCCAGGCGATCCAATTGAAAAAGATTCATGACGACACAAATTGAACTGAAAATCCTGGATGCCCGCATCGGCACCGACTTCCCGCTGCCCGCTTACGCCACACCGGGCTCCGCTGGCATGGACTTGCGCGCCCTGCTGGATGCCCCGCTGACCCTGGCCCCTGGCGACACCACGCTGGTGCCGACCGGGCTGGCCATTCACATCCAGGATCCGGGTCTGTGCGCCACCATCCTGCCCCGCTCCGGCCTCGGCCATAAGCACGGCATCGTACTGGGCAACCTGGTCGGCCTCATCGACTCCGACTACCAGGGTCAGTTGATGGTCTCGGTCTGGAACCGTGGCAACGACAGCTTCACCATGCAGCCTGGCGAGCGCATCGCCCAGCTGGTGATCCTGCCAGTGGTACAGGCCAGCTTCCAGTTGGTCGACGAATTCAATCAGAGTGAACGGGGTGAAGGCGGGTTTGGTTCTTCTGGTCGCCAATAACAAGACCACACGGCCCCCTGGGGCACGTGCCAAATAATAGAATCAAGCCATTGTTTTTTTAGGGGAATCCATGGCAAGCAGTAACCAGAAACAGAGTCGGCGCGATCAGATCCTGCAGGCACTCGCCCACATGCTGGAAACCAGCCCGGGCCAGCGCATCACCACGGCACGCCTCGCGGCCGAGGTGGGCGTGTCCGAGGCGGCCCTCTACCGGCATTTTCCCAGCAAGGCGAGGATGTTCGAGGGGCTGATCGACTTTATCGAGGATTCCCTGCTGTCACGGGTCAACCTGATCATGGCCGAAGAGAAGGACACCATGGCCCGCTGCCATCACATACTGCAGCTGCTGCTGGTGTTCGCCGAGCGCAACCCCGGCATCACCCGCATTCTCAATGGCGATGCCCTGCTGGGCGAACACGATCGGCTGCGGGATCGCATCAGCATCCTGTTCGACAAGCTGGAGACCCAGATCAAGCAGGTACTGCGCGAGAAACGGCTGCGGGAAGGCCAGGGCTTCCAGCTCGACGAGACCATGCTGGCCAACCTGCTGCTGGCCTATACCGAGGGCCGCATCAGCCAGTTCGTCCGCTCGGAGTTCAAAATCAAGCCCACTGCCGGGTTTGAAGATCAGTGGCAGTTTATCCGCAGCCAGCTGCTGCAAAGCTGAGCCAGCAGACCGCATCAACCAATGCACGTCCGCTCCGAGTT
>NZ_JBFODR010000010.1:0-19674 GCF_040908425.1 Aeromonas sp. R2-1
AAAAAGGCGCTGTCCCAATTATGTGTTGGAAGGCTAATCTGGAAGTAGGTCATCACCGCGAGGACCTTCATCATGGATACGCCAGCCTTCCAACACCTGTTGTCCCTCTTTCCATTACTTACTCTGCGTCAGCGCCGTGTCGCTCAGCATGAGCTCGCCGCTCCACACCCGATTACGTCCCTCCATGCCCAGTTACCCACATGCTGCGGCTGTCCCCACTGCCAGGCGGATGCCACCCAGCTGACCCCCTGGGGCTGGAGCCGTGGGCTGCGTCGTTACCGTTGTAAGCAGTGTCGGCGAACCAGCTCCCTCCTCACCAAGACGCCTTTGGCCAGATTACGTAAGGCTGAGCATTGGGAGGACTACGCCCAGGCTCTCATCGACGGGCTCACTGTCCGCCAGGCCGCCGTCCGCTGCGGTGTTTGCAAGAACACCGCATTCTTGTGGCGTCACCGCTTCCTGAAGGCGATGGCAAACCACCAGGCAACACGGGAAGAAGGCATTGTGGAAGTGGATGAAACCTTCTTCCTCGAATCGTTCAAGGGGCAGCGAGGGTTGCCTCGTCCGGCAAGACATCGTGGCGGGAAAGGGCGTACCCGGGGGACCGGGCGGGATTACATCCCGGTGATGGTGGTGCAGGACAGGGCGGGCCATCAAGCCGACTTTCAGCTGGAAAGGCTGGATGCGCAGACGGTGAAAGCGGTGTTGCAGCCACTCATCGCGCCCGATGCAGTGCTCTGCAGTGATGGTGCAGGGGTGTATGCCAGTTTCAGCCAAGCGCGGGGTATAACACATCAGGTGGTGTACAACCGTCGAGGTGAGCGAGTCATTGGGGCATACCACATCCAGCATGTGAACGGATATCACCGGCGGTTGAAGGAGTGGATGGAACGATTCCATGGAGTCGCAACCCACTACCTGAGGAATTATCTGGGCTGGCGCAGGATGCTGGAACGTTACGGCAGGGAGGTAAATACCAAGATGTGTTTGCATGAGGCGCTAGGGCACCCGATGCAACACGTAATTGGGACATAGCCATTAAAAAGCCCCGCAGTTGCGGGGCTTTTGTCGTCGAGGCGGGGTTATTTTGCCGCGATGGCGTCTGCCATGGGGCTCTGGAACTCCTGCTCGGCTTCTGCGAAGCGATCCTGCATGGCCTTGGAGGGGGCCTTGTCCAACAGGCTGAACAGCACGATAGCCAGGGTAGCAAACAGGAAGCCCGGGATGATTTCGTACAGACCCAGCCAGCCGAACTGCTTCCAGATGATGACGGTCAGGGCACCGGTCAGCATGCCCGCCAGGGCGCCGTTGCGGGTCATGCGGGACCAGAGCACGGAGAGCAGCACCACGGGACCGAAGGCGGCACCGAAGCCGGCCCAGGCGTAGCTTACCAGCCCCAGCACCCGGTTCTCCGGGTTCACCGCCACGGCGATGGCGATGAGGGATATGAGCAGCACCATGGCGCGGCCGACCCACACCAGCTCTTTCTGGGAGGCATTCTTGCGCAGGAAGGGCTTGTAGAGATCCTCGGTGATGGCGCTGGAGCAGACCAGCAGCTGGCAACTGAGGGTACTCATCACCGCCGCCAGGATGGCGGAGAGCAGCACGCCGGCAATCCAGGGGTTGAACAGGATCTTGGAGAGCTCGATGAAGACGCGCTCCGGGTTGGTGGTCACGCCGCCCGCCTGCTCGGTGAAGGTGGAGAAGTAGGAGAGGCCGAAGAAACCGATGGCCACGGCGCCGCCCAGGCACAGCACCATCCAGGTCATGCTGATGCGACGGGCGCTGGCCATGGAGTGGTGGGAGTCCGCCGCCATGAAGCGCGCCAGGATGTGGGGCTGGCCGAAGTAGCCCAGGCCCCAGGCCATCAGGGAGATGATGGCGATGAAGTCCAGGTTCTTGAACATGTCGAGGTTGCTGGCGTTCTGCGCCGCCACCTGCACCATGGCGGTGTCGATGCCGCCCACGGCGATGATGACGAACACCGGGGTGAGGATGAGGGCGAAGATCATCAGGGTGGCCTGCACGGTATCGGTCCAGCTCACCGCGAGGAAGCCGCCGAAGAAGGTGTAGGTGATGGTGGCCGCGGCGCCGACCCAGAGGGCGGTGTCATAGCTCATGCCGAAGGTGCTCTCGAACAGGCGGGCACCGGCCACCACGCCGGAGGCGCAGTAGATGGTGAAGAACAGCAGGATCACCAGGGCGGAGAGGATGCGCAGCACCCGGCTCTTGTCCTCGAAGCGGTAGGTGAAGTAGTCCGGCAGGGTCAGGGCGTTGCGGTTCTTCTCGGTGTGAACCCGCAGCCGACCGGCCACCCAGCGCCAGTTGAAGTAGGCGCCGATGATGAGGCCGATGGCGATCCAGCTCTCGGAAATACCGCCGATGAAGACGGCACCAGGCAGGCCCATCAGGAGCCAGCCACTCATGTCGGAGGCGCCGGCGGAGAGGGCGGTCACCCAGCTCCCCATGCGGCGGCCGCCGAGAATGTAGTCGTCAAAGTTCTGGGTGGCGCGATAGGCGATAAAGCCGATCAACACCATCCCGAGGATGTACACCAGAAAGGTGATGAGCATGGGGGTGCTAGCTGTCATTCAAAACTCCGTTATGTGACGTCTGTGTTCGTTCTTGCGACGAACTCTTCCTTAAAAAACCGGCCTAGAGTAATCAGCAGATCGCCGGACCACAACCACTTTTAACAAATAAAAAACACACGGAAAACGTTTAACACCTAACCAAGCAACCACTCAATTGCAATAAGGCCGGATTTTATCCCGACCTGCCAAGGGTTTACCCTGATGATCCCCTCCCCCGCGCCATAAAAAAGCCCCGACAGTGGCCGGGGCTCGGGATACCGACGGGCGGGATCAGCGGTTGATGGCGATGGGCATGCCGCTGCGCTGCTCCAGGGCCTGCTTGACCAGCTGGGAGTCGCTGTCCGCGTGGGCGATGAAGCGGGTCACGGCGGTGGACATGGGCAGCGGGGCCGGCAGGCTGGAGTTGAACTCCTCCTGGTTGCGGGAGAGGGGCTGGTGCACTTCCAGGTAGCGGCGGCCATCCGGCTCGACAGAGGCCTTGATGGGCTGGTTCACGAACTGGACGCGGGTACCGACCGGGACCTGCTTGAACAGGTACTCGATGTCGTCGTTGCGCAGACGCACGCAGCCGTGGCTCACCCGCAGGCCGATGCCGAACTGGGCGTTGGTGCCGTGGATGGCGTACATCTTGCCGATGTAGAGCGCGAACAGCCCCATGGGGTTGTCCGGACCGGCCGGCCAGACCGCAGGCAGGGTCTCGCCACGGGCGGCGTACTCGGCGTGCATCTTCGCGGTCGGGGTCCAGGTCGGGCCCGCCTTCTTGCGCTGCACGCTGGTCACCCAGTCTTCCGGGGTGTCGGTGCCGAGCTGGCCGATGCCAATCGGCAGCACTTCCACCACCTTCTTGCCTTTGGGGTAGTAGTAGAGGCGCATCTCGGCGACGTTCAGCACGATGCCTTCACGGGGGGCATCCGGCAGGATCAGCTGGTGCGGCACGACCAGCTTCTCGCCCGCCTGCAGCAGCAGGGGGTCCGCCTTGGGGTTGGCTTCCAGCATGTTGGTCAAGCCGAGCTGGAATCTGGCCGCTGCCGCTTCCAGGGGTTGGCCCGCCTCTTCCGGGGACACCACGTAGTCCAGGTTCTCCCCCACCAGGCGGCTGTTGGCTGCGGGCAGGGCATATTCGATGGCGAGGGCGGGCATGGCGGCCAGGATCAGGGAGCAGCACAGTGCGGCCGCCGTGTTGTGGAGGAGCTTCATAACTTTCCTGTGATAAAGGGGGTGGTTCAGCACTCTGGCCAGCGCGGAGGCGACGGGCGCGCCCGGGGCGAAGAGAAGGCCGCCATTTTTCTCCTCTGCCATGCAAATTTCAACCGCCACGTGCTGACGGGTCGGTGATTAAATACGGTGCCGCGCTACGCCACGGCACCTTGTCATAAGCGGGATCAGCCGTTTTTCCAACTGTGCATATCATAACCGGTTGGCGACTGATGCAAACGCAGATGGAATTGCTCAATTATCGCAAATATGTGGTCGAAAATATCAGCCTGTATCCCTTCATACTCGGCCCAGGCGGTGGTCGCCGTGAAGCAGTAGATCTCCAGCGGCAGGCCGTCCGTGGTCGGTGCCAACTGGCGCACCATCAGGGTCATGTCCTTGCGAATACCCGCATGAGCCCGCAGGTAGGCGTCCAGATAGGCGCGCAGGGTGCCGAGGTTGGTGAGGTGGCGACCATTGATGGGGCAGCTGATGGCATCGCTGAGCTGCTGGTTGTAGCTGCTGAGCTCCTGCTCCTTGCGGCTGAGGTAGGGTGCCAGCAACCTGGCCTGCTTGAGCTGCAACTGCTCCTGCGAGGTGAGGAAGCGCACGCTGGTCATGTCGATGTTGACGCTGCGCTTGATGCGGCGCCCGCCGGATTCGGTCATCCCCTGCCAGTTCTTGAAGGAGTCGGAGATGAGGGCATAGGTAGGGATGGTGGTGATGGTCTTGTCCCAGTTCGACACCTTGACCGTGGTGAGGCCGATGTCGGTCACCTCGCCGTCCGCCCCGTACTTGTCCATCTGCAGCCAGTCACCGACGCTCAGCATGCGGTTGGCGGAGAGCTGGATACCCGCCACCAGGCCGAGGATGGGGTCCTTGAACACCAGCATCAGGACCGCGGTCATGGCCCCCAGGCCGCTGAACAGGAAGAGGGGCGACTTGCCGAGCAGCAGGGCGATCATCAGGATGCCCACCAGGATGCTGGCCACCAGTTTCACCCCCTGGAAGATGCCGCGCAGGGGCAGATCCCGCCCAAGCCGGGTATGACGGCTCAGGGAGAGCAGGCAGTCGAGCAGGGCGAACAGGGCCAGCAGCAGGAACAGCAGGATCCAGAGCTGGGCCAGCAACTCGATAAGCGCCAGGCTCTCGGACGCTTTGGGCAGCCAGATCTCCGCCTGACCGAGCAGCACGGCCCCCTGGAACACGAAGGCGAGCCGGTAGAAGAGGCGTTGCTGCAACTGGGGCGGCAGCCACATCTGCTTGGTCTTGCCAAGCAGCCCCACCAGGCGCACCAGCAGGATGCGGTGCAGCACCAGGTGCAGCACCATGGCGGTCAGCACGATGAACCCCAGGGCAATCACCAGGGCCATCATGGGGGTTACATCGACCCCCAGGCCTGACAACCAGTTGAAAAACATCTCTTTCATCGTTACCTCCGCAATATCACACAGCGGTCAGGGTACGCATCTGGTCCCCCATGTCAAATGACAGCCGGCGTCACGGCCGCCACAAACGACAACGCCCGGCAGGGGCCGGGCGTTGTCGTCACCAGAGGGAGCCTTAGCCGACCAGGCTCAGGGCATCACGGGCGATCACCAGCTCTTCGTTGGTGGGCATCACCAGGGCCAGACGGCTGCCTTCGACGGTGATGGGGCCTTCACCGCCCAGCACGGCGGCGTTGTTGGCCTCCTTGTCGATCTTGAAGCCGAGCAGGGCCAGTCGGGCCAGCACCATCTCGCGCACCATGGCGGCGTTCTCGCCGATGCCGCCGGTGAACACCAGGGCGTCCAGGCGACCATCCATGGCGGCAGCATAGGCACCGACGTACTTGGCAACGCGATAGGTGAAGACATCCAGTGCACGCTTGGCACCGGCGTCGGTGGCGTAGTTGCCGGTGACGTAGCGGCAGTCGCTGCTCTCCTCGGTCATGCCCAGCAGGCCGGATTCGCGGGTCAGCACCTGGTTGATCTTGTCCACGCTGTAACCCAGGTTGTCGTGCATGAAGAAGACGATGGCAGGGTCGATGTCACCGGAGCGGGTGCCCATCGCCAGCCCTTCCAGCGGGGTCAGCCCCATGGAGGTGTCGACGGACTCGCCGTTCTTGATGGCGCAGACGGAGGCACCGTTGCCCAGGTGGCAGTTGATGATGTTGAGCTCATGGAGCGGTTTGCCCAGCGCCTTGGCGGTCTCTTCGGCGATGAAGCGGTGGGAGGTGCCGTGGGCGCCGTAACGACGGATGCCGTTCTCGCGATAGAGCTTGTAGGGCAGCGCGTAGAGGTAGGCTTCCTCTGGCAGGGTCTGGTGGAAGGCGGTGTCGAACACGGCCACGTTCTTGTCGGCCAGGGCCGGGAACACCTTGAGGGCGGCACGGATGCCGATGAGGTGCGCCGGGTTGTGCAGGGGGGCAAACGGAATGGCGGCTTCGATGCCGGCGATCACGCCGTCATCGATGCGCACGGAACGGGAGAACTGCTCGCCGCCGTGCACGATGCGATGGCCGATGGCGACCAGCTGATCGGCCAGGGCGGGATCCTGGGGCAGGATGTGACCCACGATGTGGTCGAGGGCTTCCTGGTGCGCGGCACCGGCGCCCAGCATGGCGTCGCCCTTGACCCCGTGGAGTTTCCATTTGATACGTGCGTCATCCAGATTGAAGCATTCGGCCAGGCCGGACAGCATGTCCTCGCCCGTTTCAGCGTCCATTACGGCAAATTTCAGGGAAGAGCTACCGCAGTTAAGGATCAATACCAACTTGCTCATGTTCTACATCTTCCTGTGCTTCGGCTTTACGCCGACAGTGTCGTGTCATCCAGCGATGGATGGGATTCCCCTGCCGGGGGCTTATGGTCGCAGGAGGGTGCGTCCAATTTTTCAAATCGTTGGGCGCAGACCGTTCGTCTGGCGCGCGCGTCGAATCAGCGATTCGCAACGGGCCTCTGTTGGCCCAATCACTCGGGACTCCAGGCCCCGGTTGCCACTCAGGCGCCGGTCAGCAGCGACTGGTGAACCTTGACGACCAGCTTCTTGACCGGACCTGGGGTCGTCAGGGTACAGAGGGGGCGATGCAGTTCTCCCGGCCAGAAGATGGCGAAGTCGCCGGGCTGCAACGCCAGATAACTGGTCTGCTCATCATCGACGAACCAGAGATCGGGGTGAGGATGGTCGGCACCGTCCCGGCTGTAGGCGTGAGGGCCCACGCCGATCCACTCCTCGCCGCGCAGCAGCAGCTGGATGTCCAGATACTGCTCATGAAACTCGCCCCGGCGATCCGCCACCGGCTCTGTCAGATCCTCGCTCACCAGGCAGAACAGCGTGAGGCCGTCGACCTCCTGCTTGCCGAGGGGGGCGTGCAGCCAGCGTTCGACGCTTTGCACCACCTCGGCCACGATACGGTTCAGGGGGGCGGGCAAGGGGGTGCGTTGCAAGGTATCCAGACTGCCGGTGATCATGAGGTTCGCATCCTTAGATATATCTGTGGTCTATCTTTGTGCACCAATGAAAAAGGACCATTGAAGGTCCTTTTATCGTCTCGTCTGCCATCCGTGCAGACGGGGGCGCTGTCGCTTCCAAGGCGATGGCGCCGAGTCACTGTTGCATACTCGTCCGCCCCTGCCAAGAGATACTCGCCCATTCACCCGATGATCGTACCAGTTGAAACAATATTATTCACTACCCAATCTCCCCCGACTTTGACCAGACGCAAAAACGGGAGCATCTGCTCCCGTTTTTTTTTCCATCACCCGTTCAAAACGGTGCCATTCAAACCTTGCCGGCGTTTTCCACCGGCTTGGCGTACATGGCGCGCCAGATGGCCTTGTGCTCTTGTGGCACCTCGGACTGGCGAGTCAGGAAGGCACTCTGCTCTATGGTGCTGGCCTTGCCGGGCACATCCGCCGCGAGGTAGTTGCCCGGGAAGAGGCGATAGCTGCTCCAGATCGCCTTGTCGATGAGCGCCGCCAGCTCGTCCGGATCGCTGAAACCCTCGGTGATAGGGGCGCCGAAGGAGACATGTACCCGCCCCTTCTGGCCGACGATGCCCGCGACGATACTCTCGATGTCCTCGAACTCGCCCTTCTCGTAGCTGCCGTTGACCGACTTCTCGTAGAGCTCGCGCGCCTTGGCCTTGTCGGTGGGATCCAGCTCGTAGCTGATGCTCACCGGCACGATGTTGAGGCTGCGCATGTAGTCGACGAAGTCGATCTTCTGCTTCTTGCCGTCCACGTAGAACATCTTGAGGATGGCCGGATCGGTCTTGTCATCCCCGTCCTTGGCGCGCCCCTCCTTCTGGGCGATCCAGATGGAGTGCCCCTCGTGCACCGACTGGCCGATGTAGGCCGACAGCTCCCCGAGGGCCTTCATCATCTCCCGCGGTCCCTTGGCGGAGCGCTTGACGATGAAGCTCTTGTTGAGCTTCATCAGCTCGGTAGCGCAGGGCTTGCGCAGCAGGTTGTCGCCGATGGCGATGCGCACGGTATCGAAACCATGGGTGTGCAGCCCCCAGTTGACGAACGCCGGATCCATGGCGATGTCCCTGTGGTTGGAGACGAACAGGTAGCCCTGCTCCTTCTTGAGGTGTTCGAGCCCGGAGAAGCTCACTCCCTGGGTGGAGGTGGCGATCATCCGGGTCATGTAGCGGGTCACCCCCATCTGTACCTGATGGATGGTGCTGACCTTGGCCCACTTGTGGCGCAGGAACTGGCGGATCAGCGGGCGAATGGCCCAACCCAGCCAGCTCATCAGGGAACCGAAGCGGTATTTGGCGATGGCGCCGATAAACTCGTCATCCTGGATCAGCCGCTCGATGGCAGCCGGTACTTCTTCATCGCGATAGGGGCGAATGTCCGCGAATCTATCTACTTCTGTCACAATGTCTGCCTTGCATGTATGGAGTCGCGGCCTGCGTCTGCCGGCCGGGAAAATTCAGGGCGCAATTTTACACGCTTTTATCCCCAGGGGTATGAGAGGTGTACAGATAGTGCGATCTTGCAGTGAAAAAGCGATGGCGGTCACCCGCCAGCCTCCCTTTCGACAACGGCTCTGCTAGCCAGCGGGATTGATGAGCGCGGTGAGGACGTGGTCCTCCCAGCGGCCGTTGATCATCAGATAGTCCCGAGCGTACCCCTCCTGCTCGAACCCCAGCCGTTCGAGGAGCGCGCCGCTTCGCAGGTTCGCGGGCATGTAGCTGGCCATGATGCGATGCAGGCCCCGCTCCCGGAACAGGTGATCGATGCCGGCGGCCACCACCTCCTGCATCAGGCCCTGCCCCTCGTGCTCCTTGTCGATGGCATAGCCCAGGTGGCACGCCTTGAACATGCCCATCACAATGTTCGTGAAATTGCAGGTGGCGAGCACCCGCTCCCCCCTGGGATCGAGCGCCACCAGTTGCACGGCACTGCCCTCGAAATAGTGGCCGTAACCGTCGCGCAAGCGGGTCTGCCAGTGGGCGAGGGTGTAGAAGCTCTCCTCCCGCCTGGGCTCCCAGGGGGACAGGTGGGCGCGATTGCGCAGATAGAAATCCACCATCAGGCAGGCCCGCTCCGGGGTCAGCACGGTCAGCCGGGTACGGGGGGTGGCAATGTGGGGCAGCGTCGTCATCTCACCCTCAGGAGGTTGGAAGCGGACAGGAAGGTCATCAGAGATCCCTCAGCCTCAGCCACTCGTCCCGCAGCAGGCCGTAGTGCACGTGATCCACCACCCTGTCCGCCAGCCTCTCCGCCCGCCGGGTGATCCCCTCCTGGGTCATTCCCAGCCGCTCGCACACGGCCCGGCTCGCCTCGTTCTCGAGGGCGGCGCTGATCTCTACCTTCTCCATCCCCATCTCCTCGAAGGCGTGATGGATCAGGGCCTGGCAGGCCCGGGTGATGATGCCGTGCCCCTGCCAGCGCTCCGCCAGCCAGTAGCCGATGGTCACCTTGCCGAGATCCTGATCGATCTGGTTGTAACCGATGACGCCGACCACCTCCCCCTGATACTCGATGGCCGTGGTCAGCCCCTCCCCCCGGGCAAACTTCTCGATGGCGTGGCGAATGAAGGTGGCGCTGTCGGCGGGCTGCTGGATGTGGGGTACCCAGGGCAGCCACTGGGAGAGGTAATCGCGGTTGCGCTGGCAGAGGCGAAACAGCTCGCTGGCCATGTCGGGTTGCAGGAACAGGAGCGCCAGCTCGTCATCCAGTTGCCATGAAAACATCGCCACTCCTCCCCGGTTCCGCTTCGGCCATCTGCCGTCATGGGAGCCAATGTAGTCAATCAATCCCTTGTTTGCCAAGGACTTTTCAACCGGCTTCCCCGCTGGCAACCCCCATATGGCGATCCCCATGCGGGCACCTTGATCCCAAGGTCATCAATCACCCCTCACAGCGGTTCAACATGCTGTCATTACCAGTATTTGTGGATGATTGACGCTGTAAAAGTGAATCGTGCTACCTGTTTTCGCTGCCCTGTGACAAATGACAGGCCGTTATTTTCCCCCTTCCCACTAGTGTAAGAGCGCCGGGCAACGGACCCGGCGTGTAATCTTCATCGACTAAGGAAAGACGAGATGAACAAAGTCTATTTGGCCGTCATGCTGGCCTGCTGGGGAAGCGCCGCCATGGCGGCAGAACAGGTGGAAGTGAACCAGGTCTCCGACCTGACCGGTGCGGTGAGCGGCGCCGCCAAGATTGGCGCCCTTGGCGCCGGGGATGGCGAGTTTCGCAAGGTGCGAGCGGTGACGCTGCCCAATGGCCAGCAGCGGATACGCTATGAGCAGACCTGGCAGGGGATTCCAGTGTGGGGCCAGGTCCTGGTGGCAGATCAGGCGCTGGGGGGCCAGGTCAATCAGGTGTCCGGCACCATGCTGCGCAAGATCGATGCCGACCTGACGGGCCCGGCCATTGCCCTCTCCGCCAGCGACGCCGCACGCCAGGCTCGCAGCGGTGCCAAGGGGAGCAACGAACAGGTCAAGCTGTTCGTGATGCAGGATGAGACCGGCCAGGCCAGACTGGTCTATCTGGTCTCCTGGCTCGCCGCCAGCAAGGAACCGAGCCGCCCCTTCGTGATGATCGACGCCCAGACCGGCAGCGAGCTCAAACGCTGGGAGGGGATCAACCACAAGGACGCCACCGGCCCGGGGGGCAACGTCAAGACCGGCAAGTATTTCTACGGCGCCGACTTTGGCCCCCTCCAGGTGGATGACAACTGCCGCATGACGGGGACCAACGTGGACACCCTCAACATGAATCACGGCACCACGGGGGGCACCATCCACCAGTTCACCTGCCCGGAGAACACGGTCAAGGAGATCAACGGTGCCTACTCGCCCCTCAACGATGCCCACTACTTCGGCAACGTGGTGTTCGACATGTACCGCAACTGGTACAACACGGCGCCGCTGAGCTTCAAGCTCAAGATGCGGGTGCACTACAGCCGCAACTACGAAAACGCCTTCTGGGACGGCAGCCAGATGACCTTCGGCGACGGGGCCACCACCTTCTATCCACTGGTGAGCCTGGATGTGGCAGCCCACGAGGTGAGCCATGGCTTCACCGAGCAGAACTCAGGGCTGGTCTACTCCGGTCAGTCCGGCGGCATCAACGAGGCCTTCTCCGACATGGCGGGGGAAGCGGCCGAATACTACATGAAGGGCAGCAACGACTGGCTGGTGGGGGCCCAGATCTTCAAGGGCAACGGCTCCTTGCGCTACTTCGAGGACCCGGCCCGGGACGGCAAGTCCATCGGCCACGCCAGCGATTACTATGACGGCATCGACGTACACCACAGTTCCGGGGTCTACAACCGCGCCTTCTACCTGCTGGCCAACACCAGCGGTTGGCAAACCCGCAAGGCGTTCGAGGTGTTCGTGCTGGCCAACCGCCTCTACTGGGGCCCCAACACCACCTTCGATCAGGGGGCGTGCGGGGTAACCAGGGCCGCCACAGATCTCGGCTACAGCGTGAGCGACGTGGCAGCCGCCTTCACCGCCGTCGGGGTCAATGCCACCTGCGGCGGCACCACGCCCCAACCGGGCAGCGTGCTGCAAAACGGGGTACCGGTGAGCAATCTCACCGCCGCCAAGGGGGGCAAGCTGAACTTCACCGTCGAGGTGCCCGCCGGCAGAAGCCAGCTGGTGGTGACCAGCAGCGGCGGTAGCGGGGATGCGGATCTCTACGTGAAGTTCGGCAGCGCGCCGACCGCCAGCAGCTATGACTGCCGCCCCTACAAGAGCGGCAATGCCGAAACCTGTACCCTGAACGCCCCCAAGGCGGGGACCTGGCACGTGCAGCTGAGCGGGTTCAGCGCCTTCTCCGGCGTCACCCTCAAGGCCAGCTACTGAGTCTGAGCGGGCATCAAGGGGAATAAGCGAAGAGCGCCGGCCTGGTCCGGCGCTTTTTTATGTCCGCTTGCCCGACCAGCGCCGGGCCAGGGTACGGGCCGCCTCCAGCACCCGCTCCTTGGCGGGATTGGGGCGCTTGCCGCTGCGCCAGGCCATCATCACGTCCCAGTGATCCGGTGGCAGATCCACCACGTCCAGCTTCACCAGGCGACCGAACTCCAGATCCCGGGTGATGGCGAGCGCCGGCATCAGGGTGATGAAGCCGTGCTCCAGCGCCAGCTCCCGCGCCGCACTCGCTGGCTGGATGGCGTGCAGCGGGCTCGCCACCTGGCGCAGCAGGCGTAACTGCAGGATCAGCTCGTCGCAGCCCGTCCCCCACTGCTGGGGCGCCAGCCGCTCGTTGGCAATGTCCTGCAGGGTCAGCCCCTGCCGCCCGGCCAGCGGGTGGGTGGCGCAGGCCACGGCGATGATCGGGGAACGGTAGAGCAGTTCGAGCTGGATGCCCGCGATGGCAGGGCACTTGAGAATAAAGCCCACGTCGGTCTCGCCGGTCAGCAACTCCTGCATGATGATGCCAGAGTGATCCGTGTTGCAGCGGATCTCGAAGGTCTCATCCACCAGGGCCAGCAGCAGGGGGCCGAACACCGCCGTGGTCAGAGAGGGGAGGCAGGAGAGCCGGATCCGCGGCAATGCAGGCGCCCCCTGCATCGCCAGCCGCCCCCCTTCCAGTGCGCTCAGGGCCGCAGTCGCGGCAGGCAGAAACTGCTCGCAGGCCGGGGTCGGGGTGGCCCCCCGACGATGGCGACGGAACAGGGACTGACCCAGCTCCTGCTCCAGCACGGCAATGCGCTGGCTCACCATGGGTTGTGACCAGCCGCGAATGGCGGCCACCTTGCTGAAGCTGCCACGGTTGGCCACATCCAGCAGCAGTTGCAAATCGTCGAGGGTCATAGCCATAACCAAATCCAATATGAAATATAGCCAGTTGTCGGCTACCACTATATCTGGAGCCCCACCAGAATAGCAGCATCAATCGTCATGAACCGGCTGAACGCCACCGAGCCAGGGAGTTGTCATCCCCCTTGGCTCTGTTTGGTGACGGCGCCGTTCGGGCAAGAAAGACAACAATATCAGCGAAGCAAACAGAGGTATCAGGGTCATGGTGGATCGGGCGAGGCGGTTGGGGCGGTGGTTCTTGGCATTGGATTCCCTGCTGGTGATCCTGGGCTTCTTCGTGGTGATGCCCATGATCAGCCTGCGCTTCGTCGACCAACTGGGCTGGGCCGCCGGTGTGGTCGGACTGGCACTGGGGCTGCGTCAGCTTACCCAGCAGGGGCTGGGGGTCTTTGGCGGCTCCCTCGCCGACAAGTTCGGGGCGCGCCCCCTCATCGTCTGCGGCATGCTGCTGCGGGCGCTGGGGTTTGCCAGCCTGGCCTATGCCCAGAGCGGATTGGAGCTGATCCTCTCCTGCATCATCTCGGGGCTGGGTGGCTGCCTGTTCGATCCCCCCCGCGCCGCCCTGGTGATCAAGTTCACCCGGCCACGGGAGCGGGGTCGCTACATCTCCCTGCTGATGATGCTGGAGAGCGCCGGCGCCGTGGTGGGAGCCCTGCTCGGCAGCTGGCTGCTCAACTTCGATTTTGAATATGTCTGCCTGCTGGGTGCTGGCCTCTTCGTCTGCGCCGCCCTGTGCAACCTGCTGATCCTGCCCCCCTACAAGCTTTCGGTGCGCCCGACGCCGATCCGGGACGGCCTCGGCCAGGTGCTGGCGGACAAGGCCTTCTGCCGACTGGTGCTGATCTTGAGCGGCTACTACGCGCTCTGGGTGCAGGTCATGCTGATCTTCCCCATCCTGGTCAAACAGATGGCAGGCAGCACCACAGCGGTGGGCTGGATGTACACCCTGGAGACGGCCATCTCCCTGGCCCTGCTCTACCCCCTTGCCCGGTTCGGCGAGCGCCACTTCAAGCTGGAGAACCGCCTGATGGCGGGGGTGCTGCTGATGACCACGGGGATCGGGCTGGTGGCCTTTGCCACCACCTTGCCCGCCGTCTTCCTGCTGCTCGCCTGCTTCTATCTCGGCATCGTCATCGCCGAGCCGGCGCGGGAAACCCTGATGACCAAGCTGGCACAACCGGGGGCGCGGGGCAGCTACATGGGCTTCAGCCGACTGGGGCTGGCGCTCGGGGGCATGACGGGTTACGTGGGGGGCGGTGCCCTGCACGATTACGCCATGGCCCAGGGGCAACCCTGGTTGCCCTGGCTGGTACTCGGCACCGTCGGTGTCACCACCTTGCTGCTGCTGGCCAACTGCTTCCAGCGCGGCTCTCGCCTGGCAGGGGTCAACGCCTGATCCTCTGGCAATCATCCCGTCTACCCCGGGCGCCCTTCTCTTGAAGGGCGCCCTTTTTTACCTTCTTCTTGCATTGCCCTTCCCCTCGTCTGCGCCAATCCGCCCGAAAATCCCCCATAAAAAAAGCGGCAGATTGCTCTGCCGCTTTTGCCCAGCCCGCTTGGCTGTTACTTGTTGATATCCAACATGTTGTTTTGCAACATGAAATCGATCACCTGGTTGGCAGTCGTCCCTGAACCGCCCGTCAGGGAGTCGAAGGTGTGGTTCATCAGCACTATCTCCTGGGTCACCGGCGCCGCACTGCTCTCCTTGACCTGCAGGTGCACCCCTTCGCTGTCCTGGAACACCGAGAGCAGGCTCTTCAGGGAGCTCTCGCTCTTGCTGCCATCGCTGTCGAGCAAGTCGCTCAGATCCAGCTTGTCCCCTTCCGACTTGCTGAAATCAACGATGTAGTCCTTGGCCACCTTGCCAGCCTCGGTATCCCCCTTCAGCCAGGTGAAGGTATCGGCACCTGCATCCCCCATGAGGATGTCGTTGCCGGCCCCCCCGATCAGGATGTCGTTGCCCAGCCCGCCGCTCAAGATGTCGTTGCCGGTTCCGCCATAGAGGGTGTCGTTGCCACTGCCACCATAGAGGCGATCGTTGCCGCTCTCCCCATAGAGGGTGTCGTTGCCGCTACCACCGAACAGGGTGTCGTTGCCGGCACCGCCGTACAGGAAGTCATCACCCCCCTGACCGAACAGGATGTCATTGCCATCACCGCCGAGGAGGGTGTCACCCTTGTCATTGGCCGACGACTGATCGAACTCGCTGGCGTGATCCGTGATGTAGGCGTGCACCTGGGCATCGGTCACCGACCCAGCCCCCAGCTTGCCGCTCACATACTGCTTGATGGCCGCATACCCTTCCCCGCTGATGCCGGTGAAGCGTACCGCGTCGCCAAACAGGATGTCGTCGCCCGCACCGCCATCCAGCCTGTCAGCGCCGGGCAGGTTGCTGACCGGCGTCCCCAGAATGGCATTGGCCAGATCGGAGGCATTGACCCCTGTCTTGATAACACCATCAGAGTCGTAGGACTTGAGATCGTTATAGGAGATATTCGCTCCCAGTCCGATCGCCTCGACGGTCACTCCCATGCCGGTCAGCAGCCCGAAGCCGGCTACCGAGTTGGTGATGGTTGTGTCAGAGGAGTCCTGCCCATTGCCGCCAAGAGACCAGTATACGTAACCGCCTTTACCATCTGGTCTCATGGCACCGATGGTGCTCTGGGTACCCCGCCAGTCGTAGGAATAGACCCTGCCCTGAGCATCAATGATGGTCTTCCCATCATTGTTATAGATTTTGCCCGCCACATAGCTGCCCTTAAGCACCGTGTTAAGACGAACATCATCATCCCAGAACTTATCATTGACGATCGGATTGCCTCCCTCACTGTCCAGATAGAAGGTCGGCTTGCCATCGGTAATGAAATAGGTCAGGTTCTTGGCATTCGTATTACCTTGTGCGGTCGAACTGTTGAACCAGTTGGCCGTGGTCTGGAACACATCTTCATAGTTGGTCCCGCCGCCACTGTCTTTGCTGCCATCCATGCTGTCGAGGATCGCCTGCAACTTGGTCAACGCATCCGAATCCTTGAGGTTCACGCTCACCGATTTGTTGGCCAACGTATCAAAGTCCACCAGGAAGATATTGACCTTGCCCGCACCGGCTGCCCCCGCAGAGTTCTTGAGGCTGGTAAACACTTGGGACAGCTGGGTTCTGATGGTCGCCATGGCGTCACTGCCGATACTGCCGGAGCTGTCGACCATAAAGGCGAGGTTGTAGTTCTGGCCCGGCAGCATCACGCTGCCATCCAGATCCCCCACCACGATATTGTGCTCGCTGCCATAGGTCCGGTTCTGGTCCCCCGGCTCCCCTTCGGTGGCGTTGAAGTAGCTCAGGCGGATGCTGTCGTCATCGGTCGCGGTACTGGTCAGATCGGTCCCGACCTCCTTGGCGATGACATCGACCTTGAGATTGACCAGGCCCGCCTTGTCACCCGGTACCCGCAGAGTCAGGCCGCTCAGGTTCAGATCCAGTGCATTGCTGCTCCACAGCTTGTCCGACGCGGTGAAGGTCAGCTTGCCATCCTCCCCGACGGTACCCAGCAACTGGCTGCCCTTGTAGAGCTCGGAGCCTTTGGGCATGCCGCTCAGCACCAGGCTGTCAAACACCTCGCTGCCATCCCTGTCGGTGAGGGAGGCCGTCAGCTCGACCGGGTAATCCACCTTGGTCGGCGGAACCAGGGTCAGCTCACCCGTGGTCTGGTTGATCTGGTAGATGCCGTCTGCGAACTGGACATATTCCATGTCGTGCAGGGCCTTGGTCACCCCGACGCCCCGCTCGAACACGACGAAGTCGAACCACTTGTCGTTGTTCGAATAACCCTCGCCCTTCTTGATGGAGTAGTCGGCACGATTGCCGGGCAGCACGGCGATATCCGTGCCAGTCCCGCCATAGAGGCCGTCATTGCCAAGACCGGAGACCAGGATGTCGTTGCTTTCACCGCCGTAGAGGGAATCGCCCTGGATGGCATCGCTGCCCACCAGAATGTCATCCCCCTGGTTGCCGACCAGGCTGTCGCCGCCTCCCTTCTGGCTCACGATGTAGTCGTTGCCGCTGGTGCCATTGACCAGATCCTGACCAGAAGAGCTATCGGTCAGGGTCTTGGTGATCCCGAGAGCCCCCTTGTCGAAGTTGCCGGACTGGAACTGGCCCGTGGTGATCCCCGCGCTCGGGAAGCTCAGGTTGTAAAGGGGAATACCGTTGCCCACCAGACTCAGGTTAACGGTCGGCTTGTCGGCCACCGCCGCCACGTCGATCACCAGCTTGCTGCCGTTGCTGAGGTTGGCACCGTCGCTTATCTGATAGCCGATGCTGGCATAGTCGCCCTTCATGTTGCCGACCACGGCGCCGTTGCCGTTGGCGGCATGGGTGCTCGATTCGTTCAGACCGGGCACGAAGCGCAGATGGCCTGCGTTCACCTCGGCATAGGAGATGAGGGATCCGGTTTGCACCGCAACCCACTGCCCAGCCGCATTGAGGTATTCGAGGGTACCGTTCAGCGGCAGGGTGTTGATCTGCACCCCGAGATCAGTCGCGCCCTGATCGTCGCTGGCACCGAACTGGGCCCAGGTCAGGACCTGGGGCTGATCTTCGGCACCGGCGCTGTGGCCGCCAGCCGCCGTCGGCGCCCGATCATTGTCCACTATGGTACCGGTCCCGCTCTGACCACCGATGGTCACCGAGAGGGTCTCGTTCGTCTCGACCAGACGATCGTTCACCGTCGGGATGGTCACCGTGAAGTCTGTCACGCCCGCCGGTACCGTGATCTTGCCGGTGGTGCTGTTGTAGGTCACGCCGTTGCTGAACTGGGCATTGCCCCAGTCCTGATTGGAGGCGGGGTTGTTGCCCGATCCGCGAATGGCGAAATCGTATTCGGTCGCTTCCTGGGTCGCATCGGACAAGGTGACCTTGTGCAACAGGTTGCCCCCTTCAGTCACGCTCTCGCTGGAGACACCCTGAACCAGCGGCGTGAACAGAGGCTTGGTGGCAAAGGAGCCAATGCTGGCGTCACCGTCACCATCCACCACCCGGATCTGGAAGTCGATGTCACCATCACCCAGGGGTTTGGACATGCGCTGGTACTGGAAGAACTCCCACTTGCCGGTGGCTGGCGTGAACTCCAGCTTGAAGACGAGGTTGCCGCCCGCATCCTTCCCGAGCAGGGTATTGGCCCCGCTGGCGGTGATGGCGATGGCTGAGCCGGAAGCCGTCCGCAGACCATTCTCGAAGGTCGCCGGGTCCAGCACCAGCCCGATGGAGCCCTTGCCGTCCGCCCCCCACTGCGGGGTCACGGTGCCGGAACCATAAGCGATGGCCTGCGCCGTGTTGGCACCGAGGAACTCGATGCTCTGTACGGTGAAGTCGCTGTTGTCGGAGGTATTGGTGTTGCCGTTGTTGGTCGCCTTGATCACCATGGTATCGAAGCCACCCTGCTGCACCTGGAAGTTCTGGTTGAACTCCCCACCCGATGCGTTGGAGTTGAATACCAGAGTGCTGATCAGCACACCACCGCGATAGAACTCCACGACCCCGCTCTCCAGCTCGCCGCCAAACATCTTGCTGAACTTGATGTTGGCCCCGTAGGCAACCTTGCCCGCATCCAGCCTGACGATCAGCTGCTCGGAGGCGGACGATCCGTCAGCAAAGTGACGGAAGTCAATCTCGTTGGCGAGGTTGTGGTAAGGCGCAGCACCGCTGGCCACCCCCAGCCCCGAGCTGGAGCCGTTGACATCCGCCGTTACCAGTGAGGAATCGGTTGCCGACTTGAAGCCCAGGGCGCTGATGGTAAAGCCCGCCATGTTCAGGGTGCTCTGGTTGCCACTGTACTTGGTCAGGTCGAAGAGCCCGGTCAGCACATTCGGAATATCGGTCTTCACCACGGAAACGGCATCGCTGTTGCCGGCAATGGGGGAGTCGTCCTCGACGCTGACATCCAGCTTGCCCTTGGTGACGCCACTGCCATCGGAGACTTCCACGTCCAGCTGGAACGACAGCTTGTCTTCCGAGGTCGTATCCCCGTGGTCGAGGGGGCCCTTGAGGGTCACGTCATAGGTCCACTCTCCCTTGCCGCTGGCATTGGGTGCCGTCAGCTTGACTTCGACCACCGCCTTGTAATCGGCGCCGCCAATCGCCCCCGTGTAGCCGACCAGCGTCTTGCTGCCCGCATCCCAGCTCCACTGGACCTTGGCCCCACCGGATGTCAGCCCGGCCGGTCCGTTCAGGCTGATGGTAAGCGTATCATGGCTGTCAACATCGCCGACCGTGATCTTGCCGCTGGCGGCCACTCTGTCGGTGGTATCGCTGCTGCCTGCCGTATCGGTAATGCCGCCAGCAAGCCCTTCTTCGGAGACCACGGCCCCCTGGTCGATACTCAGGGTAGGTGCATCGTCGGCACCGTTGATGGTGATGGTCACCGTGGTGGTGGTCTTGCCGTCCGCGTTGGTCACCGTGAGGGTGTCGGTCAGCGTCTCGCCCGCCTTCAGCCCCTGGATCGCCGCCTGGCCGTTGTCGGCGCTGTACGTCCACTTGCCATCCGCGCCCAGCACCAGCTGGCCGTACTTGCCGTCGAGCGTGCCCGCGATGAACTTGTCTTCACCGGCATCGCCGCCGGTGCC
>NZ_JBFODR010000011.1:0-9869 GCF_040908425.1 Aeromonas sp. R2-1
AAAAAGGCGCTGTCCCAATTATGTGTTGGAAGGCTAATCTGGAAGTAGGTCATCACCGCGAGGACCTTCATCATGGATACGCCAGCCTTCCAACACCTGTTGTCCCTCTTTCCATTACTTACTCTGCGTCAGCGCCGTGTCGCTCAGCATGAGCTCGCCGCTCCACACCCGATTACGTCCCTCCATGCCCAGTTACCCACATGCTGCGGCTGTCCCCACTGCCAGGCGGATGCCACCCAGCTGACCCCCTGGGGCTGGAGCCGTGGGCTGCGTCGTTACCGTTGTAAGCAGTGTCGGCGAACCAGCTCCCTCCTCACCAAGACGCCTTTGGCCAGATTACGTAAGGCTGAGCATTGGGAGGACTACGCCCAGGCTCTCATCGACGGGCTCACTGTCCGCCAGGCCGCCGTCCGCTGCGGTGTTTGCAAGAACACCGCATTCTTGTGGCGTCACCGCTTCCTGAAGGCGATGGCAAACCACCAGGCAACACGGGAAGAAGGCATTGTGGAAGTGGATGAAACCTTCTTCCTCGAATCGTTCAAGGGGCAGCGAGGGTTGCCTCGTCCGGCAAGACATCGTGGCGGGAAAGGGCGTACCCGGGGGACCGGGCGGGATTACATCCCGGTGATGGTGGTGCAGGACAGGGCGGGCCATCAAGCCGACTTTCAGCTGGAAAGGCTGGATGCGCAGACGGTGAAAGCGGTGTTGCAGCCACTCATCGCGCCCGATGCAGTGCTCTGCAGTGATGGTGCAGGGGTGTATGCCAGTTTCAGCCAAGCGCGGGGTATAACACATCAGGTGGTGTACAACCGTCGAGGTGAGCGAGTCATTGGGGCATACCACATCCAGCATGTGAACGGATATCACCGGCGGTTGAAGGAGTGGATGGAACGATTCCATGGAGTCGCAACCCACTACCTGAGGAATTATCTGGGCTGGCGCAGGATGCTGGAACGTTACGGCAGGGAGGTAAATACCAAGATGTGTTTGCATGAGGCGCTAGGGCACCCGATGCAACACGTAATTGGGACATAGCCATAAAAAACGGGCGACCAGGGTCGCCCGTCTCCTGTTTGCCACATGCCGATCAGCGCTGGCTGGCGAGGGTGTCGCTGCCCGCTTTCTTCTCGTTGCCACCTGACTTGCGGGCTTGGCGCTTCTCGAAGCGGGAGATCCACCAGTAGGCCAGCGCCGAGAAGACCGCGGTCATAAAGACGTTGATGAAGAAGGCGCGCACCAGATCCACCCCGGCCGGGAAGGCGGAGGCGCTCATGCTCACCACGAAGATGGCGATCAGCACCGACACCACCGCCATCCCGAAGGTGCGCGACCCCATGCGGAACTCGCGGGGGGTGTCGTCATGTTTCCAGCGGAACACGAAGTAGGCCACCATGATGAAGATCGGCGGCAGCATGGCGGTACCGGCGGTGAGGTTGATGGCGGTGTTCATCATCTGCTGCACCGATTCCGAGCCGAAGCCATTGACCACCAGCATCACGAACACGAAGACAAACTGCCACCAGGCGGCGCGCACCGGCACGCCGTGCTCGTTGAGCTGGGTGGTCTTCTCGCCGTAAACCCCCTGCGGGATCTCGGAGAAGTGGATCTTCACCGGCGCCGAGGTCCACATCATCATGGAGCCGAACATGGCGATGAACAGCACCACGCCGACGAAGCGGCCCACCATCGCCTCGGAAAGCCCGAAATACTGCGCCATGCCGGTGAAGATCTCCACCATGCCGCCAGCATAGGTGAGGCTCTCGCGCGGCACGAACACGTTCACCAAAAGGGAACCGACCGCATACATGGCGCCGATGACGATGCCGGCACTGATGATCACCTTGATGAAGGACTTCTGGCCCCCCTTGACGTCATTGAGGTAGGCCGCCGCGGTCTCGGCACCGCCCGCCGCCTGGAAGATCCAGCACATGATGCCGAGGGTCGCCCAGTTGACGGTGGGAGTCATCGCCTCCAGCGTGATGGGCTGGGCCGGCACATGATCGCCACTCAGGGCCATCAGGGCGCCCAGCACATAGATGGCGAACAGGGCAAACACCCCGTAGGCCACTATTTCAGCAATCTTGCCGAGCCAGCTCGCCCCCTTGGTGGAGATGTGGGTCGCCGCCGCGAACAGCACGATGGAGATGATCGAGGTGACCATGGGGGAGAAGCTGTACTCATAGCCCAGCATGGCGTAGGAGGCGTAGGCGATGACGTTGGGCAGCAGGGAGACGAACCAGAACAGGTTCACGAACCAGTAGAGAAACGAGCCCAGATAGGCCATCCGGGTGCCGAGCGGCTTCTTGAGCCAGTCGTACATCCCCGACTCGGAGTTTTTGTTGGCCGAGACGAACTCGGCGATGATGAAAACGAACGGGATGAAGTAGACGAGGGTCGCCAGCAGGAAGATGGGGGCGGAACTGAGCCCCAGCTCGATGTTGTTGTTGACGATGTTGCGCACGTTGAACACGGCGGCAAAGGTCATCGACAACAGGGCAAACTTGCCTATGGTGCCGCGTACGGATTCAGACATGGTTTCCTCCAGTGGACTCGCGCTCCCTGCGGGTAACGCTGTGACTCTGTGATGTGTTTGGCAAGGGTCTGTCGGCCCCGCCCTTTACTCTCTTGTTGTGATCAGGCCCCTTGGGCGGCCTCGTTGGTGAGTCGGTACCGTCTCCCGCACCGGCTCGCAATACCATTCAGACGATCGGAGTGCCCGGCGCCATCGGCACCCGCGGTTGCAACAGCACGCTCTGGCTCTCGTCCGGGGTCTCGGCGCAGAGCAACATGCACTCGGATCGCTCGCCGCGCATTTTGGTGGGCTTGAGGTTGGTCAGTACCACCACCTCGCTGCCCATCAGCTCCTCTTCGCTGTAGTAAGGCACCAGACTGGTGACGGTCTGCAGCGGCCGCTCGCCACCCACGTCGATCTGGACGATGTAGAGTTTGTCGGCCCCGGGGTGACGCACCACCTCCAGCACCTTGCCCACCTTCATCTCGACCCGTTTGAATTCGGCAAACTCGATCGTCTCGCTCATGCTCTTTTCCTTTTCTGGTTCAACGGTTTGCGGGTGGCCAACGGCCACCCGGTTTGATTGGGATTCAATACAGTGGCTATGGCGTCTGCATGGCAACCTGCGCTGTCGGCTGGGCCTCTTTGGCACGCGCTTCGGCACTGAGGGAGGCCTCGTATCTGTTGTATTTCCA
This sequence comes from Aeromonas sp. R2-1, assembly GCF_040908425.1. NCBI lineage: Bacteria > Pseudomonadati > Pseudomonadota > Gammaproteobacteria > Aeromonadales > Aeromonadaceae > Aeromonas > Aeromonas sp. R2-1. The sequence goes on from NZ_JBFODR010000011.1 coordinate 3,208, forward strand.
CCAGGCGAAGCCGAGGAAAATCACGATCCCGCCGACGTTGTAGAAGATGATGGTCATGATGTCGGCGCCGGTCGGGAAGGTGGAGGCGAGGAAGCCCACCGAGAAGAGGACGATCAGCACCGAGACCACGGCGATGCCGGTGGTGCGCGAACCCATCCTGAAATCCCGCGGCAGGTGATCGAGCTTCAGACGCAGATTGAGGTAGGCCAGCATGATGAACAGCGGCGGCAGCATGGAGGCGGCAGCGGTCATGTTGATGACGGTGTTCATCAGATCCTGCGCTGTGTTGGAGCCCAGAGTCGGGATCACCATCAGCGGCAGCACGATGAGGTACTGGATCCAGGCTGCACGGGCGGGCACGCCGTTCTCGTTCAGCTCGACGGTTTTCTTGCCGAAGATGCCGGCCGGGATCTCGGAGAAGAAGATCTTCACCGGGGTCGCGGTCCACATCAGCAGGGAGCCGAACATGGCGGTGAAGGAGACCAGACCGACGAAGCGGTTCATCAGGATCTCCGGCAAACCGAAGTAGGCCGCCAGCCCTTCAAACACCTGCACCGAGCCGCCGGTATATTTCAGGGTGTCGCTGTGGACGAACACGTTGATCAACAGCGAGGCGATGGAGTAGAGCACGCCGATAAAGATCCCGGCGACGATGATCACCTTGACGAAGGACTTGGAGCCGCCTTTTACGTCATTGACATAGACCGCCACCGACTCGGCGCCACCGGCTGCCATAAAGATCCAGGTGGTGATGCCGAGGAAGGCCCAGCTGAAATCGGGGACCATGGCCTCTACCGTGATGGGGTCAGCCGGTTGCACGCCGCCTACCAGTGCCGCACCCGCCAGCAGAATGTAGGAGAGGGTCAGCAGCAGCATCAGGGACGAGGTCACCGAGGTGATGGGGCCGAGCATCTTGGCGCCGTTGGTGGAGACATAGGTGGCAAAGGCGAACAGCACCATGCTCAACGCCGTGGTCGCCACCGGGGTGAGAATGTACTCGTAGCCGAGGAAGGCATAGGAGGCGTAGGCGATGACCCGCGGCAGCAGCGAGGTGAAGAAGAAGAGGTTCACGAACCAGTAGGTGTAGGCGGAGATAAAGGCCCAGCGACCGCCGAGGGAGCTCTTCACCCAGGCATACACCCCCGCTTCGGAGTTCTTATTCAGTGACACGAACTCCGCAATGATCAGGCAGAACGGAATGAAGTAGAAAATGGTGGCCAGAAAGAACATCGGGGCCGAGGCCAGACCGATTTCGATGTTGTTGTTGATGACGTTGTTGAAGCTGAATACCGCCGCGAAGGTGAGCGACAGCAGACCAAACTTGCCTATCGTATTGCGTTTGGAATCAGACATGGTGCATCTCCAGACCTGTAGTTATCTCAGCGAAAGGGCGGGGCATGATGTGTAGGGTGAGCCCCGCCCTTTCGGCTTTGTCAGTGCAGAACCGGCGACTTGTTATTTGTTCTTGAAGTAGCCGCCTTCGACGGTGACCTTGATGATCACCTTGCGCACCGGCCCGTCGCCGACGAACCGGTAAGCCTCGTCGTTCTCGAAGATCACCACCTGACCGTTGCCCACCTGCTGGCGCTCACGCACCTCACCGGCCAGCCACTCGCGGTCTGTGGTGTCGTCATAAGCCTGCTCGACCGCCAGCTCCGACTTGGCAGCCCACTCCACCGTCTCTGCTCCTTCCAGGTAGTAGTGGACGTCGAAGTAGCGGCGCTGCCCCTCGAACAGTGAGGTGGCCGGGCTGGCCCCCTCCTGCAAGCGGTAGGTGAGGGAGTCACCGATGGAGTGGCAGATGCCGGGTTTGAGGTTTGGCAGGTTGTTGATGGCCTCCACGCAGCGGCCCCACTTCTTGCCTTCCCGGTAGATGTTTTTGAACAGGGTCAGGTTGTCCAGGGTGATCATGCGAGGTTCCTCCCGCCGTTGATGGTGAGATCGAGCCCGGCCAGCGCAGCCGGATTGAGGTTGCCACGGGCGATGGGCAGCAGGGTCAGGCCGAAGCTGAACGGCTCGAAGCGCACCCGCCAGGAGTCCAGCACCTCGGAGCCCCAGGAGTTGGAGCCGAGCCCCAGTACCTTGTGATCCAGATTGAGGGTGAGATAACCACTCGGCTCCAGCTCATTGATGTGCTGCGCCCCGTGGATATGCTCCCAGCTGTAGGGCCAGACGCTCAGGTTGATGGGGGCATCGGGTCGCACGTAGAGACCGGCGCCGTGACGGTTGGTCAGGGTCGCCCAGCGCACCTGCTGGCGGTTGCCGTTATCCTGCGGGAAGGGGTAGTGCTCCCACATCTCGCCGACTGTGCTCTGGAAGCTGTCGATCCAGTTGCTCTGGCGGCTGTCCTGATAGTTCTCGCCCGGCCCCATACCGTAGTAGTGCACCCGGTCGAGATCCTGGCGAATACCCAGCTCGAAGCCGATCTTGGGAATGATGTCGTCATAACCGCCGTAGGGCTGACCGGACAGCGCCACATGCAGCTGGCCGTTCGGGCTCAGGGTGTAGACGTAGCGGCAGCGCATGCCGAAGTCGAACACCGGCGGCGCGATCAGACTCTCGACCGTCACCTCGACCGCGTCACCCAGCTGACGCCAGCTTAAGCCACGGAAGTGCTCCTGCATGATCTGCAGGTGGTTCGGGTGCCACAGGCTCTCGTACTCCTGCTTGTGGTTGTCGATCATCGGCTTGAAGAAGGTGAGGCGCGGCGAGCGCTCGATGAGCTCGATACCATCCTGCTGCCAGCTCACCAGCTTGCCGTCGAGGCGCGAGAAGCGCAGGGCAAAGCCGCTACCGCTCAAGGTCAGCGCGAGGCGCTCATCAGCGATATCCAACGGAGTAGCGTTGGGATTGGCAAAGGGCTGCAGCTGGCGAGTCGACTCTTTCAGCTGGAACTGGTACTGACCCAGTTCATGCTCCGCCGCGCTGTAGCGGGTCGCACTGGCCTTGATGACCCGCAGCTGAACGAAGGTTTCCCGCCCATCAAGCGTGGGCAATTCGAGTTGCAACTCGGTGGTGGCACCGGGAGCAATCCCTTCCAACCGGATTTGCTGGCTGGCCAGCAGTTCGCCTTCGGCCTTCACCTCGACCAGCAGGCGGATGTCGTCAAGAGTGGAGAACCAGTAGCGGTTTTCCACCGCCAGCTTGCCGCTCGCCAGATCCAGGGCGCGCACCTTGACCGGGCAGATCACCTGCTTGTATTCGCGCAGCCCCGGCCCCGGGGTCTGATCCGGATAGATGAGGCCATCCATGCAGAAGTTGTAGTTGTTGGGGTAGTCGCCGTAGTCGCCGCCGTACTTGTAGACCGGGCGCCCCTGCTCGTCCTGATCCAGAATGCCGTGATCGCACCACTCCCAGATGTAGTGGCCCTGAATGTGGGGATGGCGGTCAAACACCTGCTGGTATTCGCTCAGGCCACCCGGGCCGTTGCCCATGGCGTGGGCGTATTCGCAGAGGATGCGCGGCTTCGCCATCGGGAACTCGCCGAAGCAGTTCATCTGGGAGACGCGGGAATACATGGTGCTCACCACATCCACCACCTCGGCGTCACGATCCTCTTCGTAGTGCACCAGCCGGGTCGGGTCGATTCCCTTGCAGCGCTGGTACATGGCTCTGATGTTGCAGCCGTAGCCGGACTCGTTGCCCAGCGACCAGATGATGATGGAGGGGTGGTTCTTCTGGGCGTGCACGTGGCGCTCGATGCGATCCACGAACACCGGCTCCCAGAAGGGATCATCGGTGATGCGGCTGAGATCGCCGACGTTGGCAAAACCGTGGGTCTCCACGTCGGTCTCCGCCATCACGAACAGACCGTACTGGTCGCACAGCTCGTAGAAGCGAGGGTCGTTCGGGTAGTGGGCGGTGCGCACCGAGTTGAGGTTGTGCTGCTTCATCAGCACGATATCGCGCTCCACCCGATCCATGCCGACCGCACGGCTCTTGAGGTGGTCGTTGTCGTGGCGGTTCACCCCGTGCAGCTTGAGGTAGTGGCCGTTGACATGGAAGAGGCCATCCTTGACGGTGATTTCACGCACCCCGACCCGCTGCGGGATCACTTCCAGCAGCTCGCCCTGACCGTTGTAGAGGGAGAGTTGCAGCTGGTAGAGGTAAGGGTCTTCGGCGCTCCACAGATGGGGGTTGGCCAGATCCAGCGTGAAGCGGCAGTCGAGCTTGCCGTCGATGGCGAGATGGTCGAGCGAGCCGCTGGCGATCTCGCTGCCCTGATCCAGCAGCGACCAGACCAGACGGTGATCCTTGGCCGACTCGCCCAGGTTTTCGAGCTGGATGTCGCAGCTCAGGGTGGCGCTCTGGTTGTCGTCAGCCAGCGCGGTCTGGATGAAGAAGTCCTGCACATGGACCGCCGGTTTGCCCACCAGGTAGACGTCGCGGAAAATCCCCGCCATCCACCACATGTCCTGATCTTCGATGTAAGTGGAGTCCGCCCACTGCATCACCCGCACCGAGAGCAGGTTCTCGCCGGTTTTGGCATAGGCGCTGATGTCGAATTCGGCGGTGAGGCGGCTCCCCTTGCTGAAGCCGACGTAGTGGCCGTTTACATAGACCTCGAAGTAGGTCTCCACCCCGTCAAACTTGATGATCACCTGCTCGCCGTCCCAGGCCGGGCTCAGCACGAAGCTGCGCTGATAGGCGCCGGTGGGGTTGTTGGTCGGCACGAAGGGCACATCGATGGGGAAGGGAAAACCCTCGTCGGTGTACTGCAGCTGACCATGCCCTTCCATCTGCCACATGTTGGGCACGGTGATCTGGCCCCACTCGTCCATGGGGCTGTGATAGAAGGCCTCCGGCACCTGCAGGGGGTGGTCGAAGTAGTGGAACTGCCACTGGCCGCTCAGGCTCAGAAAACGGCGGCTCAGCTCGCGCTGCATGGTGGCCGCCAGCCCGTGGTCGGCATAAGAGAAGAAGTAGGCACGCGGGGCCAGCCTGTTTTCACCAACGAATTGGACGTTTTCCCAGTTATTCACATGTCCTCCCGGAACAAGGCAACGTTAACTGGGTAAACTCTAGATAAACATTTACTAAATATCAGTTCTGAATAGGTAAAGTTTTAACCTGATCACAATGAACAGATGGTTTTGTGAGCGAGATCAGAAGCGGGAGATAAAGGAGAGCAAGATATGAATGAGTGGCATGGATGTTGATAGCAGTAGGCTGAATTGTAATGAAATCTATTATAAAACAATGTGATATGAGTTTTCTGGAAGAGATGGGAAAGAGATTTGCTTGGGAGATGTGTTGCGCCACCGCAAGATGGCGCGACTAAAAACATAGTGTTTTACTAAAATCATCGTGTAGTACCGCGCAGAGTCAATCTGCTCGGTACAAGCACCCGCAGCGGGATATCCCGCTCGTCACGCAGCCGCTCAACCAGCAGGTTGACCCCCTGGGAGCCCATCAACTCGGAGTGGATCCGCACCGTGGAGAGGGGCGGGAAGGTGAACTTGGCGGTCGGGATATCGTTGACGCTGATAAGCTCGATCTGCTGGGGAATCGCCAGTCCCTTCTCGTGGATGGCACGCAGCACGCCGATGGCGATGGAGTCGGAGGCGACAAACAGTGCCCTGGGCCAGTCGCCAGCCAGCATCTCCTTCGCCAGCTTGTAGCCGGAAGCGCTGGAGAAGTCTCCGCGATAGAGGTCGCTCTCCTGTACCACGCCAAGCCGCTGGCCATAATCGCGAAAGGCGAGTTCCCGCAGATCCGGGCCATCATCCTGGCCACCGATATAGCCGATGCGCTGATGGCCCTCGGCGATGAAGAAGTCCACTACCTGCTGGCTGATGAGTGCCAGATCCACATCAATCGAGTCAAAATCGCCCTGAGAGCGGCAATCCACGAACACCAGCTGGGCAGACAGCCCGCGCAGCACGGCCAGCCGTTCTTCCGGCAGATGGCCGATGACCAGGATGCCATCGACGGCAGAGAGCTCACGCCCCTCGGCACCGTTGTAGCAGTGGGCCAGCTCGATGTTGAGGCGGGTGCACTGGGTCTCGATGCCGTAGCGGATGGCGAGGTAATAGGGATCGTTGACCTCGGTGCTCTGGGGATAGGCGTAGACAGCCAGGAGCTGCAGCTTGCTCTTGTGCACCCCTTTGCGGGCGCTGCTGGTCTTGTACTCCAGCCGCTCGGCAATCTCGAAGATCTTCTGCCTGGTCTCGTCCTTGACGCTCAGGCTGGGATCCTCGTTCAGCACACGGGATACGGTAGCAAGCGATACCCCCGCCTCCTGTGCAATTTCCTTCAACGTAGCCATCAATACCTCGCAGGCAGCATCACGTGTTCATCGGGCAACGGCTAAAGAGTAACGAGCAATCCCTTGATAGCCCAGCATTTTTACTGAAATAGAAGCAGGGAATTGCGGCGGGAGGACAGAAATGCAAAAAGGCCTCCCGTATGGGAGGCCTCTTCTGAATAGGTGCCTGACAGTGTCCTACTCTCGCATGGCGAATGCCACACTACCATCGGCGCTACCGCGTTTCACTTCTGAGTTCGGCATGGGATCAGGTGGTTCCACGGCGCTATTGCCGTCAGGCAAAAGCTGTACTGCTTGAAAATGGTGCTGATACCCAGAATCGAACTGGGGACCTCATCCTTACCAAGGATGCGCTCTACCGACTGAGCCATATCAGCACACTAACCGGTAAAGA
>NZ_JBFODR010000012.1:0-116137 GCF_040908425.1 Aeromonas sp. R2-1
TAGTGTGGCATTCGCCATGCGAGAGTAGGACACTGCCAGGCACCCAATACAAGAAACCCCGCTCACTCGAGCGGGGTTTTTTATTGCCTGAAATTCAGCCACTCACTGGAGTGCAAGCGGGCACTATGGTGCTGTTCGTCGTTCACTTGTTGCCTGTACCGGAAAAAGTTGCGCCTGCTCTGGCCGCATTGAACCCACATGTTGGCTCTCTCCGTTCTCATCATTTTTAGCGTAATAACCCAGTCGGAGCCGTTCTGTCTAAACCCGCCGCCCGCGCTGCGATTGGGGTTGTATCTGAATCATAACTCGGTAGAGTAAGGGGCATTCCGGGTTTGCCCGTGCCATGGTTTCGGTTTCTTTTTCTGGTATGGGACTCTCCGCCTGTTTTCATTCACCTTCACTCAGTGGTACCGATATGGAACAAGTAAACAAGTCAACTTTCAACGATGTGCTGGAATATGTGCGTATGTCCCGTCGTCAGAACAAGCTCAAGCGTGAAATCGCGGACAACGAGAAAAAGATCCGTGACAACCAGAAGCGGGTACTGTTGCTCGACAACCTGAGTGACTATATCAAACCCGGCATGAGCATTGACGAGGTTCAGGCCATCATCGCCAACATGCGGACCGATTATGAAGAGCGCGTAGATGACCATATCATCAAAAATGCCGAGCTTTCCAAGGAGCGCAAGGAGCTGAGTACCAAGCTGAAGAGTATGAGCACCAGCAAATAACCCCACCCCGCTCTCGTCAACACCGGCCTCTGGCCGGTGTTTCATTTTCATGGCGCAGCTCGGATCTCTTGCCGCGTTGCAACAATCGGCTCCCATTTTCACAATCGCCCTGTTAACATCGCTGCAAAGCGGTCAATAGATTTCAAGCCCTTGACTTGAAACGACTAAGCTTGATTGAAAGACAATAAATTGCGCAACCATGGTGGGGCTGATATGGGCGCATCAAAACAGACGGATTCAAATAAAGTGGCATCTCAGGATTCATCCGTACCTAATGCGGACGGGCAACAACCGCGTAAACGCCGACCCTGGTGGCGCTGGTTGTTCTGTTTTATCTTCTTGCTTTGCTTGGCTGCCGTGATCGCCCTGGTGGGTTATGAAATGAAGACCTCCCGACTGCAGTCACAGGAGATCTCCCGCTATGCGGCCACCCTGACCTATCAGCTCGAACCCGGCCCCAGCAAGCAGATAGCCTTCCCCGACGACGGCCCGTTCGACAAGCGACTCGGTTATGTGCTGATGCCCATGATCCAGGAACGTCTCGTTCAGCGTGGCTACCAGGTGAGCGAACAGGTCCGTTTTTCCGATGCGCTCTACAACTACGCCAGCCACGGTTTCTTCGTGCCTTATACCGAGAAGGTCCAGGCAGGATTGACACTCTATGACTGCCGTGCAGAACCTTTCTACCAGTACAAGTATCCGACTCATTACTATCCGGATTTCAATGCCATACCGCCCTTGGTCATCCAGTCTCTGCTGTTTATCGAGAACCGTGAGCTCCTGAGCAACAAGGAACCGCTGGCCAACCCGGCCGTAGACTGGCCGCGCTTTGCCAAGGCTGCGCTGTCTCAGGTGGGCAAGGCGCTGGATATGCAAGATCAATCCGCTGGCGGCAGCACCCTGGCGACCCAGGTGGAGAAATATCGTCATTCTCCTGATGGACTGACCGTTTCGCCGACCGAGAAGATCCGCCAAATGGTCTCGGCCAGCGTTCGTGCCTATCGGCTGGGGCCCGAGACCCTGGAGGCCCGCAAGCTGGTTGCCTGGGCCTACCTCAACTCGGTCCCGCTCTCTGCGGCGCCCGGTTATGGCGAGGTGCACGGTCTCGGTGATGGCCTCTGGGTCTGGTTTGGCGCCAATGTCGATGAGGTGAATCGACTGCTGGATGCCGCTCGCAACCAGGATTCTACCCTGGCCGAGCAGGGCCTTGCCTTGCGCCAGGTTGTCTCCCTGATGATCGCCCACCGCCGTCCTTCCTATTACCTAGCGCAGGGTAGAGAAGCACTGTCTACCCTGACAGACAGCTATCTGCGACTCTTCGTGCAGGAGGGAATGATCACGCCCCCCCTGATGGAGTCGGCTCTCAAGGCCAAGCTGGTCTTCCGCGATTTCCTGCAGGCACCAGCCATCACTCGAGTCAACAACAACAAGGGGCTGCAGGTGGCTCGCACTCGTCTCAGTCGTCAGCTCGGGGTGCAGCTTTATGATCTGGACCGCATGGATCTGACGGCCAACACCACCCTCAATATGCCGCTGCAGAACGAGGTGTCACGCTATCTGCAGCAACTGGCAGACCCTGCATTCGCAGCCCAGGTGGGCCTGTTTGGTGAGCGCCTGCTCTCGCCGGAGAAAACGGGGGATGTGAAGTACAGCTTTACCCTGTTCGAGAAGACGCCGGAAGGGGTCAAGGTGAGGGTGCAGACCGACAACACGGACCAGCCGTTCGACATCAATGAGGGCAGCAAGCTTGAACTGGGATCCACCGCCAAGTTGCGGGTGCTGACGACCTATCTCGAGATTGTCACCGAGTTGCATGACAGCTACGGCAACATGCCGGTGGAGAGCCTGCGAAAGATCGAAGTGTCCGATCAGGACAACATCAGCCGCTGGGCCATCGCCTATCTGATGAGTACCAAGGACAGAAGCCTGCCGGTGATGCTGGAGGCCGCGCTGGACCGCAAGTATTCAGCAAGCCCCTATGAAGGCTTCTTTACCGGTGGTGGCATGCACACCTTCAACAACTTCCGCAAGGAAGACAACGGCCGCATCCCGCCCATTCGCGATGCGCTGCGGGAATCCATCAACCTGCCCTTCGTGCGCTTGATGCGGGACATCGTCCGCTACAGCCTCTACAAGGAGGGAAATCGTGCCCAGTTGTTGAAAGATGACAGGGATCCTCGCCGTACCGAGTACCTGGCCAAGTTTGCTGACAAAGAGGGCCAGACCTATCTGCTGAGGTTCTGGCGCAAATATCGTGGCAAGAGTGCAGAAGAGCAGCTCGATACCTTCCTCGATGGTCTCAAACCCAGCGCGGTGCGTCTCGCCGCCGTGCATCGCTATCTGATGCCGGAAGCCTCCCAGGCCGACTTTGCCGCTTTCCTGGCCAAGCGCCTGCCGCGGGAGAAATTGACCGAGAAGCGCATAGAGCAGCTCTATACCAATTACGGCCCCGGCAAATATTCTCTGCCGGATCAAGGTTATATCGCACGGGTGCATCCACTCGAGCTGTGGTTGCTTGCCTATCTCAAGGAGTTTGACAAGGCCACCTTTACCGAGGCGGTAACCGCCAGCCGTGACGAGCGTCAGGAGGTCTACAGCTGGCTGTTCAAGACCCGTCATCGCAGTGCCCGGGATAGCCGGATCCGCACCATGCTGGAGGTTGAGGCCTTCCTCGACATCCATCAGCGTTGGGCTCGCCTGGGTTACCCCTTCGATCACCTGGTTCCGTCCCTGGCGACCGCACTGGGCAGCTCGGGCGATCGTCCTGCTGCATTGGCCGAGCTGATGGGGATCATCCAGAACGGCGGCATTCGTGCACCGACCCTGCGCATCGAGCACCTCTCCTTTGCCAAGGGGACCCCCTTCGCCACCGTCTTTGAGCCGGCGAACACCCAGGGGGAACGGGTGATGCCTGCCGAGGTGGCCAACGCCTTGCGCAATGCACTTTCCAAGGTGGTGGAAGGGGGGACGGCGCGGCGCATCGCCGGGGCCTTCGCCTTGCAGGATGGTACTGTCCTGGCCCTGGGGGGCAAGACGGGGACCGGGGACAACCGGATCGAGACGGTGGGTCGCTACGGCAATGTGACCAGTTCACTGGCTCGCAACCGGACTGCGACCTTCGTCTTCTACATCGGGGATGATCACTTCGGCACGCTGACGGCCTATGTACCCGGCAGCCAGTCCGACAAGTTCCGCTTCACGTCGGCGCTGCCTGTACAGGTGCTCAAGGGGATGGCCCCCCTGCTGGTCCCCTATCTGCAACCCGCTACTCACACCCAGTGCATGGCGGGCAGCTGAGCGGAAATCGCATGAAAAAACGGGGCCATTTCGGCCCCGTTTGATTGTGTACTGCACGCCGCCCTGAGGCGGACGTGAGTCATCACTTACAACAGATCTTCAATTTCACCGCGCAGGTACTGGTACATCTCGCGATAGGCTACCGGCGGCTTGTTCAGCTCCCGCTCCTTGTTGGCGGTGCGGATCAGCTGACGCAGCTTCTGGCGATCCAACTCGTGGAACTGGGACATCAGCTCGTTGAGGGCGCTGTCGCCTTCGGTGATCAGCCGCTCGCGCCACTGTTCGAGGCGGTGCAGGCGGGCGTTCACGGTGGAGTGACGCATCTTGATGATGGAGAGGGCCTCTTCGATGGGGGCCACATCGCGGCTACGCATCAGACGGCCGATGAACTGGAGATGGCGACGGAAGGACTCATCCTTCTTCGGCTTGAGCTTGCGACCCAGCTCGACCGCTTCGGCGAGCTCTTCATCCAGGGGGATCTTCTCCAGCTCGCTGTGACTCAGGGAGACGATCTCTTCCCCCATCTTCTGCAAGGCCTCGGCATCACGCTTGAGCTGGCTCTTGCTGGGGCCCCAGTCTTCCCACTCGTTGTCGTCTTGATATTGACTCATCGGTCTCTGTATTCCTGTCATTCACGTTTGGCGGATATGTTACCAGCTTCTCCCGCTGGGCGCAGGGGTCTGATATGCTTAGCCCCTTTCCTTCCCTTCATACAGATGTGAGTTATGGACCAGCAAGATCAAATCCGCCAGGATCAATCCCATCTCGAGGCCGTGGTCGCCGAGGCCCTTGAGATAGCGAAAGGGCTGGGCGCCGGGCTTGCCGAAGTCTCCATCAGCAAACAGACCGGCCTCTCGGTGAACACCCGGGGCTGCGAGCTGGAAAGCATCGAATTCAACAAGGATGGCGCACTCGGCATCGCCGTCTATCGCGACGGTTGCAAGGGTTCCTCCTCCACCACGGATCTGACCAAGCCGGCCATTCGCGCCGCTGTGGAAGCGGCCATGGAGATCGCCCGCCATACCTCTCCCGATGACTGCGCCGGTCTTGCGGATGCGGACCTGCTGGCCTGGGATGCCCCGGACCTGCAACTGTGCCACCAAATCGAGCTGGATCCCCAGCGTGGCATCGCGCTGGCCATCGAGTGCGAGCGGCTGGCCTTGGGACGGGATGCCCGCATCAAGCACTCTGACGGAGCCAGTTTCTCCAGCCACCTGGGCGTCAAGGTTTATGGCAACAGCCACGGCTTCGTCAAAGGTTATGCGGCGTCGCGCAACTCCCTGAGCTGCGTACTGATCGGCGAGCAGGATGGCGACATGCAGCGCGACTACGGCTACTCCTCCAGCCGCTCCCTGGACGGGCTGTGGAGCCCCCAGCGCATCGCTGACGAGGCGGTGGAGCGCACTGTTTCCCGCCTGGGGGCTCGCAAGATCAGCACCCGCCATGCCCCTGTGCTGTTCCACCCCGATACCGCTGCCGGTCTGTGGGGCCATCTGGTGATGGCAATCAGCGGGGGCAACCTCTATCGCAAGTCGAGCTTCCTGCTGGACAAACTGGGCAAGCAGATCCTGCCCGAGTGGCTCACCATCCAGGAGTTCCCCCACTTGCCGGGAGGACTTGCCAGCACCCCGTTCGACGGGGAAGGGGTTCGCACCCGCGACATGGACATCATCCGCAACGGCGAGCTGATGAGCTGGCTGCTCACCTCCTACTCCGCCCGCAAACTGGGCCTGACCACCACGGGCCATGCCGGGGGTATCCATAACTGGCAGGTTTCCAATACCGGCCAGGACTTCCAGGGCATGCTCAAGGAGATGGGTACCGGCCTGCTGGTGACCGAGCTGATGGGGCAGGGGGTCAACATCGTCAATGGTGATTACTCCCGCGGCGCAGCCGGTTTCTGGGTTGAAAATGGAGAGATCCTCTATCCTGTGGAGGAGATCACCATTGCAGGCAATCTAGCCGACATGTTCAGCCATATCGTGGCGGTGGGCAGTGATGAGGATGAGCGTTCCAGCCTCAAGACCGGCTCCGTACTGGTCGAGCAGATGAAACTGGCGGGGCACTGATCCCCTCCGTCCCGGCCATGAAAAAGGCCCCCTCGCCTGGCGAGGGGGCCTTTTTATGGTCGGCTCATGGTGAAGCCAGCTTATTCCTTGATGCGCTCGATGCGACCACCCAGGCCTTGCAGCTTGTGCTCGATGTCTTCGTAGCCACGGTCGATGTGATAGATGCGATCGACGATGGTGGCCCCTTCGGCCACGAAGCCGGCCAGCACCAGGCTGGCGGAGGCGCGCAGATCGGTCGCCATCACCTGGGCACCCTTGAGCTGCTGGGTGTCGCGGCAGATGGCCACATTGCCCTGCAGTTCGATGTCGGCACCCATCCGAACCAGCTCGGGCACGTGCATGAAGCGGTTCTCGAAGATGGTCTCGGTGACCATGCCGGTGCCCTGGGCGACCGCGTTCAGCACGGTGAACTGTGCCTGCATGTCGGTCGGGAACGCCGGGTAGGGGGCGGTCTTGATGGTGACAGGTTTCAGGGTGCGACCTGTCATGTCGAGGGTGATCCAGTCGTCACCCTTTTCAATCAGGGCGCCAGCCTCTTCCAGTTTGACCAGTACGGCTTCCAGCAGGCTGGGGTCGGTGTTGCGGCAAGTGATGTTGCCACCGGTCACGGCGGCGCCCACCAAGAAGGTGCCGGTCTCGATGCGATCGGGCTGCACGCTGTAGCTGCCACCGTGCAGACGTTCTACGCCGTCGATGGTCAGGGTATCGGTGCCCGCGCCCTGGATCTTGGCGCCCAGCGCGTTGAGGAAGTTGGCCAGATCGACCACCTCCGGCTCACGGGCGGCGTTTTCGATCACGGTGCGACCGTCAGCCAGGGTGGCGGCCATCATCAGGTTCTCGGTACCGGTCACGGAAACCATGTCCATCAGGATGTGGGCACCTTTCAGGCGGCCGTCGACGCGGGCTTTGATGTAGCCCTCTTCGATGACGATCTTCGCACCCATCAGCTCCAGGCCGTGGACATGCAGGTTGACCGGGCGGGCACCGATGGCACAGCCGCCGGGCAGGGAGACGTCTGCTGCACCGAAGCGGGCTGCCAGCGGGCCCAATGCCAGGATGGAGGCACGCATGGTCTTCACCAGCTCGTAGGGGGCGACATGATTGTTTACCGCGCCGGTCAGCACGGTCACGTTGCCGTTGACCTTGGTGGTGGCGCCCAGCATCTCCAGCAGCTTGAGGGTGGTACCCACGTCTTTCAGGCGCGGTACGTTGGAGAGTTGAACCTCTTCGTCACACAGCAGGGTGGCAAACAGGATGGGCAGGGCGGCATTCTTGGCGCCGGAGATGGTCACTTCACCGGAGAGGGTGCAGGGGCCGGTGATCTTGAATTTGTCCATGGTTTACTTCTTTACCAAATCAGGAGGGCAGCTGGAATTTACGCTCGCGTTTCCACTCGGCGTCGGTATAGGCCTTGATGGAGAGAGCGTGGATCTCGTTGGTGGCGATCTTGTCCATCAGCGGGGCATAGATGGCCTGTTGTTTCTTGACCCGGCTCATGCCGTCAAACATGTCGCCGACGGCGATCACCTGGTAGTGACTGCCGTCCCCTTTGACATGGACTTCGGACAATGGCAAAGCCTCGAGGAGTATCGCTTCAATTTCAGAGACTTGCATTATGAGTCCTCAGTTGTGAGCGGGGTTGAATGAAAGAGGCTGGCCACCCCGTAGAGGTTGGCCAGTGTATGGAAATCGTTGGAGGCACCCACCAGTGTCGGAGTGGCACCCCGTGCCAGTGCCGCCTTGGCCCACTTGACCAGCAGGGCAAGGCCGGCGGAATCCAGGGTAGTGACGGCACCGAGTTCGAGCCGGTCGTCCTGCCACCAGTCGGCGCGGCGTTGCCACAGATCGTTGACCTGCGGGGCCTGCAAGTCACCGCTCAGGATCATGACTTGATCACCAGCGGCTTGGCGTTGTGTTCACGCAGCTGGGCGATCACCGCATCGATGCCGTTCTGGCGAATGAGGCCGCCCAGCTCGTTCTGCTTGGCGGAGAGCAGGCTGATCCCTTCGGCAACCATGTCGAAGGCTTTCCACTCGCCGGTCTTGTTGTTCTTGCGCAGCTTGAACTCGAGGAAGATGTCCGGCTTGCCGGCCTCTTTCACGCTGACGTTGACGGCTGTGATGTTGCTCTCGGCGGCTTTACCGGGCTGGACCTTGACGGTCTGCTTGTCAAAGTGTGCCAGGGCGTCGGCGTAGGAGCTCACCATGTACTCGGTGAAGACGTCCACAAAGGCGTCACGCTGGGCAGGGGTCGTCTGTTTGATCTGGTTGCCGAGCACCTTGTAGGCGGCGAAGCGGTTGTCCACGTAGGGCAGCAGCTCCTCGCGGATGATGACGCGCAGGTGATCTGGGTTGCTCTTTACCTGGGCCTGATCGGCTTTCAGGCGGGCAAAGGTCTGCTGGGCGGCCTGATCCACGAGGGCATAGGGGTCCGAAGTGTTGACATCCGCACGGGCGACGAGGGAGAACAGCATGCTGGTCATCAGACCCAGCATCAGGGCGATCTTCTTGAACATGGTTACTCCTTGGTTGCGGGTGTGTTGGCCGGAGAGGACTGGCTGTAGAGGAACTTGCCAATCAGATCTTCCAGCACGATGGCGGACTTGGTGTCTTCGATCATGTCGCCATCCTTGAGCATGCTGGTGCCCATCTCCTCATCGCTGAACCCCGGTGCCAGACCGATGTACTGCTCACCGAGCAGGCCAGAAGTCAGGATGGAGAGGGTGCTGGTCTCGGAGAACTCGCCGGCACTCTTCTGCATCTGCAGGGAAACGATGGGGACCTGGCTCTTGGGATCCAGGGTGATGTCGCTGACACGACCGACGACGACGCCGCCGACCTTGACCGGCGAGCGCACTTTCAGGCCGCCGATATTATCGAAATGGGCGCGCAGGGTATAGGTTTCTCCTTCCGGTTTGAAACTCAATCCCGCCACTTGCAGTGCCAATGCCAGAATGGCCGCGATGCCAGCCAGCATGAAGGCGCCAACCAGAAATTCTACTTTGCTGAACTTCATCTTTCCCTTATCCAAACATGACTGCGGTGAGTATAAAATCCAGACCGAGCACGGCCAGGGATGAGTGAACCACGGTACGGGTGGTCGCCTGACTGATCCCGGCCGAGGTCGGTTTGGCATCATAGCCGTTGAAGAGCGCTATCCAGGTCACCACCAGGGCGAAGATCAGGCTCTTGATGGCGCCCTGCATGATGTCGTCCTGCCAGTCGACGGAGGCCTGCATGGCGGACCAGAAACTGCCTTCGTCCACCCCCAGCCAGTCGACACCAACCAGCTTGCCGCCAAAGATGCCGATCAGGCTGAACATGAAGGCCAGCAGCGGCATGCTGATGACTCCGGCCCAGAAGCGGGGCGCCACGACCCGACGCAGCGGATCGACCGCCATCATCTCCAGGCTGGAGAGCTGCTCGGTGGCCTTCATCAGGCCGATCTCGGCGGTGAGGGCGGAGCCCGCACGACCGGCGAACAGCAGGGCTGTGACCACAGGGCCCAGCTCACGGAGCAGGGAGAGGGAAACCAGAGGCCCCAGGCTCTGCTCTGCGCCGAAATCCTTCAATACGTTGTAACCCTGCAGGGAGAGCACCATGCCGATGAAGAGGCCGGACACCAGTATGATGGCGACGGATTGCACTCCCACCACATACAGTTGCTGCACCAGCAGCGGGAAGTGCTTGCGTGGCTGGGGCCGTCCTGCCAGTGCATGAAACAGCATGATGGTTGCCCGGCCGACGGCGTTGATGAAACGCACACCGCTGCGGCCCAGCTTGCTTATCTGACTTGTCAACATCACAGATCCTGTAGCAGGTCACCTGCCGGAAAATGAAACGGAACAGGACCGTCGGGCAATCCCTTGAGGAACTGCTCGACTTCGGGATTGTGCTCCTCGCGCAGCTGCTCCGGTGTGCCGTGTGCCACTACCTTGCGGTTGGCGATGATGTAGGCGTAGTCGGCGATGCTCAGCACCTCTTTCACGTCGTGGGTGACGATGACGGAGGTGATGCCGAGGGCATCGTTGAGCTCCTTGATGAGCTTCACCAGCACCGCCATGGTGATGGGGTCCTGCCCCACGAAGGGCTCGTCATACATGATGAGATCCGGATCCAGCGCGATGGATCTCGCCAGGGCCGCGCGACGCGCCATGCCACCGGAGAGCTCGGACGGCATCAGCTTGGCCGCCCCGCGCAGACCGACAGCCTGCAGTTTCATCATGACGATGGTGCGGATCAGCTCTTCCGGCAGGCCGGAGTGCTCCCGCAGCGGGAAGGCCACGTTGTCGAAGACGGTCATGCCGGTGAACAATGCGCCACTCTGGAACAGCATGCTCATCCGTTTCCGCACTTCATACAGGCGTGAACGGGAGAGCGTGGGAACGTCTTCCCCGTCAAACAGGATGTGACCGGACTCAGGCTTGAGCTGGCCCCCGATCAGGCGCAGCAAGGTGGTCTTGCCGATCCCGCTCGGACCCATGACGGCGGTGACCTTGCCACGGGGAATGGTCAGGTTGATCCTGTCGTACAGCAGCCGATCCCCGTGACTGAAGGTCAGGTCGGAGATGGTGATCAGGTCATCGTTCAAACAATTGTCCATCCGGTATAAATGAAGAGCGAATTTTATGGGCTAGTCTAGGTCTAAGCAACAGCGAGGAACAACTATTGAGCGGGTTTCCCCCCCAAGTACGCGACAGTTTTATGTAACAACCTGCGTCAATGACCGCCCATTCCGCATCCGATTCGCTTATCTCGGCAGACTTTTTTATAATCCCGCAGCAAATTTCGGCCCGGAGCTGTGCCTTTATGTCTGTAAAGCCTGAAAAAGTGTCTGAATTGTTCGATTTCCGTCGCAGCGCCCGAGCGGTGCTGGACATAGAAAAACAAGCCATTGATGGACTCTACCAGTACCTTGACGAGGCGTTCGAGCGCGCCTGCGAGATGGTGCTGCGCTGTGGCGGCAAGATAGTGGTGACCGGCATGGGCAAGTCGGGTCATATCGGCAACAAGATTGCCGCGACCCTGGCCAGCACGGGAACGCCCGCCTTTTTCCTGCACCCGGGCGAGGCGAGCCACGGGGATCTCGGCATGATCTCAGCCGGGGATCTCATCATCGCCATTTCCAACTCCGGCGAGAGCGACGAGATCCTGGCCCTGCTGCCGGTGCTCAAGCGCCGCGGCATTCCACTCATCTGCATGACAGGCAATCCGGCTTCCACCATGGCGAAAGAGGCCAACGTGCACCTGTGCATCAAGGTGGAGAAAGAGGCCTGCCCCCTCGGTCTGGCCCCGACTTCCAGCACTACCGCCACCCTGGTGATGGGGGACGCGCTGGCCGTGGCCCTGCTGGAGGCCCGTGGCTTCACCGCCGATGACTTTGCGCTGTCGCATCCGGGCGGGTCCCTCGGCAAGCGGTTGCTGTTGCGAGTGGGCGATCTGATGCACAGCGGCGAGCTGTTGCCCAAGGTGGGGATAGATGCCACCATCAGCCAGGCGCTGCTGGAAGTGAGCCGCAAGGGGCTCGGCATGACGGCGGTGGTGGACGATCAAGGGCTGCTTGCCGGTCTGTTCACCGATGGTGACCTGCGCCGCATTCTGGACCTGCAGGTGGATATTCATCACACCCCCATCAGCCGCGTCATGACGGTGAACTGTGTTACCGTAGGGCCTGAGATGATGGCTGCCGAGGCCGTCAAGCTGATGGAAACCAGGAAAATCAACGGGTTGTTGGTCGTGGATGGGGAGAGACACCCGCTGGGTGCCTTCAACATGCATGACCTGCTGAAAGCCGGAGTAATTTGATGCAAGACGTACCGACCCTCTATGGTCCGGTGACGCGCAGCCAGTACGAGAAGGCGGCGCAGATCCGCCTGCTGGTGTGCGATGTGGATGGGGTGCTCTCCAACGGCTTCATCTATATGGGCAATAACGGCGAAGAGCTGAAGACTTTCTGCACCCGTGACGGTGCCGGCATGCGTGCCCTGCTCAATGCGGGCATCGAGATTGCCATCATCACGGGGCGAAACTCCCGCATCGTCAGCGATCGCATGAAGAGTCTGGGAGTCCAGCACCTGGTGCAGGGGGCAGACAAAAAGCTGCCCCACTTCGAGGCCTTGCTGACCAAGCTCGGGCTGGATGCATCGCAAGCCGCCTATATGGGAGATGACACCATCGATCTGCCGGTGATGCAGGCTTGCGGCCTGGGTATCGCCGTTGCCGATGCCCATCCGCTTGTGCTGGCGAAGGCGGATCTGGTGACGCGGCTTGGCGGTGGCGTCGGGGCCGTGCGCGAGGTGTGCGACCTGATCTTGCAGGCCCAGGGATTGGCTGACTATCAACCCGAGGCGTCGCGATGAACAAACAGACTGTGCTGTTCGGCCTGCTGTTTCTGGCTGCGCTGGCGGCCTGGCAGCTGGGGGAGATCGAGCTGGTCCCCGAGCCGACCACCAAGACGGAAAATTTTCAACCGGACTTCACCGCCAGAGAGTTGGTGACGACCCGTTTCAACGAGCAGGGCAAGCGCACCGAGCGGCTGGAATCCGAATATGCGGAGTACTACCAGGTACTCGAGCAGGCCACTTTCACCAAGCCGGTGGTCTACATGTTCGATGACAAGGGCGCGGCCGAATGGAAGCTGACGGCCGAAACCGGGGTGCTCAACACCGATGACAATGTGATCCTCCGTGACAAGGTGCATCTGGACGGTCTGCTGCCCGCGTCCTTCATCTCCACGCTGGATACTTCCTATCTGGAGCTGGATCTGGTGACGCAGGGGATGAGAAGCAACCAGCACATCAGCATTGTGGGCCAGGAGTTCCAGACCGAGGGCGTTGGCCTCAAGGGTCACCTGGAACGTAAATATTTCGAGTTACTGGATAAAGGCCATGCCACTTATTTCAATGAAAAACGTTAATCTGGCCCTCACGGCCCTGTTGCTGTGCGGTTCCCTGAATGCCAAAGAGTCCGATTTCGCCGATAAGGTCTATGTGGATGCGGTCAAGCAGGTGGCCGAGATGCAGGACAACCGCATCACCTTCAGCGAGGATGTCATCATCACCCAGGGCACCATCAAGATTAAGGCCGACAAGGTGGTGGTGATCCGCTCCGGCGACAAGGGCGCCGAGGTGATGACCGCGTATGGCAACCCAGCCACTTTCTTCCAGGTACTGGACAACGGCAAACCGGTCAATGCCCATGGCAACAGCATCCGCTACGAGCTTAAGAACCGGTTGGTGACCATCACCGGCAATGGCCAGCTCAAGCAGGAAGACAGCCAGGTGACCGGCGATCTCATTCGCTACGACATCGTCAAGCAGAAGATGATTGCCGAGAGCAAGGGGCCCACCCAGCGCGTCAAGACGGTGTTCCTGCCGGATCAGGTGGAGAACTTTGACAAACCCGCCGATCAGAAGAAGTAGGAAACAACAGCCATGGCAGTGTTAAAAGCAACGGGTCTGCAAAAGAGCTACAAGCGCCGCATGGTGGTCAGCGATGTGAGCCTGGAGGTGGGTACGGGCCAGATCGTGGGCCTGCTCGGCCCGAACGGCGCGGGCAAGACGACCTCCTTCTACATGATCGTGGGCCTGGTGCAGCGAGATGCCGGCCTCATCACCATCGACGAGCAGGACATCAGCCTGCAGCCCATGCATATCCGTGCCCGCAATGGCATCGGCTATCTGCCCCAGGAGGCCTCCATCTTCCGGCGCCTGTCGGTGTTCGACAACTTGATGGGGGTCATGCAGACCCGCAAGGGGTTGAGCCGCGAAGAGCGGGAGGATAAGGTCGAACAGTTGCTGGAAGAGTTCAATATCACCCATATCCGCGACAGCCTGGGTCAGAGCCTCTCGGGTGGGGAGCGGCGCCGGGTGGAAATCGCCCGGGCGCTGGCGGCAGAGCCGAGATTCATTCTGCTCGATGAGCCTTTCGCAGGTGTTGATCCTATTTCAGTCATCGATATCAAAAAGATCATCCAGCATCTGAAAGAACGCGGGTTGGGTGTGCTGATAACGGACCACAACGTCAGAGAGACGCTGGATGTGTGCGAGAAGGCCTACATCGTCAGCCACGGCAAGATGATTGCCGAGGGCGCGCCGGCCGATATCCTCGCCGATGAGCAGGTCAAGCGCGTCTATTTGGGCGATCAATTCAGTCTATAGTAAGGGGGCACCCCTCATTTTTGTTAGGTGACTGCCTCGCTGAACATAAGGATATCCCGACGTAGATGAAGCCGACATTACAGTTGCGTCTCGGTCAGTCCCTGACCATGACGCCACAATTACAACAAGCGATTCGTCTGCTCCAGCTCTCCACCCTGGAACTCCAGCAGGAAATTCAGCAAGCGCTCGACAACAACCCCTTGCTGGAGCAAGAGGAGAACGAGGCGCAGGAAACCAGTCAGACAGAGACACAGGACGCCAGTCAACTCGACTCCAGCGATGCCATGGCCCAGGAGAGCATGCCGGATGAACTGCCGGTGGACACCACCTGGGACGATGTCTACTCGGCCGGTACGGCCCAGAGCGCAGGCCCCATCCATGACGGGGAAGACAGCGTCTATCAGGGGCAGACCACCGAAAACTTGCAGGACTACCTGCTGTGGCAGATGCGGCTCACCCCGTTCAGTGATGTGGATGCTGCCATCGCACTTGCCATCATCGATGCCATCGACGAATCCGGGTATCTGACTGCCACCCTCGAGGATATTCAGGCTGCAGTCAGCAGCGAGGAGGTAGAAGTCGAACTGGATGAGATCGAAGCCGTGCTCAAGCGGGTGCAGCATTTCGATCCGGTCGGCATCGCCGCCCGTTCGGTGCAAGAGTGTCTGCTGATCCAGCTCGGCCAGTATTCGCCGGACCTGCCCTGGCTCGACGAAGCCAGAGAGGTGATCCGCGAACACATGGACCTGCTCGGCAATCGCGACTACCGCACCCTGGCTCGCAAGACCCGCCTCAAGGAGAGCGATCTCAAGGAGGTGCTGGATCTCATCCAGCAACTGGAGCCCAGACCCGGCAACGGCATCATCCAGAGTGAATCCCAGTACGTGATCCCGGATGTGTCCGTGGTCAAGAAGGGCAGCAAGTGGGTGGTTGAACTCAATCCGGATTCTGCTCCGCGCATCCGTGTCAACGAGGCCTATGCGGCCATGGCGCGCAATGCCCGCAGCAGCACGGATACCCAGTTCATCCGTTCTCATTTGCAGGAGGCCAAGTGGTTCATCAAGAGCCTGGAGAGTCGTAACGACACCCTGCTCAAGGTGGCCAGCTGCATCGTCGAGCAGCAGCAGGGCTTTTTCGAGTACGGCGAAGAGGCCATGAAACCCATGGTACTCAACGACATCGCGGAAGCGGTGGAGATGCATGAGTCGACCATTTCACGGGTCACGACCCAGAAGTACATGCATACGCCCCGCGGCATTTTTGAACTGAAGTTTTTTTTCTCCAGTCACGTCAATACGGAGGGAGGAGGAGAGTGCTCATCGACCGCTATTCGCGCACTGATCAAGAAGCTGGTGACGGCGGAAAACCCCGCCAAGCCGCTTAGTGATAGCAAGATCGCGGATTTGCTGGCCGAACAGGGTATTATGGTGGCGAGACGCACGATCGCAAAGTACCGTGAATCCTTGTTGATCCCGCCATCCAATCAGCGCAAACGCCTGGTTTAGGCAAACAAAAGGAAGACGTTATGCAAATTAACCTGACCGGACACCATGTCGAGATTACCGAAGCTCTGCGTGATTATGTGAACAACAAATTTGCCAAACTCGAGCGTCACTTTGACCATATCAACAACGTACACGTGGTGTTGAGCGTCGAAAAACTGAACCAGATCGCCGAAGCCAAGCTGCATGTCAGCGGGGGAGAGGTGTTCGCCAATTCGCAGCATGCCGACATGTATGCGGCGATTGATACCCTGCTGGATAAACTGGATCGGCAGATCATCAAGCACAAAGATAAGTTAAACCAAAAATAACTATGCAACTTGAACACATACTGAGTCGGGACTGCACCAAGAGTGCGGTCCCTTGTACCAGCAAGAAACGCGCGCTCGAGATCATCAGTGAACTGGCCGCAGAGCGCCTTGGCGCTTCCCGCCAGGTCCTGTTTGAAAGCCTGCTGGCGCGAGAAAAGATGGGTAGTACCGGGATCGGAGCCGGTATCGCCATCCCCCACGGCCGGATTGACGACGCCTTCGCGCCGACCGCCGTGTTGATGACCTTCTCCGAGCCCATCCCTTTCGATTCTATCGACAATCAACCGGTTGACCTGCTCTTTGCATTGCTGGTGCCGGAAAGCGAGTGCAAGCAGCACCTCAAGACTCTTTCCCTGATGGCATCCAAACTGGGTGACAAGGCCGTCTGCCGCCAGCTGCGCCAGGCGACCAGCGACGAAGAACTCTATCAGATCATGACGTCGGCCTGAGGCCGGGTCTGACACTGCCACGTTGGCGTGAGGGGACAAGATGCAGTTAATAGTAGTAAGCGGTCGTTCGGGCTCCGGCAAGACGGTGGCCCTGAGGGTGCTCGAGGATCTCGGGTACTACTGCGTGGACAACCTGCCGGTCAACCTGCTGCCCCAGTTGATCGTGTCGGTGGAGAGCCAGTATGACAAGCTGGCTGTCAGCATCGACGTGCGCAACCTGCCTGCCCAGGCAGACAGGCTGGAGAACCTGCTGAGCCAGGTGCGCAACGAGGGGCGAGTCAAGTTTTCGAGCTTCTTCTTCGATGCGGACAACGCGACCCTGCTCAAACGCTACGGTGAGAGCCGCCGTCTGCATCCTCTGTCCCGCAACAAGCTTTCGCTGGACGAGGCGATCCGGGAAGAGACCCATCTGCTGGCACCGCTCTCCTCGACCGCCGACCTGCGCATCGACACCACCAACCTCAGCATTCACGATCTCAGCGAGCTCATCAAAACCCGGGTGCTCGGCAAGAAAGAGAACGAGCTGGTGCTGGTGTTCGAGTCATTCGGTTTCAAGTACGGCATTCCCAAGGATGCGGACTTCGTGTTCGACGCCCGTTTCCTGCCCAACCCGCACTGGATCCCGGAGCTCAAGCCCTTCACCGGCAAGGATGAGCCCGTGGCCAACTACCTCTCCAGCCAGCCGGATGTCATGCTGTTCATCCAGCAGATCGAGAATATGCTGGGGACCTGGTTGCCCCACCTGGAGCGCAACAATCGCAGCTATGTGACCGTCGGGATCGGCTGTACCGGCGGACAACACCGCTCGGTGTTCATCGCCGAGCGGCTGGCCAGCGCATTCCGGTTGCTTGGCAAGAACGTGCAGATCCGCCATCGCACGTTGGACAAGCGTTCAAACCCCGCCTGACAGATCCACAGGATGCTCAGATGACCGTTTCCGCCTCGGTAGAAGTCAAAAACAAGTTAGGCATTCACGCGCGACCGGCCATGATGCTGTTCGAGCTGGTGCAGGGGTTCGATGCCCACGTGTTGCTGCGCAACGAAGAGGGGGTCGAGGCCGACGCGGACAGCGTGATCGGCCTGCTGATGCTGGACTCCGCCCAGGGCAAACAGGTGGAGGTGCAGGTGGAGGGCCCCGAAGAGGTGGAGGCCCTGGCCGCCGTGGTGGCGCTGTTCACCTCGGGCTTCAATGAGGAGTAATACGCCTCGGCGTGCTCAAGGTGCGCTGCGAGCCAGCGCCTTGAAAGCGGCAAAATCCCGACAAGCCAGCAGACTTCTGCTGGCTTTTTCGTTCATCAGTGCCAGAAACAGATCATAAAGTCCCATGGCTTCCTCATAATCCGCCTTGGCGATGGCCAGCACGAAGATGAGGGTAGCGCTCTCGCCGTTGCCCCAGTCGATCCCCTGGGGGGCCAGCACGGTATAGACCAGAGTGCGGCGCGCCAGCAGGCCGAGGGAGTGGGGCAGAGCGATGCCGTCCCCCAGCATGGTTGAGACGATCCGCTCCCGCTCCTGCAAGGATCCCCGGAATCCGCTCTCCACCAGATCCTCCGCCTCAAGCTGACTGCAGATGCGATCAAACAGCACCCCCTGGCTGATGGGTTCATCAAGCACCATGAAGTGGTCGGCATCGAAATACTTGTCGAGCAGATAGGGACGGGTGCGATCGACGAGCACCAGCTTGCCGAGCTGCTCCAGCTGGTATTGGGTCGGGAAGGGGGAGACCTGTACCACGGGAGCATTCTTCTCGCTCACCTTGAGGGTGCTGATGACGAAATCCTGCTCGACTCGCACCAGTCCTTCATAGTCCCGCACCGACTCCAGCGTGGTCAGCTGCAGTTGGGGGTATTCCCGCCGGATGCGTGCTTCCAGCACCCGGAAGGTGGCGTTGCCCGCATCGCACAGCAGCAGCGCCTGGGGGCGCCGGGTGTAACCGATGTCGTAGTGGCGCTCCAGGCCTACCCCGATGTGGATCACCAGGTAGCCGATCTCGTGGTGGGTCAATCGGTAGGGGGTCTGCCTGATCCACTCAGAGATGGCCGCCAGGGTGATGTCGTAGGCGAGGGGGTAATACTGCTTGATGTGATCCGCCAGGGGATTGTGGCTGCCAATCTGGTATTTGACCCGCAGCAGCATGGCGCCGATGTGGGTCTGCAGGTCGGCTCGCAATTGCGGGTCGCCGCGCAGGTCATAGGGGTAGTGCTGGTGGATGTAACCCAGCAGGTGTGCAGTCAGTTGCTCGCTCTCGGCCGCCATGGCCGGACTGAGCAGGGGCGTCTCTGCAGTGAGGCGAGCCTGGATCTGGATGGCGAGACAGGCGATCTCTTCCTGCACCGGTGAAGTCAGGGTCGGCAGCTCGGCATAGATGTCGCGGGCCACCACTGCCAGGGGCGGGGTGATGTCGTCGCTGGCAAACTGGCGCAACTCGTGGCCAGACGCTTGGCGAAGCAGGGCGACGGCACAGTAGACGGTGACTTGCTGCAGGCTCTCGTCGGCCAGGCGCAGCTGATGGCGACCGAGTTGCTCGTGAATGTGGTTGCCCACTACCTCCAGCGTCTTGCTGGGGCAGAGGGTGGGCAACAGGCTCTGGAGCGGATGTTGGTGTAGCAGCTCCTGGCAGAGCAGTTGGGTGAGGCAGGCGCGGATCGCCATCTCGCTTCCCGCAATGCGCATCCCCACCCTGGGTTTGCTGTCGATGGTGAGCCCGAAGTGGGCGAGCCGCTCCCGCACCTCCGTCATGTCCCCTTGCAAAGCCGCCCGGCTCAGATACCAGGTGTCCGCCAGCTCGTCGAGCTTGATCCCCTGTTCCGCCGTCAGCAGCAAGACCTGGAGGTGCAGCACCCGCTCGCGGCTGGTGCGAGGCAGGGGGCTCTCCTGCCCCTGGGCGGCCAGCAGCGCATCGAACAGTCCCTGATTGTAGATCTTGAGCTGGTAACCGCTGCCCCGCTGATGGATCAGGTGGGCGCCCCGGGTGGCGATGAGCTCGTTCAGGGTCGCCACGTCGGTGCGCACCGTGCGGGTGGAAACATTGAGACGGCGAGCCAGCTCCTCCTGTGGCAGAGGCTCGGCGTGAAGCAGGGCGAGCAGTTGCTGGAGTCTGGGGTGGGGCAGCTTGGTCATGAGGGGGTGGGGACTCCTGTCGCGGATGGTGGGCCGATGTTAACAAGGGTGTCATTAACAAGCTAGGCACCGCCCAGTGATCGGACCGGTGCCTGTGGGGTTGCTATGCCAGCAGTGCCTTCACCATGGCGAGGAGGGTACGCACATCCTCCGGCCGGGTCTGGCCGCTCTCGCTGTCGATGATGGAGCTGTAGACATGGGGGATCACCTTCTCGACTCCTGCCTCCAGCGCGATCCGCACTATCTCCTCGAAGTTCTCAAGATCGATACCGCCGGTGGGCTCCAGCCAGAAACCGTGGCGGGCACAGGCCTCGGCCACAGCCTGATACTCGGCGCGGCAGGCGAGTCCCCCCATGGGGAAGAACTTGACCGAGCTGCCGCCCATGTCTTTGAGCAGGGCGATGGCGGTGTCGATGGGGACGATGCCATCGGGCTGCTGACTACTGAGGGGGCCGGTGGAGATCTTCACCATGCCGGGGGTGCCGGTGGGGGAGACAAGGCCATTGACCAGGGTGTCAGCTTGACCGAGCAGCGCCCGGCTGGCCCCGACCCCGGTGAACACCTGATTGACGTGCTGGGGCTGCAGCTGGCGGGCCAGCTCGGCCACCATGGTGGACTGGCGCGGATCACCGGCTCCCAGCCCGATGGAGAGGGCGTTGTCGATAAGCTTGGCGTAGGCCTGCATGTCGGCGACGGCAGAGGGAATGTCCGGGTAGTTCTTGGAGAGCACGCCGACCAGCACATGACCCTCGGCGGCCTCATAAATGTCGACGGCATTCTCTTTGGAACCAGCCAGCACGTTGAGGCAGACCCGATCGCTGTAGTAATTGGGGGTAAGAGACATCAGTTGTTCTCCTGAACGAGGTGGGCAATGGCGGAGTGGATCTGGTCGAGCTGGGGCAGGGTGACGCTGCGCACGTCTATCTCGATGTGCCCCTCGTTGGCCTTGTAGCCGCGGCAGTAGATGGCAGGTGTGCCCTGTTGCAGACGGGAGACCACTTCCACCGTGGTCATGCCGATCTGCTGGTGGTCGAAGGCGATGTCGGTGCGGGCGATGTCGCGCCCCGCGCTGTCCCACACCACCTTGGCGGTGACGCCGGGCAGCTGGTTGAGGCGCTCGATGAAGGGGGTCATCTTGGCGACCATGGCGGTGCCGCTCTCCTTCTCTTTGGCCAGGTAGCGCTCGATGGCGTGGGTCAGGCCGAGGATCCCCTCCTTGCCCACCTTCATGGCACGGCCTATGCCGCCAGCCTGCTGCTTGACCCACTCCACATACTGACGTCTGCCGAGTACCAGGCCGCTGGTTGGCCCTTCGATGGCCTTGGCGCCGCTGTAGATGACCAGATCTGCACCCTGGTTGTAGTAGAGACGCAGATCCTCTTCGGCCGCTGCATCGACGATGAGCGGGATCCCGTGGGCCTTGGCCACCTCGGCCGCCTCGGCCACCGACAGAATGCTCTTCTGCACGCAGTGGTGGGACTTGATGTAGAGGATGGCGGCGGTATTGGCATGGATGGCGGCGGCCAGCTGGGCGGGTGAACACTCGTTGGCGTAGCCTGCCTCCACCACCCTGCCGCCCCCCAGGTTGACCATGGTGCCGACGGGGGCACCAAAGTTCACGTTGTGGCCCTTGGGCAGCACGATGTCGCTCGGCACGTCGTGGGCATGAGCATGCAACTGCTCGAGGCGATAGGGGTCGCCGCGCACGATCACGGCGGCCACCGACTGGGCGATGCCGGCGCTGGCGCAGGAGACCACCACCGCATCTTCAACGCCCAGCAGATCGGCCAGGTAGGCGCCGGTCTTGTTGACCAGATCCTTCACCTCGAAGTAGTGGCCGAGGCCGAAGTTGACCGCGTCGACCACCTCCTGCTCGGGAGTGGATACGCCGAGGATGGTCATGCGCCCGGAGGCGTTGATCACCGGTTTGAGCCGGTATTTCTCATACACAGAAGGCATGGTGTGATTTCCCGTAGTGAGTCAGAACCAGTTCGCCGCCCACCAGGGCGGCGAGAGGGAGCAGTTGCCGGTCACCGTTGCGGGCGCCGGCCTCGGTATCGGTAAAGAGAGTGGGGCCGCAGCTCACCTCGAACAGGGTGATGTCTGCATCGGCGCCCACCTCGAGTCGCCCCTTGCCGGGCAGGCGCAGGGCATCAGCGGCCTGGTGAGTGACGCAGGCGAGCACCTGCTCCAGGGTCATGCCGATGGCGAAGAACTTCGACATCACGTGGGCAAGGCTGTAGACGGGCCCCTTGATGCGGTTCTTGCAGTAGATGTCTGAACTGATGGTGTGGGGCAGGATGCCCTGGGCAATGGCCAGCTCTGCCACCTCGAAGCTGAAGCTGGCACCGCCATGGCCGATGTCGAGCAAGAGTCCCCGCCGCATCGCCTCGCGCACCGCCTGGCGCAGTTCGCCGGCCGGGGTCAGGATGCGGTTGGGCTTGCCGTTGAAGCAGTGGGTCAGCAGATCGCCCTCCCCCAGCAGGGCGACGATCTCGTCCAGATCCGGCGGCGTGTTGCCCACGTGCACCATCAGTGGCAGGTTGCCATTGGCCTGCTGGATCTGCTTGGCCATGCGCAGGGGTTGCAGACCGCTTTCACCCACCACGCTGCCGCTCATGCGCGCCTTGATGCCGACGATGAAGCCGGGATGGCGCCGGATGGCCGCCTGGGCGAGGGCGGGATCGATGTCTGCCGGATCCGCCAGCTCGTTCTGGCGCAGCAGGCCGATGCGGGAGATGTTGAGCAGGGCGTGCACCCGGGTCTTGCAGGTGGCGGCTATGCGCTGGAAGTCGTCCACATCGTCGGCTCCGGTGCTGCCGGCGTCGATGACGGTGGTGACACCGGACGCCACCCCCACCTTGTCCGGCTCATCGTGATAGAGGGGGGAGGCGGGGTAGCAGTGGGTATGGCCGTCGATCCAGCCGGCGCTCACATGGACCTGCCCGCCCAGAGTGAGGGTTTGCTTCGCCTCCGTGCTCTCTGGCAGCGAACCCAGCGCCGCTATCTTGCCATGCTTGATGGCGACGTCGACGAGCTGCCCGTTTCCCAGGCGTCCCGCCCTGATGATCATGTCGTACATGCTGATATCCCTCTTGTAACCTGCTTGCGCTCTTACTGCGAGGCCGCTTCCAAGGCTCATGTGTTGCTCTTCACCTTGCTGACGACCTCTCGCGACAGATCGCAAACAGGTTCTTGAATGCCGCCCAAGAGACGGCCTTGGATTAAGCCAGGGCGATGGGGAAGAAGGTCCCGAACAGCATGGCCCCCAGAATGGCACCACCCGTGATGGGCTTCTCCCAGATGTAGAACAGCAGGGCACCCAGCAGGGAGCCTATCCCGATGGGAATGGAGGCGCCCATGGCGGAGAGGATGATGAGGGGACCGAGGAAGCGGCCCGAGCTGTTGCCAGCCCCCATCATGACGTCCGCCCCGTAGGTGGAGTTGCTCTGGTTGATGGTGAACTTGCGCGCCAAGATGATCACGTAGCCGATGGCCATCCCAATCCCCATGCCGGTGATCAGGGAAGCGGTGAAATTTTCCACCGGATAGACGATGCCGGCCCCCAGCAGCAGGGCGGGCACCCCGAGGCCGACTCCGGTCTGGATGGCGCCGCCGATGTCGAGGATCCCCACCAGGGAGCCCTCGATGATGCGGGCGAACAGGAAGCTGGCACCGAAGGCGGCGACTGCACCATAGGCCCCCGTGTCCATGCCGGCTTTCAGCATGGCGACGAAGGCCACCTCGTTGAAGGCGCCGACCCCGTAGAGGTAGAACATGTGGGTACCGGCGAAGACGCCGGAAGAGAGCAGACCGACAAAGATGGGGAAGGACCAGTCGGCATACCAGAAGTTGTTTCTCAGTTTCTCATCCATGGTGTGCTCCCTTATTTGCCGCTCATGAGGTTGTGGACGTTTTCCAGCCACAGGGGAACGCCCAGGTGGAAGGATTCAATGAGTTTCATGTCAAAGCCGCGGAAGAAGCCGCTCAGCACGAACAGCAGGACGATGGCACTCATCATCACCTTGGTGACGTGGTTCCAGCCGCTCTCTTCCACCCCCTTGCCGATCAGGATGCCAAGCACCAGGCCTGGTACCGCGTTGCCCATGATGAGCTGGGCCAGACCGCCGAAGATGGTGGCCCAGAAGCCGGACTTCTTGCCTGCCTCGATGGCGGCCAGCCAGAAGATCACCGGCATGACGGTGTTGACCAGCAGGTTGGCGGCGGGCACCAGTACCTTGACCGCGGTGACCTGCAGGGCGGCTGGCACGGCGGCGGCCGTGCTGTTGAGGAAGGCGACCACGATGGCACCTATGATGCCGCAGGCGATGGCCATTTTTTTGGGGTCATGGAGGGTGGTGGCGAGATCCCGGTTCTTGATCATGAGGGCTGCCGCGCCCCAGTTCGGCAGGATGCGGTGATCCACGTCCTGAGTGAAGGCGCCGGCCGCGACCGTGGAGGCCCAGGCGTTGAAGAAGAAGCCAAGACCGAACGAGAAGTGGGAGGCGGGGTCCCCTTCGCAGGAGTTGAGTTCGCCCAGAGTGCGGAACGCGCCCATCCCCTGCACGGTCGGGGCGTGGAACATCCGCGCCGCGCCAGCCCCCACCCCGACGCCTACCAGGCCGCCGATGATGAGTGACTTCATCAAAATGATTAGAAACATCCAACTTGTCCTTTTGGTTGTGGGGTCAGGCCCGGGTGAAATCCACCTTGTCGACATCCAGGCTGGTGACCTTGACGGTGATCGCCAGCCGGACCCGGAACTCATGGCGCTGGCGTGGCAGGAAGAAGAACAGGAACTTCTCCACCCGTACCGACTCCTCGGCCTCGAGCACCTCGACCTCGAGGGGTTCGATGCGCAGCATCACCTTGGGGCTCTCCTTGAGCAGGCTGGGTTGCACCTGGCTGAGGGCGGCGGCGAACGCCTGCTGGCGAGTCGCCCCCTTGCCGTTGACCGTGATCCGGGTGGTGAAGTGCTCTTTCATCAGGCGCGTCCGTGTTTCTTGGCGAAGGCTTCGATCAGCTTCTGGCCCAGCTCTTCCTTGTCCATGAAGCCGAAGCCCAGTACCACGCACCCCTCGTTGATGGCGGTGACACCCTCTTCGATGGATCGCATGCCGTAGCGGCACTTGTAGCCGTACTTGGTCTGGGCCGTGATGGCGCCCGCGCCACCGCTGCCGCAGAAGGAGATGCCAAGGTCGGCCTGCTCCTTGTTCATCACATCACCGAGCTTCATGTCGGCGGCCATGCCGGGGATGACGGTCACGGTGGCGCCGGCGGCTTCTGCGCCCGCCCCCACTTTCTGACCCTTGCCGAGACGATCTCCAATCACGAGTTTGATGGCAGTCATTTAGCTTTCTCCTTTTACTGAGCTGAGTTCGTTTTCTTTGGCCACTTCAAAATGGACGGACAAGAGGTGCGCCTCCTCGTAGGCGAGGCGGTCGAGCCAGGCGACGACCTGCTCTGCCAGGCGCAGGGAGAGGGGGGAGATCTCCTCGAACAGGCTGAGGTCGACCTCCGGCAGGGATTCCCCGCTGTAGGAGCGCCACACCATGGCCTTGACGTGGGAGGCCAGCATCTGTTGCTGCACGTCGTTGGGGCATATGCCCTGATCCGCCAGCAGGTTGTGAATGCGGGCCAGGGTCAGGTCGGTCTTGCGCAGCAGTGCCGGGCTGTCCGGGGTCAGGGGGGCGTCATGGGTGTCGGTATTCAAGGTCTGCTCTCCAGGCTGGCAGAAAGGATGGGATCACCATAAAGCGGAGGAGAGTGCGGGAGGAGGCAGGTTTTTTCCGATTCGAAGTGGAAATCCGGAGGGAAAGGCATCCAAAGAAGTCCTTTTGGCGATCAATAAGAGGAAAGGAGCGGACTGGCGGCAAGGGAGTGTGATCGGTGGCGCGTTTTGACGTCGCCTTCGCCCGATTGCTCATTGGCGCAATGTGTGAGCTGTCTCACGCACAGGTGGGAGCCGGAGGAAAGCGGGCACAAAAAAGGGCCCTGTCGGGCCCTGCGAGGATCCGCCCCTCAGGTGGCGGGTGCCGCACTGCTGGTCGGCAGGGTCTGATTCTGGTAGCGCAGGTCCTCTTCGATGATGACATCGACGTCCAGCGGCTTGCCGTTGCGGATCACCGAGATGGTGAGCTTGGTGCCGGGGCGGCTCTCGACGATCTTGTCCATGACGGGACGCACGCCGGTGATGGCCTCTCCGTTGATCTTGAGCAGCACATCCCCACGTTTGAGACCGGCCTTGGTGGCTGGGCCATTGGGATCCAGGCTCTCCACCACCAACCCCTGCAAGTCCCCCAGGTTCAGCATGCGCGCGACGATGGGATTGATCTCGACGCTGGAGATGCCGAGGTAGCCGCGGATGACCCGACCGTTGGCGATCAGCTCGTCCATGATGCGCTTGGCCAGCTTGTAGGGGATGGCAAAACTGATGCCATAGCTCTCCTGATTGCCGTTGAGGTGGTAGGCGGCGGTATTGATACCCACCAGATCGCCACGGCCATTGACCAGGGCGCCTCCGGAGTTGCCCTCGTTGATGGCGGCATCGGTCTGCAGCAGATCCTGCCGGCCGTTGCTGTCCGGCCCCATGCTGGAGAGGCCGATACGCCCGGTGGCGCTGATGATGCCCTGGGTGATGGTCTGGCCGACGTTGTAGGGGTTGCCGATGGCGAGCACCACGTCTCCCACGTCCGGCAGACGATCCGGGTCCTGCGGGATCACCGGCAGGTTGTCCGATTCGATGTAGAGCACCGCCAGATCGGTCAGTTTGTCGGTGCCGACCAGCTCTGCACTGAACACCCGGCCATCTTGCAGGGCGACGATGATCTGGTCCGCATCGGCGATGACGTGATAGTTGGTGAGCACGTGACCGCGCTGGTTCATGATGACGCCGGAGCCCAGCCCCTGGGGTCTGAGTTCGGCTTTTTCACCGCGATTGCCGGCGAAGCTGCGGGTGTAGATGTTGACGACGGCAGGGCCGGCGCGATGGGCCGCGTAGGAGAAGCTCAGCTCGCGGGCATTGGTGATGAGGCCCGGCAGGGGAGCGCCGCCTCGAAAATTGGGAAACACCAGCAACAAAAGCGCAGCCATGGCGAGGCCAAAGCCGACGGACTTGCCCAAGTAGCTGATCAGAGGTGGGATTTTCATGTCTTTCTCGTCCGTACAGGCTGCGGGCAGAGAATAACATTATCGATGGATAAAAATCACCCGCGGCGGTTGCCGCGGGTGTGAGGGGCTTAACGGATCACCAAATAGAGCGAGGAGTCACCGCGCTGGATGTTCAGCGCCAGGACTTCCGGCTTGTTTTTCAACACCTTGGTCAGTTCACCCATGGAGTTGATGCGCTGGCGGTTGACCCCGATGATGATGTCGCCCTTTTGCAGGCCGGAGGCGGCTGCCGGTGAGCGGGGATCGATGTCGGAGACGGCCACGCCGGTCACGGGGTCCGTGATGGTGCTCAGCTTGGCCCCTTCCAGTGCCGGATGCAGGGCGCTGGCCAGGATCTCGCTGTCATCCGCTTTCTTCAGGGTGACCTTGACGCTCTGCTCCTTGCCGTCACGAATGAGGCCGAGCGAGACCTGCTTGTCGGCCCCCATGGTGGCGATTTTGGCACGCAGCTCGCCGAAGGAGCGGATGGGCTTGCCGTCGATGCTGATGATGATGTCACCTGCCTTGATGCCTGCCTTGGCGGCGGCGGAGTCAGGCATGACCTGGTTGACGAAGGCACCGTCCTTCTTGTTGTAGCCGAAGGTCTTGGCGATTTCGCTGGTGAGCTCGGTGCCGGTGATCCCCAGCTGGCCACGGCGTACTTCGCCGTATTTCACGATCTGCTCGGAGAGATCGCGCACCATGTTGGACGGGATGGCAAAGCCGATGCCGATGTTGCCGCCGTTCGGGCCCAGGATGGCGGTGTTGATGCCGATCAGCTCCCCGCGCAGGTTGAGCAGGGCGCCGCCCGAGTTGCCGGAGTTGATGGCCGCATCGGTCTGGATGAAGTTCTCCAGATTTTCGATGTTGAGGCCGCTGCGACCCAGGGCGCTGACAATGCCGGAGGTGACGGTCTGGCCCAGGCCGAACGGGTTGCCGATGGCCAGCGCGTAGTCACCGACTCTCAGCTCGTCGGAGTCGGCGAACTTGATCTGCACCAGATCCTCGGCCTTGATTTGCAGCAGGGCGATATCCGACTGTTTGTCTTCCCCTATTTTCTTGGCCGCATACTCACGGCCATCTTTCAGGTTGACCTTGATCTCGTCCGCCTCGTGGACCACGTGGGCGTTGGTGATCACGTAGCCTTTCTTGGCATCGATGATGACGCCGGAACCAAGCGCCTGGAAGGGCTGCTCGCTCACCTGCTCGTCAGGCATGTTGGGGCCGAAGAAGAAGCGGAATTGTTCCGGCAGGCGCTGGCGGGTGATCTTCTTGCCAGAGACGGAGATGTTGACCACGGCAGGGGTCACCTGCTCGAGGACGGGGGCCAGGCTCGGCATCTCCTGGTTGTTCGCCATCAGGGGCAGTGCGGCCTGCGCCGGTGCTGAGGACATGGCGATACCGACACTGAGGGCTAAGACACTGAATACAGAAAGAGATTTACGCATATGAGAAACAGCTCCCAGAAAAAGTTGCAGTGCAATCGTCAAGGTCTGACCACGATAAAGCGTAATTAGTTCAACCGACGATCAGCCCGGTTGCTTGAGCAGGCCGGACGCACCGGCGTAATCGCGGGGAGGAAGGCCCGGCTCCTCGCTGTTGGCAGCATCGCCTGTTTCTTCCACTTCGGGTTCGCGGAACAGTGGTTCCTGTACCTTGGCCAGGAACTTGC
Organism: Aeromonas sp. R2-1; assembly: GCF_040908425.1. NCBI lineage: Bacteria > Pseudomonadati > Pseudomonadota > Gammaproteobacteria > Aeromonadales > Aeromonadaceae > Aeromonas > Aeromonas sp. R2-1. Next base: position 28,461 of record NZ_JBFODR010000012.1, read on the forward strand.
TCTGTTCCGCCATGTGGCGATAAAGGGTCTGGTACTGTTCGGCCAGTTGCTCCATCAGGGCGGCGCTGTCGGCGAAGTGGGTGGTGATCTGCCCCTGGTAGCTTTCCAGCTCCTTGTGGGCTTTTTTCAGCTCCTGTTCCAGGCGTCCGGCATCCCGGCTACGGACAGAGAAGCGGCCGATCAGCACGCCGATGATCAGGGCGGCGATCGCCAGCAGGATCCCGTTAAACAGAGTCATAGAAGCTCCTTGTTACAGCTAACACGATGAATTTGAAGCGGTCGGATGGACCGCAACGCCTCGTTGGCACTATACCGTGCCCCCCAAGAGCGTGATACCATTTTGTCCCTCATTCAGGGACTTGGAGGCGGTTTACAGGATGACCCCGCAGCAAAAATATCAGCAGGATTTGCAGCGCCCCGGCTTTGTGGCCGATCCGGCCCAGGCCATGGCAATCGCCCGCCTGGAGCGACTCTATCAGGATCTGTGCGTAAGCCCGACTCCGACCAGATCCCGTGGCCTGCTGGGTTGGCTGCAAAAGCCGAAAACCCGTGACCCCGTCCAGGGGTTATATATGTGGGGCGGTGTGGGCAGAGGCAAGACCTGGCTGATGGATACTTTTTTTGAGAGCCTGCCGGGGGAGCGCAAACTGCGCATCCACTTCCACCGTTTCATGCACCGGGTGCACGATGAGCTCAAAGGGCTGACCGGTCAGTCCGATCCGCTCAAGCTGATCGCCCGCAAGCTGGCCGACGAGACCGACGTCATCTGCTTCGACGAGTTTTTCGTCTCGGATATCACGGATGCCATGCTGCTCGGCACTCTGTTCCAGGAACTCTTTGGCCATGGCGTGGTGCTGGTGGCCACATCCAACATCCCCCCTCAGGATCTCTACCGCAACGGGTTGCAGCGTGCTCGCTTCCTGCCTGCCATCGCGCTTATCGAGCGCCACTGCGAGGTGATCAATGTCGATGGCGGTGTCGATTACCGGCTGCGAACCCTGGAACAGGCAGAGATCTATCACTTCCCGCTGGATGATCAGGCCAGGAGCAACCTGGATCGTTATTTCAGCCAGTTGACCGGGATTGGGCAGGTGACTGCCGCCGCACTGGAAATCAACCATCGCCAACTGAGTGCACTGGGCGTGGGGGAAGGGGTGCTTTATATGGAGTTTGAACAGCTGTGCTGTACTCCACGCTCCCAGGGCGACTACATCGAATTGGCCCGTGAGTTCCACACTGTCCTGCTGGCCAATGTGCAACCCATGGGCAGCGGCACGGATGACGCGGCCCGCCGCTTCATCGCCATGGTGGATGAGTTTTATGAACGGCACGTCAAGCTCATCATATCGGCGGCGGTCCCCATGACCGGGCTCTATGGCGAAGGCTTGCTGAATTTCGAATTCAAGCGTTGCCTTTCACGGCTTCAGGAGATGCAATCGCACGAATACCTTGCCAGAGTGCACCTTCCTTAGTCACAATACCGCGCCTGCCAGTCGGATGGGCATCTGCGGCAGGTAGGGCCGGGCGACATTTGCTAGCTTCATGGCAGTGAAATTAGCAGGTGATATTTAAGGCAACTTCACTTATAATCGCCCGGCCCACGTTACAGCTGTCGATAAGACAGCAACACTTTAAGCTTTACTTGTATTCGAAGGGGTACAGGTAGGCCATCGTTTGTTGTTTGTGGGAGAGCCCCCATAAGCAATTGGGTCTGTAACAGGTAATTGGGTTTAACTTAATGAAAACTTTCGTTGCCAAGCCAGAAACCGTAAAACGTGACTGGTACATTGTGGACGCAGAAGGTAAAACTCTGGGTCGTATCGCAACCGAGATCGCTGCTCGTCTGCGTGGTAAGCACAAAGCCGAGTACACTCCGCACGTTGACACCGGTGACTACATCATCGTTGTAAACGCTGAGAAGGTACACGTAACCGGTAAGAAATTTACCGACAAAATGTACCACGCTCACTCCGGTTTCCCGGGTGGTATCAAGTCCATCAGCTTCGACAAGCTGATTCAGCGTAAGCCGGAAATGGTAATCGAAGCTGCCGTCAAGGGCATGCTGCCGAAGGGTCCGCTGGGCCGTGCCATGTTCCGTAAGCTGAAAGTTTACGCAGGCGCAGAGCACGCTCATGCTGCTCAGCAACCTCAAGTACTGGATATCTAACGGGAACTGGCAACATGGCAGAAAATCAATACTACGGTACCGGCCGTCGCAAAAGCTCCACTGCTCGCGTATTCATCAAAGCGGGTAGCGGTAAAATCGTAATCAACCAGCGCTCCCTGGAGCAATACTTCGGCCGTCCGACTGCCCGCATGGTAGTTCGTCAGCCGCTGGAACTGGTCGAGATGACCGAGAAACTGGATCTGTACATCACCGTTAACGGTGGTGGCATCTCCGGTCAAGCTGGTGCGATCCGCCACGGTATCACTCGTGCTCTGATGCAGTACGACGAGACCCTGCGTTCCGAACTGCGTAAAGCTGGCTTTGTTACTCGTGATGCCCGTAAGGTTGAGCGTAAGAAAGTCGGTCTGCACAAAGCGCGTAAGCGTCCGCAGTACTCCAAGCGTTAATTCGCTTTTGGTACGCACTCTCAGGAGTGTCAAAAAAGCCTGGCAATTTGCCAGGCTTTTTTTATTGGTAATGTTACATGTGACAATGCTAAGCATACGTCACAAAAGACAAAAAATTGTGTATTTATTGTTTTTGCCCATCGACTCCCTTTCTTGTCAAATTGTTATCTTTTCTTTAAAATTTCCATGGTCTTTCTGTGTCAATTGCCACTCCGCTTCCATCGCAGTTGTCAGAGGGAGAGGAGAAGTAAACAGGGACACTATAAGAATGAGCGGAGTCCACATGGGAGAGTTTTTGGATGAGCAATGCGCCAGTTGATACCGGTCGCCGCAGATTTCTTACCTGGTCAACGGTTGCCGTTGGCGGTGTAGGAGCTGCTTTTACCGCAGTGCCGTTTATTAAGTCATGGAATCCGAGTGCCAAAGCCAAGGCGGCAGGGGCCCCGGTTGAAGTGGATATCAGCAAGCTGGAGCCGGGTCAGCTGATCCGCGTCGAGTGGCGTGGCAAACCGGTCTGGGTGGTGAAGCGCACCAAGCAGACGCTGGATGCTCTGGCTGCACACGATGACAAGCTGCGGGATCCTGCGTCAGACGAGCCACAGCAACCGGACTATGCCCACAATGGCTACAGATCTATCAAACCGGAAATCTTCGTGGCCGTTGGCATCTGCACTCATCTGGGATGCTCCCCCTCCTATCTGCCCGACAGCTTCGGCGAGCAGGTTCAAGGGGTAACTTCCGGCTTCTTCTGCCCCTGCCATGGCTCCAAATTCGACATGGCCGGTCGAGTGTTCCAGGGCGTCCCCGCACCGCTGAACCTGGTCATTCCGCCATACCAATTTCTTAGCGACACCACCATTCTGGTCGGTGCCGATGGCAAGGAGGCCTGACCATGTTTGCCAAACTCATGGGCTGGATCGATGATCGTTTCCCGCTCACGGCCATGTACAACGACCATATGGCCAAGTATCCGGCGCCCAAGAACCTGAACTTCTGGTACTTCTTCGGCTCTCTTGCCATGTTGGTGCTGGTCAACCAGATCATCACCGGCATCTGGCTGACCATGAACTACAACCCTTCGGCGGAAGGTGCCTTCGCTTCCGTGGAGTACATCATGCGGGATGTGGATTACGGCTGGCTGCTTCGCTACATGCACTCCACCGGGGCATCCGCCTTCTTCATCGTGGTCTACCTGCACATGTTCCGCGGCATGATCTACGGCTCTTACCAGAAGCCACGGGAACTGCTGTGGATCTTCGGCATGCTGATCTTCCTGGTGCTGATGGCCGAGGCCTTCATGGGTTACCTGCTGCCCTGGGGGCAGATGTCGTTCTGGGGGGCCCAGGTCATCATCTCGCTGTTCGGTGCCATCCCCGTTATCGGTGACGATCTGACCCTGTGGATCCGGGGGGACTATGTCATCTCGGGTGCGACCCTGAACCGCTTCTTTGCGCTGCACGTCATCGCTCTGCCGCTGGTACTGGTGATGCTGGTGGCCATGCATATCCTGGCGCTGCACGAAGTGGGCTCCAACAACCCCGATGGCATCGACATCAAGAAGCACAAGGACGAGAACGGCTGGCCACTGGATGCGGTCGCGTTCCACCCCTATTTCACCGTGAAGGACATGATCGGGGTAGCCGGTTTCCTGTTCTTCTTCTGTGCCATCATCTTCTTCAAGCCGGATATGTGGGGCTATTTCCTCGAGAAACCGAACTTTGAGGTGGCCAACGGCCTGAAGACACCGGCGCATATCGCCCCGGTCTGGTACTTCACCCCCTTCTACGCCATCCTGCGTGCGGTGCCGGACAAGCTGCTGGGGGTCATCATGATGGGCCTCTCCATCGTGGTGCTGTTCCTGTTGCCCTGGCTGGATCGTTGCAAGGTGCGCTCGGTGCGTTACCGCAGCACCCTGCACAAGCTGAACATCGCCCAGTTCGTGGTCTGCTTCATTATCCTGGGGGTGCTGGGCGTGCTGCCATCAACCCCGACCCTGACGCTGATTGCACAGCTCTGTACTCTGGGTTATTTCGGATTCTTCGTCCTGTTGTTCTTCTACAGCAAGAATGAGAACACCAAGCCGCTGCCGGAGAGGGTGACATTCAAATGAAAAGAATAATTTTTGCAGTGCTGGCCCTGCTGCCTGGTCTGGTGTTGGCCTCTGGCGGTGGCTTCCCCCTCGACAAGGCGGAGTACGATCTGAGTGACAAGGCATCCCTGCAACGGGGGGCCGCCACCTTCATGAACTACTGTGCCGGCTGTCACTCCACCCAGTACCAGCGTTATAACCGGGTGGCGGCCGACATCGGCATTCCGGACGATCTGATGAAGGAGAACCTGGTCTTCACCGGCGCCAAGATCGGCGATCTGATGAAGAGCGCCATGTCCGAGAAGGATGCTGCTCGCTGGTTCGGCGCGCCGCCCCCCGACCTGACCCTGGTTGCCCGGGTGCGTGGTGCAGACTGGATCTACACCTATCTGCGTTCCTTCTACGTGGACGAGACCCGTCCATTCGGGGTGAACAACGCCGTCTTCCCGTCCGTGGGTATGCCCCATGTGCTGGAGCCGTTGCAGGGGACGCCCCGCGCCGAGTTCGAGACGCACACCCTGGATGGCGTGGAGATGCAGCAAGTCGTCAGCATCAAATCTGACGGCAACGGTGAAATGAACAACGAAGAATATGATCAGACGGTACTGGATCTGGTAAACTTCTTGGTCTACTCGGCTGAGCCGGTGCAGCAGGAGCGCGAACGCATGGGCTTCTGGGTACTCGGATTCATCGCTATCTTCTTCATCTTCACTGTGCTGTTGAAGAAGGAATTCTGGCGCGACGTTCACTAAGCGACCAGATCGGAGTAATATGACGCACGGCAATGAAGACAGACATGCTTCATTGCCGTTTCTGCTTTTTAATGACGGGAGGGTTCAATGGCTGTAGCTGCCAATAAGCGTTCGGTAATGACGCTGTTTTCCGGTGCCAACGATATGTTCAGCCATCAGGTGCGTATTGTCCTGGCGGAGAAGGGTGTTAGCGTGGATATCTGCCAGGTTGATCCTGCCAACCTGCCGGATGAGCTGGCCGAGCTGAACCCGTACAACACTGTACCGACTCTGGTGGATCGCGAGCTGGCGTTGTACACCTCGCGCATCATCATGGAGTATCTGGACGAGCGTTTCCCGCATCCGCCCCTGATGCCGGTTTATCCGGTCGCGCGCGGCAACAGCCGTCTGATGATGCACCGCATCGAGCTGGACTGGTACTCTCTGGCCGACAAGATCATGGCGGGCACCGATACCGAAGCCGCCCGTGCCGAGTTGCGCGACAACCTGCTGGCCATCGCTCCCATCTTCGGCGAGATGCCCTACTTCATGAGCGAAGAGTTCGGTCTGGTCGACTGCTACATGGCGCCGTTGCTGTGGCGTCTGCCGAGCCTGGGCATCGATTTCACCGGCCGTGGCGCCAAAGAGCTGAAGGCTTACATGGTACGCCTGTTCGAGCGTGAATCCTTCCAGGCTTCCCTGACCGAGGCCGAGCGCGAGATCCGTGCCGGCGTATGAGCATGGAACCGACAATGACACCCAGTCGCCCGTATCTGCTGCGGGCGTTTTTTGACTGGTTGCTGGATAACGATCTGACTCCCCATCTTGTGGTCAATGCCAACATTCCCCATGTGATGGTACCGATGCAGTTCGTGCAGGATGGCCAGATTGTTCTGAACATCGCCCCCCGGGCCGTGGGCCAGTTCCACATGGACAATGACGCTGTCAGCTTCAGCGCCCGTTTCGGTGGCGTATCGCAGCAGGTCTATATCCCCATGGCGGCCGTACTGGCCATCCATGCCAGGGAGAACGGAGTGGGCACCCTGTTCCCGCCGGAGCCCGGGTATGACCTCTGGCTGGAACAGGCACAGACACCCACGCCGGTTGACCCCGAGCCGGAACCACCGCGCCCGAGCGGTCGCCCGACCCTGAAAGTCATCAAATAAAAAACGCAGCCTGAAGGCTGCGTTTTTTCATCCTGCCAGATGGTCAATTCTGGGCAAACTCGAAGGCTTTGATCACCTGCTTAACGCCGCTGACGTGGCGGGCGATTTCTACGGCCTGATCCCCTTCCTGGCGGGTGACCAACCCAATGAGGAACACCTCGCCATTCTCGGTGACAACCTTCACCTTGGCGCTGTCGAAGTTCTTGGTGCCCAGCATGTCGGCCCGCACCTTGGAGGTGATCCAGGTGTCATTGCTGCGCACGCCGATACTGACTGGTTTGCCAAGGCGCAGCTCGTTGTAGACATGGCGAACCCCTTCAATCCGGCTCACGATTCTGCCCGCTTCCTGTTTGTAAGCGTCAGAGGGTGTCTGACCCACCAGCAGCACACGGCCGTTGTTGCTGTAGACACTGATCTTGCTGGCGGCGCTCAGGGGCTTGTTGTCGGCCAACAGGTTGGCGGCTTTCAGCTCTATGGTCTGATCGTCCCACTGGGCACCCAGGGTGCGGCGATCGCCGCTCGCCTTGGCGGTGCCAGCCGCGCCACCGACCACCACGGCAGCACAGCCTTGCAGCAGCAGGACGCCGGTCAGCAGGGCAAGAGCGAGAATAGGCTTCTTCATGGTTTCAGTCTTCCTGTTGCGGGAAAAGTGTCTGGTCGATGAGATCACAGAGACAGTGCAGGGTCAACAGGTTCACTTCCAGAATACGAGGACGGCGAGCGGAAGGAACGCGGATCTCCACGTCATTGGGGCCCAGCAGACCGGCGATCTCTCCCCCGTCTCCGCCACCGAGAACAATGATGGTCATGTCGCGGGAGAGGGCGGCCTCCGCAGCCTTGATGAGGCTGCGGCTGTTGCCTGTCGTGGTGATGACCACCAGGATGTCGCCTGGTTGTCCCAGAGCACGTATCTGTTTGGCATAGACCTCTTCGAAACCGTGATCCGTGGCGATGGCGCTGATGGTCGCCATGTCGGGCGTCAGGGCGAGACCGGGCAGGGAGGGGCGAGGAGTTTCATAGCAGTTCACCAGTTCGGAAATGAACAGCTGTGCCAATGCCGAGGAAGGACCATTGCCACATGCCATCACCTTGTGGCCATTGAGCAGGCAGATGGTCAGCATCTGGGCTGCCGTATGGATGGCATCCGGCAGTGCTTCGGCGGCGGCTATCTTGGTCTGGATGCTTTCGGTGTAATTCTCTTTGATGGGATCAGTCATGGGGTCCTCTTAAAACGCGTTCTGGATCCAGTCCGGCTGGTCGCCCTCGAACGCGATCACATCGAATCGACAGGCCTGGTTGGCCTCATTGATGGCATGTTGCTTGAAATAGTGGCGCGCGGCCAGCACGATCTTGTGCTGTTTGCGCCGGGTGACCGAGCTGGCGGCTCCGCCATGGGTGGCGTTGGCGCGATATCTCACTTCAACGAACACCAGGGTCTCTCCCTGGCGCATGATGAGATCGATCTCGCCGCCACGGCAGCGGTAGTTGCGGGTCACGGGTTGCAGGCCGCGGGCCTGCAACCAGCGTTCCGCTATTTGCTCAAAGTGTTGTCCCTTGCTCGTCGCTGCCGACGGCAACAGGTTCAACCACTGCTGGTGAAGTTGTGTCAGTAGCCTCTTCATGAGTCGCATCCTCCAGCTGGGGGGCGGCGCTGTCGCTGACCAGCTTGCCATTCTGGTAGGTGGCCCAGTCCAGCATGCGCACTATGTTGCCCTGGGGATCCACGCTCAGCTGGCCACTCATGCCGGGTTGCTGCATGGCATTGACCTTGCGCATTTGCGGCAGGTTGCCTGCCAGGCTGACGGCATCGTAACCGAGGGCGAACAGGCGCAGCAGGTCGCCCTGGGTCTGGGGCCAGAGCAGGGCAATCTGTTCACGCTGCGTCTCGAAGCCACCCAGCAGCAGTGGCATGTCGGAGATATGCATACCGTTGAGCTCGGATGCCACCTCGGTCGTCCCGCCGTCGTAGCCCCGCGAGCTGCTGTAGATGGGCAGGCTGCCCATGGGATTGACCGAGATGTCCACATAGGGCTTGATCATCCGGGTTTCCAGGCTGTTGGCCACCACATAGACGGCGTCGATGCTGCGCGGCGCGGCATCGGACAGCTGGACAATCTCCCCGGCTCGTGCGGTGGAACGGCCGCTCAGAGCGTTCTTGACCATGCCCTGCACTTCGTTGCGTGCCCCGAAGGTGGCAACCACGGGCTTCTCCTGGCTGACGCCGGCCCAGGCCTGTTCAAACGCCTTGATACTGCTGTAGCCAATCCGGCCTTGTGCCGCGATCAGCAGCGGCTTGCGGTAGCCCTGACCATAGAGGTACTGGGCCGCCTGGCTCGCATCGGCAGCGGCGGAGAGCGAGAAATAGAAGGTATTGTCGTTGACGATCGGCTTGTCCAGCTCGTTGAGCGCCAGCACCGGCACGGTCGGACTCGACTTGAGCAGCTCCTCCACCTGATCCTTGAGCAGGGGGCCGATGATCATGTTGGCCCCTTCCTGAATCGCCTGCTTGTAGAGATCCCCCATCGCCTTGCCCTGGGTATCGTAGAAGTTCAGGGTGAACTGGCTCTGATTTTCCTTGTAGGACATCAGCATGCCGTTGCGGATGGCGGCGCCCTGGGCTTCCAGGTTGCCGGAGAGCGGCAGGAAGACGGCGATCTGCTGCAGCGAACCGTTGTCCGTGATAGCGAGATCCCCAAGGCCGGCCGGCATGTCGCTCTGGGCAGGGTGGTTAGGGAAGCTCTGCTTCCAGCCGGCAAGCTGGCGGGCCAGCTGGCTCGGCTGTGCCCCGAATTCGTTCACCAGCGCAGCAAGACGCAGCCAGCCGGTGGTCACATCGGGAGCTGGCTCCTCTTCGAGCGCCTGCAGGGTGGAGGGGGTCATGCTTTTCAGCAGTGACCAGATCTGCTGGTGATTGGTGGCCAGCTCATTCTTGGCCAGATAAGGTTCCAGCAGGATCAGCGACTTGGCCGCACCAAACTTGTTGTTGATGTCGAGCTGCAGCACCACGCGCTGGCGGTACCAGTCCTTCTGGGTATCGGCATCCAGCACCACATCCGGCTTGCCTTCCAGCAGGATCAGCGCCTGGTTGGCGTTGCCCTGGGCGAGCAGCAGGTGTGCCTGCAGCAGTTGCAACTGCGCCTGCTGCTCCGGGCTCTTCGCCTGCTTCTGCAACTGCTGATACAGGGCGGCAGCCGGTTTGGCCTGGCCGAGCGCCAGATAGCTGCGCGCTGCCATCATCTGCCACACGAAGGCCTCTGCCGGTTTGGCGGGATCCACCTGCTCCAGATACCACTGGGCATTTTTGGTCAGATCCGAGAAGGCTGACGGCATGCCGGGTTGTCCGGAAGATTGATTGGGCTCCGACGCACAGGCGGCGAGCAGGACTGCCGCGAGTAGGATGCCGAAGAGTCGTGTTACACTTAGCTGCTTTATAACCCGGTTCAAGTTCATTCCCCGACCAGTGTTGAAATTCTCCATAGTGTAAACGGGCCAATATGGCGACACAATTGTCGGGACACTCGGAGCTCCCATGAGTGACATCCCAACCCTGTATATAGTCCCCACTCCGATCGGCAATCTGGCCGACATCACCCAGCGAGCACTGGACGTGCTGCGCAGCGTCGATCTGGTGGCTGCCGAGGATACCCGGCATACCGGGATCCTGCTCAGCCACTACCAGATCTCGGTATCGACCTTTGCCCTGCACGATCACAACGAGCAGCAAAAGGCGGATGTGCTGATCGCCCGCATCAAGGAGGGCAAGAGCGTGGCCCTGGTCTCCGATGCGGGGACGCCGCTCATCAGCGACCCCGGTTATCACCTGGTCACCCGTTGTCGCGAAGCCGGGGTCAAGGTGGTGCCGCTGCCCGGTCCCTGCGCCGCCATCACGGCGCTGTCCGCCGCCGGGCTGCCCACCGACCGCTTCGCCTTCGAGGGGTTCCTGCCGGCCAAGGCCAAGGGGCGGGATGATCGCCTGCAAGCCGTCATCGAAGACACCCGCTCTCTGGTGTTCTACGAATCGCCGCGCCGGGTGCAGGATACCGTGGAAGCCATTGCTCGCATCCTTGGCGAGCGCCAGGTGGTGGTGTGCCGCGAGCTGACCAAGACCTTCGAGTCCATCCACGGTCTGCCCGCCTCCGAGATGCTGGCCTGGCTCGGAGAGGACGATAACCGTTGCCGCGGGGAGATCGTGCTGGTGGTCGCCGGAGCCAGCAAGGTGGATGACGAGTTGCCTGCGGAGGCGATCCGCACCCTGGGCCTGCTGGTCAGCGAGCTGCCCCTCAAGAAGGCTGCGGCCCTCACCGCCGAGATCCACGGGGTGAAGAAGAACGCCCTCTACAAATACGGTCTCGAGCACTATTAATTGCCGTAAACCGGAATTGACGGTTTACCCCGTCCGTCTCGCGAGGCTATAATCCGCGCCTCGGAGTTGGCTGGGCAATCGCTGCTTCGTCGTTGTGTCCCTCGGGACAGACGGGCGGAGGGGAGGAAAGTCCGGGCTTCACAGGGCAGGGTGCCAGGTAACGCCTGGGGGGCGCGAGCCTACGACCAGTGCAACAGAGAGCAGACCGCCGATGGCCCGCAAGGGATCAGGTAAGGGTGAAAGGGTGCGGTAAGAGCGCACCGCGCGACTGGCAACAGTTCGTGGCACGGTAAACTCCACCCGAAGCAAGACCAAATAGGCCCCTATTGGCGCGGCCCGCGTTGGGGGCGGGTAGGTTGCTTGAGCCAGCGAGCGATTGCTGGCCTAGAGGAATGATTGCTACCCGGGGCAACCCGGTACAGAACCCGGCTTACAGGCCGACTCCGACCTCTTTCTGGTAAGTGATTACCTCGAAATCCCGGCACCTTTTGGTGCCGGGATTTTTATTTTCGGCTGGTCACGCGGTCGCGTGGCGCCTTTTGGGGTTTTGTAATAAAGTTCTCGCCCCTTTCGGTCGCTCTGTGTCGTCTGGGCTATCGGTATCGATCATGGAGCCGGCATGTCTCCATGCAGCAGGACGAGATGAAAATGGCAAAGGTGGATTTGTAATGTCATCAAGCGGCGTAATGCACACCCCTTCCCGGTTGATCTGTGCCGAGCGGGGCAGAGCCCTGCCTCAATATGACTTGCTGGGGGTCGAGAGGGCCAATCAGGCCCGTCTCAGGCAACTCAACACCCAACTGAGCGTCTTTTCCCAGCAGGCGTCGGGCTGCATGGCCCAGTTGTTCAATGCGGCGGATTGCGATCTGGGTTACCAGGACTTTTCTTCTGCGTTGCCGCAAGAGGAGGATGATCATCAGGTCTGGGTCGAAGCCCGTACTCCTCTGGATGCCCAGCGTGTCGCCTTTTTCTCCATCTCTCCTGCGGTCATCTATCGGCTTGCCGTGCTGTTTTTCGGCGGCACTCTGCAACATAAGGGGGCCACGGCACCCCATGGCAGGGGATTGACCGACACCGAACAGCGACTGCTGCTGCGGCTGTGCCAGTACCAGGTGGAAATCTGGTCGACCTGTCAAGGTCAGGGAGACCTCTCCTGGCAGTTGAATCTGATCTCCCGGGAGGCCCTGCCCGCAGGCCCGCTCTGGAAGGCGCAGGCCAGTATGCTGGCCGGTGGCAGCCAGCACGATTGGCAGTTCTGGCTGGCGCCCCCCGAAGAGGCGCCCGGTATCGCTGAAGGTCAGCGTGTGCAGGTGGCGCAACTGGAAGAGGCGCTGATCCAGGTGCCGGTGCGGCTGCGGGTAGTCATGGGGCAGATGTCCATGACGCTGGCGGATCTCGAATGCCTCAAGGTGGGAGACGTGCTCTCGCTGGATTTACCCGAGGTGGTGCCGGCCCTGATCGGCCAGCGCCCCTGTTTCAATGGACGCATTGCCGAACATAAAGGCAGCCTGGTGTACCAGGTCGCAACAGTGGTAGAGGAGTAGTCGAATCGTGAACGAGCACAACATGAATGACCCGCTGGATCTGGATGGCCTGGATCAGCTGTTTGGGGACGACATCAGCATGCCGAGTGCGGCCGACTACATGGCGCCGACCAGCAGTACCAAGCAGCGGGATCTCTCCTTCTTTCACCACATTCCGGTCAAGGTGACGCTGGAAGTGGCCAGCACCGAGGTGGCGCTGGGCGAGCTGATGAAGGTGGAAGAGGGGGCCGTCATCGAGCTGGACAAGCTGGCGGGCGAGCCGCTGGATGTCCGCGTCAACGGGCGCCTGCTGGCCAGGGGCGAGGTGGTGGTGGTGAACGGCAAATACGGGCTGCGGCTGGTGGATGTCGTGGACACCAAATTGCTGGGCGGCATGAACGACTGATGCGTTACCTGCTGGTTGCCCTGCTCCTGCTGGCGTTGCCGAGCTGGGGCGCGGACATGACGCTGTTCTCGGTATCGCCGAGCGAAGCAGGGGGAGAGGACTACAGCGTCAAGCTGCAGATCCTCTTTTTCATGACCCTGCTGGGTCTGCTGCCGACCCTGCTGCTGATGATGACCAGTTTTACCCGGATCATCATAGTGCTGGCCATCCTGCGTCAGGCCCTGGGATTGCAGCAAAGCCCACCCAACCGGGTGCTGATCGGCATCAGCCTGATTCTGACCCTGGTGATCATGAGGCCGGTCTGGACCGAGATGTACCAGAACGCCTTCGTGCCATACGACCAGAACGAAATCACGTTGACGGAAGGGCTGGCCCGCGCCGAAAAACCGCTGCGCCAATTCATGCTGGCCCAGACCCGGGAGCCGGATCTCGAGCAGATGCTGCGCATCTCCGGAGAGCCGACCACCCTCGCCAAGAGCGAGGTGCCGTTCGGCGTGCTGTTGCCGGCCTTCGTGCTGAGCGAGCTGAACACCGCCTTCCAGATAGGTTTCATGCTGTTCATCCCCTTTCTGGTCATCGATCTGGTGGTCGCCAGCGTGTTGATGGCCATGGGGATGATGATGCTCTCCCCTCTCATCATCTCGCTGCCATTCAAGTTGATGGTCTTCGTGCTGGTGGATGGCTGGTCCATGACGGTCGGTACCCTGGCGGCCAGTTTCGGCGGGGGAGGCTGACGTGACCCCCGAGCAGAGTGTGGCCCTGGTGGGCGGGGCCGTGAACCTGGTGGTCATCATGGTCTCGGTGCTGATCGTGCCCGGTCTCATCGTCGGGCTGGTGGTCAGCATCTTCCAGGCGGCGACCCAGATCCAGGAACAGACACTGAGCTTCCTGCCCCGTTTCATCGTGACCCTGCTGACCCTCATCTTCACGGGAAACTGGCTGCTGTCGCAGATCACCACCCTGTTCGCCGACCTGTTCCAGAAGATCCCCGGGCTTATCGGATGAACTCCCTGCTGTCGTTCAGTGCGGCCGAGCTGACCGCCTGGCTGGGACAGTGGTGGTGGCCCTTCATTCGCATCGCGGCCGCCTTCTGGGTGATGCCGGTATTCGGTGACGGCCGGGTGCCTGCACAGGTTCGCATCCTGCTGGCCTTCGTCATCAGTCTGCTGATCGCCCCCATGATGAAAGGCATGCCGGCGCTGGATCCCCTCAGTGCCGGCATGATGGTGCTGACCCTGGAGCAGTTGCTGTTCGGTCTGCTGTTCGGGCTCTGCATACAGATGCTGTTCATGGTGATGACCATGGCGGGGCAGATCCTCTCCATGCAGATGGGGTTGGGGATGGCGGTGATGAACGATCCTTCCAACGGAGACACGGCGCCCATCGTCAGCCAGATCATGCTGGTATTCTGCTCCCTGTTGTTCCTCGGTCTGAACGGCCATCTGGTGACTTTGGATGTCCTGGTGCAGAGCCTGCGCACCTGGCCGCCGGGAACATCGCTCTACGTCCTCGATCTGAAGGGGGTCATCGGCCTGTTTGGCTGGAGCATCGGAGCCGCCCTCATCCTGACCCTGCCTGCCGTGGTGGCCATGCTGATGGTGAACCTCACCTTCGGGGTGCTCAATCGTACGGCCCCTTCCCTGAACATCTTCTCTCTGGGCTTCCCCATGACGTTGCTGCTGGGGCTGCTCACCATGGCCATCTCCATCAGCGGCGTCCCGGCCCGCTATCTGGATCTGGTCGGTTACGTGCTGACCCAGCTCAGGGCATTGACGCCGACATGAGCCAGCACAGCGCCCAGGACAAAACCGAAGAGGCCTCTTCCCAGAAACGGCGCAAGGCGCGGGAAGAGGGCCAGATTGCACGCTCCAGGGAGTTGAGCTCGGCCGGCCTGCTGCTCGTCGGCGGTCTGGTCATGCAGTGGATGGTGCCGAGTTTCGGGCTCTTTTTTGCCGAGCTGATGAAGCAGCCTCAGCGTTTCAACTGGCAGGGGGCACGGGATCCCCAGATGATGATCCAGTGGACCGCGGACGCCCTGATCGGGATGCTGTGGGTGCTGCTGCCTCTGTTCGGCGTGCTGGCCCTGCTGCTGGTGCTGCTCAGTAGCGTGCCTGGCGGCATGGTGCTGGTCTGGAAGAAGCTGATGCCAAGCGGGGAGAAGCTAAACCCGCTCAAGGGGCTCAAGCGGATGTTCTCCACCCACAGTCTGATGGAACTTCTGAAATCCCTGCTCAAGGTGCTGCTGATCGGCGGCACCCTGGCCATGATGCTCCAGCACCAGTGGCCCACCCTGATGATGATGAACCGCATGCCGCCCCAGGCGGCCATGGAACAGGCGCTGCGGATCCTCTCCCAGGCATTCATCTTGCTAGGCAGTGTGCAGATGCTCATCGCGGTGCTGGATGTGCCCTACCAGCGCTGGTCCTTGAACAAGCAGTTGAAGATGACCAAGCAGGAGGTCAAGGACGAGCACAAGAACAGCGAGGGGCGTCCGGAGATCAAGGCGAGGATCCGCCAGGTGCAGGGGATGCTGGCCAGGGCCCGCATCGAACAGCGGGTGCCCCAGGCCGATGTCATCATAGTGAACCCGACCCATTATGCGGTGGCCATCAAGTACGATCCCGAGCGGGCCAACGCCCCCTATGTGATTGCCAAGGGGGTGGACGGCATGGCGGAGCGGATCCGCGAGGTGGCCAAAGCCCATGACAAGCGGGTGATGAGCCTGCCCGAGCTGACCCGGGCCATCTACTACTCCACCCGGGTGGATCAGGAAGTGCCGGCGGGTCTGTACACCGCGGTCGCCTATGTATTGAACCATGTATTGCAGCTACGGGCCTATGAGGCTGGCAAGGGCAGGAAACCCAATCCCCTTGCCCCCCTGCACGTGCCGCCCGAATTACGTCAACCTGAGAGGTAAGTTGTGAACTGGCGTGTCTTTACCCAATCCTATACAGCCATCCCCATGATGCTGCTGGCCATCCTGGCGATGATGATACTGCCTCTGCCAGGCTGGCTGCTGGATGCCCTGTTCACCTTCAACATCGTGCTGGCGGTGCTGGTGCTGCTGGTCTCCGTCTCGGCCCGCCGGCCCCTCGACTTCTCCGTCTTCCCGACCGTGCTGCTGGTGGCCACCCTGATGCGGCTCTCCCTCAACGTCGCCTCCACCCGGGTGGTGCTGCTGCACGGCCATGAAGGCAACGAAGCGGCCGGCAAGGTGATCCAGGCCTTCGGCGAAGTGGTCATCGGTGGCAACTACGTGGTGGGTCTGGTGGTCTTCGTCATTCTGATGATCATCAACTTCGTGGTGATCACCAAGGGGGGCGAGCGGATCTCGGAAGTGTCCGCCCGCTTCACCCTGGACGCCATGCCGGGCAAGCAGATGGCCATCGACGCCGACCTCAATGCGGGGACCCTGGATCAGCACCAGGCCCGGGCAAGACGGGAGGAGATCGCCAGGGAAGCGGACTTCTACGGGGCCATGGACGGGGCCTCCAAGTTCGTGCGTGGTGATGCCATCGCCGGTCTGCTGGTGCTCATCATCAACCTCGTCGGGGGCCTGGCCATCGGCATCTTCCAGCACTCGCTGCCGGTTTCCGATGCCTTCCGCATCTATGCCCTGCTCACCATAGGTGACGGTCTGGTCGCCCAGATCCCCTCCCTGCTGATGTCCACGGCTGCAGCCATCATCGTCACCCGCGTGAGTGACGAAGGGGAGATGTCGGATCAGGTTGGCCAGCAGATCCTGGCGTCTCCTCGGGTGATCTACACGGCGGCGACCGTCATGCTGATCCTGGGGCTGGTTCCCGGCATGCCCATGCTGGCCTTCCTCAGCTTTGCGGCCGTGCTGGCCTGGACCGGCTGGAGCGTCAGCAAGCGCCGGGTGCAGGATCCCGCGCTGGATGCGGCCGAGGCGCTGACGCGCCAGATGGTGCAGCCGGAGCCCCAGGGGCTGGAGTGGCAGGACCTGCCCCCGGTGGATGCGGTCGCCATCGAACTGGGTTATCGCCTGGTACCGCTGGCGGAGGCGGATAAGGGGGCCGAGCTGCTGGCCCGGGTGCGCGGTATTCGCAAGACACTCTCCGAGCAGTACGGCTTCCTGCTGCCCGAGATCCGGGTGAGGGACAACCTGCAATTGCAGCCGGACCAGTACCGCATCAAGCTCTCCGGCATCCCTTTGGCCTCGGGCAATGTGGATTGCCAGCGGTTGATGGCCATCAGCAGCGGTGAGACCTATGGCGCCCTGGATGGCGAGCTGACACAGGATCCTGCCTATGGCATGAGTGCGGTCTGGATTTCGCCGGACAACAAGGCCAAGGCCCTCAATCTGGGCTACTCGGTGGTGGATTCCGCCACCGTCATCGCGACTCACGCCAGCAAGCTGCTCAGGGAACAGCTCGACGGCCTGTTTGGTCATGACGAGGTGGGCAAGCTGGGTCAGCATCTGGCGACCCAGTCCCCCCGTCTTGCGGAAGAGCTCAATCTGGCCCTGACCCAGATGCAGCAACTGCGGGTCTTCCGCCAGTTGCTCAAGGAGCAGATCAGCCTCACCGACATCCGCACCATCGCCACCACCTTGCTGGATGCGAGCGAGCTGACCAAGGATCCCGTCCTGCTGGCGTCCGATGTGCGCTGCGCACTGAAGCGCCAGATCGTCAGACAGGCGATAGGGTCCCGCGACGTGCTGGCGGCCTTCACCCTGGATGACCGGCTGGAGCAGACCCTGCTGACGGCCATGAGCCAGTCACAGCAGCAGGGCAAGATCCAGCTGGACAGCTTCCCGGTGGATCCCCAGTTGCTGGCGCAGTTGCAGCAGAACATGCCGCTGGTGAAGGAGCAACTGCAGCAACAGGGATATGCGCCCGTGCTGGTGGTGATGCCCCAGCTCAGACCGCTGATAGCCCGTTATGCCCGTTCCTTCTCGAAAGGCCTCAAGGTGCTCTCCTATAACGAGATACCGGAAGATTTGCGAGTCGAAGTCATCGGGACTCTGGGCTGAAGTGGAATTGCCTTGGCGTCACAGGGACAGGAAGCGCCTATTCCGCATATCTGCTTGAATTGTCATATAAAGCCGCTATCATGTGACGACTTTTGACGCGATACATACTGACAGTTAAGAAAAAAATAGAAATAGTCGGATGTATCACATGGCTTCAGGGACAACGTAGCCATGCCATCCAAATACGGGTCGTCGCATGATAAAGGCAAACTGAACTGAAAAGTCAGGACGCAAAGCCTCCGGTCTAACAGCATTGATGCTAATGATAGCGGGGTTACCAAGGCCATGATTTCCCGCCTTGTTTTTATACCGATATAGACCATTCACTCAATAACGGGTGCGGTCTCTATTTGTGTGTCTTTATTTTTCACGCATCAGTTCTGTTGATTGATTCATGTGCAATCACAGGTTCGGGATATATGTTTTCTGATTTATCTAGCAAGGAAAATTCAATACCGACCGGTATTGAAATGCATGCTCATTTATTATTAGTTTCCGCTTCGTTATCAAATGGAAACGATGTTGAACGTATATTGCTCAGTGCCGGTTATCGTGTTTCCTGTGTCGATTCCGTGTCGCTGGCCAAGCAATTTCTCTCGAACCATGCGGTCGATCTCATTCTGCTCGACATGGCGGTCATGACCGAGGCAGGGCCCGCCATGGTGCAGACGCTGGCAGGGACCGACTGCGTCATTCTGGTCAACGAGCATCAGGCCTACCTGGCGGCGGAAGCCATGCGGGCCGGCGCCATCGACTACATCATCAAGCCCTTCAGCCAGCGCCAGATCCTCGATGTGGTGAGAGGGGCCCTGCGCCTGCGCCAGGCCATTCCCAATCTGATCGCCACGTCCCCCCAGAGCCTGCAGGTGTTGCAGCTTGCCCGGCGGGCAGCCAAGACATCGGCCACCATCCTCATCGGTGGCGAATCCGGGACAGGCAAGGAGCGACTGGCTCGCTACATCCACGAGATGTCCAGCCGGGCCGGCAAGCCTTTCGTGGCCATCAACTGTGCGGCCATCCCGGAAGCCATGCTCGAATCCATCCTGTTCGGACACAGCAAGGGGGCCTTCACCGGGGCAACCGCCAACCAGCAGGGAAAATTCGAGCTGGCCCAGGGCGGCACCCTGCTGCTCGACGAGATCTCCGAACTGCCGCTGGCGCTGCAGGCCAAGTTGCTGCGGGTGTTGCAGGAGAAAGAGGTGGAACGCCTCGGCAGTCATCAGGTGATCGCGCTGGATGTGCGGATCATCGCCGCCAGCAACCGGGACCTGAGGGAGCTGGTGCTGCAGGGTGCGTTTCGCGAGGACCTTTTCTACCGGCTTGACGTGCTCCCCATGAGCTGGCCGGCACTGCGGGAGAGGCGGGATGACATCCTGCCTCTGGCGGAATACTTCATCGAACGCTACGCCGCACAGCAGGGGTATCGCCTCGGTGAGAGTGCCCGTCAGCAACTGCTCTCCTATGACTGGCCTGGCAATGTGCGTGAGCTGGACAACGTGATTCAGCGAGCGCTAATTATGGCTCGCGGCTTGCATATTCAGGCCGTCGATCTGATGTTGCCCCATTACGCCGCCGAAGCCGACACCCCGCAACCGCAGGCGCTTGCGGCCCCCGAGGGGCTCAGCGAGACCAAGCGGCATGCTGAATTTCAATTCGTCCTTGAGACGTTGCGCCGTTTCCGTGGTCACCGGACACGCACGGCCGAAGCCCTCGGAATGACGACCCGGGCACTTAGATACAAGCTGGCTGCCATGCGCGAGCAGGGCATCGATGTCGAGCAGCAGATACAAAACTAAGGGATAACCGAGTGAAGATTGAGATCATGTCATCACAGGTGACGCTCCTGCAGCAGATGCAGGAAATGCAGCGAGTCGCCAGTCAAGCCCCTTCCATCGAACCGAACGAGGCGTCAGGCGTCTCGTTCAGCGACGCCATGCGCGACGTCGTCGGCCGCGTCAACGAGCAGCAGAACATCGCCTCCCGATTGATGACCGCCGTCGATGCGGGTCAGAGCGACGATCTGGTGGGGGCCATGGTGGCCAGCCAGAAGGCCGGTCTCAGTTTTTCCGCCCTGATGCAGGTGCGCAACAAACTGATGACGGGTTTTGATGACATCATGCGCATGCCGCTCTGAGGTTGATCATGACTGAACTGGTATCCTCCGCACCGGGGGCATCGGGCTCCCTGCTGGCCCGGGTGCAGGACGGGGTGCGCAACTGGCGTACCCTGTCTCGCGACAACAAATCCATTCTGACCATCGCGCTGCTGGCCGCCGTGGTTGCCGCCACCATAGTGGTCATCCTCTGGACCTCCAGCAAGAATTACGTGCCCCTCTACGGCAAGCAGGAGCTTTACGACACCGCCAACATCATGGAGATGCTGGAGAAGGAGCAGGTACCCTTCCGGCTGGAGAAAAGTTCCGGCCAGATCCTGGTGCCTGAAAGCCAGTTGGCCCACATCCGCATGGCGCTGGCCGCGCGGGGCGTGAGGGCGGCCATGCCGTCCGGCCTGGAGGGGCTCGACAATGTCACCGGCCTTGGCACCAGCGAGTTCATGGAAGGGGCGCGCTACCGCCATGCCCTGGAAGGGGAGCTGGCCAGAACCATCATCTCCCTGGATGCGGTGCGCAGTGCCCGGGTGCATCTGGCCATTCCGAAGCGGACCCTGTTCGTGGGGCGTGACGAGGAAAAACCCAGCGCGTCCGTGATGCTGGATCTGCAACCGGGCCAGACCATGGAGCCGGGCCAGGTCGAGGCGATTGCCAACCTGGTGGCGGGCAGTATCTCCGGCATGAAGCCCGGGGCCGTCACCGTGGTGGATCAAAGCGGCCAGCTGCTGAGTGCCGAGCTCGGCGACAAGGCCGGTTTCGGCAAGCAGAGCGTCCAGCAGATGGAATATGTGCGCAAGCTGGAGCAGTACATTCGCCAGCGTGCCAGCGACATGCTCTCCCCCATGCTGGGCACGGGCAACTTCCGGGTGCAGATCGCCGCGGACGTCAATTTCAATGCGGTGGAAGAGACCCAGCAACAGCTCGATCCCAATGCCGTGGTGACTAGGGAGTCCAACAAATCGGACAAGACCATCGATGCCCTGGCCCTCGGTATCCCCGGTGCGCTCTCCAATCGACCGCCCGAAACCGCTCCCAAGACCGATCAGGCCGCCACCGAGGGGAATGCTGCCCAGGAGCCTGCCAAGAACGATACCCGCACCGAGCGGCAGGAAGTCAGCAGGCAGTATGAAAGCAGCCGCACCATAGTGCATACCCGCTATCAGCAGGGACGACTGGAGAAGATGAACGTCTCCATCCTGCTCAATCAGCAGAGCGCCCCCAAGGAGGGGTGGAGTCCGGAACAGCTCGAGCAGATCCGCCAGATGGTGGAGCGCTCGGTGGGCTTTGACGGCACCCGTGGCGACCAGATCAGTCTGCAGGTCTTCGATTTCACCGGTGCGGTGCCGGTGGAGCCGCCAGCGTCGAGCTGGCTGGAAACCCCTTACTGGCAAGACTCCCTGCGTTACCTGGTGGGTGGTTTGCTGGGGCTGACCCTGGTGTTCTTCGGCATCCGTCCTCTGGTGAAGCACCTGGTGCGTACCCAGCAATATCCCGACACTGATGCCGCACAGGAGCCGGACGAGGAGCAGGAGCCGACCATGGGCCTCTCCATGCGCCGGGAAGGGGATGGGGAACTGGAAGAGTCTGCGACGGGCAAGAGCCTGTCCCAGTCTCAGTCCGAGTTCCGGCTCGAGCCCCAGTTCTCCTCCCTGGATCTGGAGGCGCTGCCCGAACCGGGTTCCGAGCTGGAAGTCCAGCTCAAGCACCTGCAACTGCTGGTAGACAAGGACACGGCCCGGGTGGCGGAAGTGGTCAGACAATGGGTGAGTGGCAATGAGCAACGTTAATCTGAATCAGAACGCGGTCGACATCGACATCGACAATCTGGAAAAAGCCGCGATCCTGCTGCTGAGCATGGGCACCGAGGCGGCGGCCAAGGTGATGCAGAAGTTGTCCCGCGACGAAGTGCAGCGCCTCATCTCCAAGATGGCCAGCCTCTCCGGCGTGAGTTCGATAGAAGCCAAGTGGACGCTGCAGCAGTTCTTCAACCAGTATCGCGAGCAGAGCGGCATCGGCAGCGCCTCCCGGGAATATCTGGAACAGACCCTGGATCTGGCGCTGGGCCAGCGGCTTTCCCGCAGCCTGCTCGACAGCCTCTATGGCGATGCGATGAGCCAGGACATCCAGCGTCTGCAATGGGTGCCGGCGGATGTGCTGGCCCGCTTCTTCCGCAATGAGCATCCCCAGATGCAGGCTGTCTTGCTCGCCTTCCTGCCACCCCAGACCGCCTCTGCCGTGCTCGATGCCCTGCCGGGGTCGGTGCACGACGATCTGCTGGTGCGGGTTGCGAGCCTCAGCTCGGTCAGCGAACACGTGCTGGGGGAGCTGAGGCTCACCCTGGATCGCTGCCTCGCCTATGTGGCCGATCAGTCCGGCGCCAAGGTCAACGGGGTGCGCCAGGTGGCCGATATCCTCAATCGCTATCAGGGGAACAAGGAGCAGATGCTCACCCTGCTGCGGGAGCACGATGGTGAGCTGGCCCTCGAAATCGAGAAGAACATGTTCGACTTCATGGCCCTGCGTCGCCAGAGCGACGATACCCTGCAACGTCTGGTGCAGGAGCTGCCGGCGGATCTGCTGGCCCTGGCCCTGAAGAACACCGATGCCGGTTTCCGCAAGGTGGTGCTTGGCGCCATGCCCAAACGGATGGCACAGGCACTGGAGGCCCAGATCCAGGATCAGGGCAGCGTCTCCCTGCGCAAGGTGGAGCAGGCCCGGGAAGAGGCCATGAAGCTGGTGCGCGAGCTGGTGGAGCAGGGCGAGATCGAGTTCCAGCTGTTCGAAGAGCCCACCGTCAGTTAACAGGAGACAGGCATGAGTCAGCATGTGCGCAAACTGGCGGCAGGTGCCACCCGTGTCTACCGCTTCCCGGCGCTGGGCCAGAGCGGGGAAGAGGCCAGAAGCCAGCAGGAAGAGTTCGAATACGGCTACCAGCAGGGGCTGGAGCAGGGGCAGGCGGAAGGGTATCAGGCCGGTTACCAGCAGGGGCTGGCCAGTGGCCTGTTCGAGGGGGAAGCCAAGGGGCTGCAACAGGGACAGGTGCGTGGTCTGGCCCAGGGGCTGGCCGAGGGACGTGCCGCCTTCGATGAGGCCATGGTGCCCTTTGCAACGTTGCAGCAGCAGTGGGAATCCCTGACCCGGGCCCGGATGCTGGAACAGAAGGCCCTGGTCGCCCAGATGGTGGCCCAGGTGGCCAAGCGCGTGATCCAGGCCGAGTTCACCCTCAATCCCCAGCAGGTGCTCCAGCAGGTGGAGCAGGCCATGGCCAGCCTGCCGAGCGAGTCGGAAGAGCTGGTGATCTACCTCAACGAAGGAGACCGGCAGCGCCTGGCCGAGCAGGGGGTGACCCGCTGCGAGAAGTGGCCGTTGCAGGTGGACCCGGCACTGGCTGTGGGGGACGCCCGCATCGAGACACGGGCCGCGGTGGTCGAGATCAACACGGGGGAGCGCCTCGGCCGCTGCATCGAACAACTCAACCAGACCCTGGAACTCTCTTCGGATGCATGATGCGCTGCAACAGGCGCTGACCTGTGCCCTCGATAGCCTGGAGGAGGTGCCCGGCTATCGTCGTTATGGCAGGTTGGTGCGCGTGACCGGCCTGACTCTGGAAGTCGTGGGGTGCCAGCTCATCATGGGGCAGCGCTGCGAGGTGGAGACCGCCACCGGCGCCGCCCTGCTGGCGGAAGTGGTCGGCTTCAACCGGGACATTTCCTACCTGATGCCGCTCCAGCCCATGAGCGGTCTCTATGCCGGCGCCCGGGTGCTGCCTGTCGACGGAGAGGAGACCATCCGGGTCGGCGAGCATCTGCTTGGCCGGGTCGTGGATGGCCTGCTGCAACCGCTGGATGGCCGTCCCCTGAAAGAGGAAGGGGAACGGGTTCCCCTGTTTTCCTCCCCTCCCAATCCCCTGTTGCGCACCCCGGTACGCGAGCCGCTCGACGTGGGCATCCGGGCCATCAATGGCCTGCTGACGGTGGGCAAGGGTCAGCGTCTGGGACTGTTTGCCGGTTCCGGTGTGGGCAAGAGCATGCTGCTCGGCATGATGACCCGCAATACCAGCGCCCGCATCGTGGTGGTGGGGCTCATCGGCGAGCGTGGCCGGGAGGTGAGGGAGTTCATCGAACACAGCCTGGGCAGCGAGGGGCTTGCCCGCGCCGTGGTGATCGCGGCACCGGCGGATCAGTCCCCCCTGATGCGGCTGCGAGCCGCCCAGCTATGCCACCGCATCGCCGAATATTTCCGCGATCAGGGTCAGGATGTGTTGCTGCTGATGGATTCCCTGACCCGCTACGCCCAGGCCCAGCGGGAAATCGCGCTGGCCATCGGCGAACCCCCTGCGACCCGCGGCTATCCGCCCTCGGTGTTCAGCCTGCTCACCCAGCTGGTGGAGCGGGCGGGCAACGGCACGCACCCCGAGGGCAGCCTGAGCGCCTTCTATACCGTGCTGGCGGAAGGGGATGACCAGCAGGATCCCGTGGTGGATTCCGCCAGGGCCATTCTCGATGGTCACATCGTGCTGACCCGCCGCCTGGCGGAGGAGGGGCACTATCCCGCCATCGACATCGGTGCCTCGGTGAGCCGGGTGATGCCTCAGGTGGTCTCTCCCGAATGGCAGGGGCTGGCGGTGAATCTGCGCCAGCTCTGGGGCCGTTACCAGCAGGTGCGTGAGCTGCTGCCCCTGGGGGGTTATCAGCCCGGGGCGGATCCCCAGATGGACGAGGCGGTCCAGCGCTATCCTGCCATCGCCAGCTTCCTGCAGCAGGGCATTCAGGAAGAGACACCCATCACCCAGGTGCTGGGCGGTCTCAAGCATGTGCTCGGCAGGGCGTAAGGAGGCGGCGTGCTGAAATCCTATCTCGGTCTGCAGCAGGATGCCCTGGAGGCCATGGGCAAGGAGCGGCAGCGTCTGCGCGAGGTGGCGATGAAGGAGGAGCACCGAGCCCTCAGGCTGCAGGAGGTCATCGAGACGATGCATCTGGGCTCGTCGAGCTTTCATCCCCTGCTGTGGCAGAACAAGCAGCAGATGCAGGGGCAGCTTCGCCACCTGCTGACCCACCAGTTGCAGCAGTGTGCGCTCGCCAGCCAGGATCTGGCTCATCACGAGGGGCAGCTCGTCAGGCAGTTCGGTCGGGTCAAGGGGCTGGAGCTGTTGCTGGACAAGCGGGCCCTGGCGGCCCGTCAGCGTCAGGAGTCAGGTGAGCAGCGGCAGCTCGACGAACTCGCCGCACTGGGTCATCGTGCCCGGCAGGGAACGTAAAGGGTCAGTCGGGGAAGTGCTCCTGCCTGCCATAGGATGACTCCTGGCCCAGCAGGGTGTGGATGGTCTCTATCTGGCCTGCCAGCAGGCGGCCGTTCTGCTCGTTCTGGCGGCGGCACTGTAGCAGCAACTGCTCCAGCCGCTGCCACTGCTCGTCCACTTGCTGGCGCAGCGGGGAGGGGAGCTTGCCGATGAGGATGGTCATGCCCCGTTCGTCAGGCTTGAGTCCCAGTGCCTGGAGATGTTCGCAGCGCAGCCTGACCTGGTGCTGGATCTCGCCCATGAGCCGGGTCTGTTGCCGGTTGTGTTCCGTCAGCCCGGCCACGTCGTGGCTTGCCAGCAGACGGTACTGATTGAGCAGCAACTGCAGCAGGTCGGCGTAGCGGCCACAATCCTGCCGGATGCCGATGATCAACTGCTGGATCCGTTGTTTGGGAGGCAGACTCATCGGCGATGCATGTCCAGAATGGCCTGGCTCAGGGCATCCATGTCCAGTTCGAGCCGACCCTCGCTGATGGCCTGGCGGATCTGGTTGACCTTCTCCATGTCCACATCAGAGGTGGAGGCCAGCTCGACCCTCGCCTGATTGATGGTCTGGGCGGTGGCGCTGATCCTGGCTTCCCCCTGGCTGGCCTGGGGCTGAGGTGCCGGTGTGGCTCCCGCCTTGCGCTGAGACTGGGGTTGAACGTAGACAGGGTCGGTGCGTGTGATTTTCATAACGTGAATTCCTGGTGGTCTCTCTTGTGACAGGCGACCCTGAGGTGGCCGAACTTGAATCAAACTCGCCATTTCTGCGCTAAAAGCGGGTTTCGACTTCCCCCTTGTCAACCACCCAGGCCTGGATCTCTTTGCCGGAGCCGAGATTCCTGACCCTCACCCCTTCACCGATGGCGCCGTTTGACAAGGCCGTTCCACGGGTCGTGGCGGAAAAGCCCGGTTGCCCGGCCCGGATCAGCACCCCTTCCCCTGCCCGGACGGCCCAGGCCTGTTGCAGATCGAGTTCACCGACCAGTTGCCCCATCCTAAGATGGCGAAGGCTCTTGCTGCCTGCCAGGGGCTGCGAGCTGTGGGTGAAGCCCCGCTGCAACCGGCTGGCATCGAGGGATTTCTCCAGCAGATCCTCCGGGGCGATGACATGTCCCTTGGGGATGTCCCGTGCCGCCACCCAGACCGGCAACATCAGGGTGACCTCCACCCGGGCCCGCAACTGCCAGGCGGGCTCGGTACATTCCACCAGATAGGGGCGCCGCCCCCAGGGTTGGCGATACTGCCCGCCAGCCTGGAAGCGAACCGCCTGACGACATGCCGGCAGGTGGGCCACGGCGGGGGAGAGCCAGACCTGATAGTCGGCCCGGGTCTCTGGCCAGGCTTGCTGGCGCAGATACTCCCCCAGTGCCGTTTCTGCATCCGCCCTCAGACCGTCGGTCAACTGCTGCGACAGCGACGAAGGGGCCGCCCACGAGGGGAGTGCCAGGAGCAGCAGGGCAAGGAGACCTGCTCGCTTCCCTATGGGAAACAATGCTTCCCCTTTTGTCACTCTTGTCAGCCAGGGGGGATGGCCTGACCAGCGGAAACAACGGTTTTTCATGATTGGCATGAGTCTTGATAAAGGATGCACCGGTCTGACTGGTTCACAAGAAGGATGAAGCATGAGTATCTCATTTGACAGTGCGCTTGGCGTACACCCCTATGCCCTCGATGTGCGGGCAGACAGGGCTCGTATTCTGGCAGGGAACTTGGCCAATGTGGATACCCCGGGCTATCTGGCACGGGATGTGGATTACAAGGCCATCCTCGGCCGGGTCGCCCGGCAGGTGGAGGCAGGAGAGCCGGGCAGCACCATCAGCGAGGGCACCATGGGCAATGACATGCAACATCCCCTCTACCGCATACCCTATCAGGTCTCCATGGATGGCAACACCGCCGAGCTCAGCGTGGAGCAGAGCAAGTTTGCCAGCAATGCCACCGACTTCCAGACCAGTCTCACCTTCCTGAATATGAAAATCACCGGGATCGCCAAGGCGATCGAGGGCCGTTAATCATGTCGTTCAATCGCATCTATGACATCGCCGGCAGCGCCATGCGGGCGCAGACCGTCCGCCTTGACACCGTGGCTTCCAACCTCGCCAACGTCGACAGCGCCGCCGGCAGCGAAGAGGCCGCCTTCCGCGCCATCAAGCCCGTCTTCTCCACCCTCTATCAGCGGGTGCAGGAGGCCGAGGGGCTGGGGGCAGCCCAGGTGCAGATCGCCGGTATCGTCCAGTCTGACCGCCAGGTGGAGAAACGTCTGGAGCCGACCAATCCCCTGGCCGACGGGGATGGCTTCGTTTACTACTCCAACGTCAACGCGGTGGAAGAGATGGCGGACATGATGAGCGCCTCCCGGGGATTCGAGACCTCGGTCGAGGTGATCAACCGCATCAACAGTATGCAGCAAGGGCTGCTGCGTCTTGGTCAGGGGGTGTAAATGAGCCTGCCTCAAGTCAGCAGCCTGGATACCGCCCGCAGCGCCAGCCAGCGAGCCGCCACCCCTGAGATCGCCGCCAACGGTACTTCCGAGGGGCAGGGGGTCCAGCTTCGCAACGAATTCCTCCAGATGATGGTGGCCCAGATCCAGAACCAGGATCCCACCAACCCCCTGGATGGTGCCCAGTACGTTACCCAGCTGGCCCAGTTCAGCATGGTGGAAGGGGTCGAGAGCCTGAAAGTGTTGCAGCAGAAGTCCATCAACATGATGGACACCCAGCAGGTGCTCCAGAGCACGGATCTCATCGACAAGGAAGTGATGGTGCCGAGCCAGACCCTTGGCCAGGAGCAGGAGAAGGCGATCCGCGGTCAGGTGGAGCTGGGCGGCGCGGCCGACACGGTCGAGCTCAAGGTCTATGACAAGCACGGCACCCTGGTCGCCACCAAGAACTGGGGCGAGAGCAAGGCGGGGGCGCTGGATTACGAATTGCCGGTGCTGCCCGCTGGCGAATACAGCTTCGAGGTGAAGGCTTCCCTGGGGGGAGTCGCCACCACCACCCGCAATTATGTAGCCAGCCAGGTGGAGCGCGTCAGCTTGCCGGGCACGGGCGAGATCATGCTGCAAGTGGCAGGCGTGGGGGAGGTTCCCCTGTTCAGCGCCGTCCAGTTTGGCAAGTCGGCGTAACCAGATAGGAGCGAAACATGTCTTTTAATATCGGACTGAGTGGCCTGCGCGCCGTCAACCAGGAATTGAGCGTCATCAGCAACAACGTGGCCAACGCCAGCACCGCCGGTTTCAAGTCCAGCCGTGCCGAGTTTGCCGCCATCTACGGTGGCGGACAGGCCGGCGGCGTGGAGATGAGCAACGTCTCCCAGAACTTCGATCGCAACGGGGATGTGACCCGTACCGGGCGGGGCCTGGATCTGGCCATCTCCGGCAACGGCTTCTTCGTGCTCAAGGATGACAACGGTCAGACCTCCTATACCCGGGCCGGCCTGTTCCAGCGTGATGCCAGCAACTACCTGATCACCGCCAGCGGCAACCGTCTGCAGGGTTATGTGACCAACGAGGCGGGTGAGCTGCAATCCGGCGTGGTGGGTGACATTCAGGTCAAGGCGGGCAGCCTGGCGGCCAAGCCGTCCGACACCCTGGAGTTCGTGGCGAACCTCAAGGCGGACGCCAGCGTCATCGACCAGGGGCTGCACCCCTTCGATCCCGCCAAGGCGGACAGCTTCAGCTACTCCCAGTCAAGCAAGGTGTATGACTCTCTTGGGGTCGAGCACACCGTCACCCAGTATTTCGTGAAGACCGGCGAGAACACCTGGCAGGTCAACTATGCCTTCAACGGGACCCAGACCGGTGCGCCGGTGACCATGGAGTTCAACACCAACGGCACCCTGAAGTCGCCGACCACGGCCCCCGTGCTGAACCTGGCCCCCGCCGGTGCCGAGCCCATCACCCTCACCGCCGATCTGGCCCGGGTCAGCCAGTACGCCTCCGATTTCAACGCCACGCGCAACCAGTCCAACGGCTATACCGCCGGGGATCTGACCGGGGTCAGGGTGGATGCGGACGGCGGCGTCTACGCCACTTTCACCAACGGCCAGAGCCTGCTCCAGGGCCAGGTGGTGATGGCGAACTTCGCCAATCCCCAGGGCCTGCTGCAAGCGAACAACACCACCTGGCAGCAGTCGTTCAGCTCGGGCCAGCCCGTGCTGGGGGCGCCGGGCAGCGGGACCCTGGGTGGCCTGACGGCGGGCGCCTACGAGGCATCCAACGTCGACTTGACCGGGGAACTGGTCAGCCTGATGACCTCCCAGCGCAACTACCAGGCCAACGCCAAGACCATCAGCTCGGCGGACAAGATGACCCAGGTCCTGTTCAACTCCTTCTAAGGCGTGATCCGTGGAAAAGCTTATCTATACCGCCATGTCGGGGGCGCAACACACCCTCATGGCCCAGCAGATCCGTGCCAACAACCTGGCCAACGTGAATACCGCAGGTTTTCGTGCCGACTTCGAGCGGGCGTCCGCCTATGCCCTGACCGGCGATGGTTACCAGAGCCGGGTCATGGCCAGGGAAGAGCAGGCGGGAACCGACTTTCGGGCGGGCGCCCTGATGCAGACCGGCCGCAAGCTGGACGTGGCGATCCGCGGCGACGGTTTTCTCACCGTGCAGACCGCAGACGGCAAGGAGGCCTACACCCGTGCTGGCAACCTGGAGGTGGACGGGGAGGGGTTGCTGACCCTCAACGGCCGTCCCGTGCTTGGGGATGGCGGCGAGATGGTGCTGCCCGCCTATCGGGATCTGAGCTTTGGCAAGGATGGCTCCCTCAGCATCACCCCGCCGGGGGGCGGCGCCCGTCTGGACGTGGGCCGACTCAAGCTGGTGAACCCGGATCCGGCCGAGCTGGTCAAGGGGGTTGACGGCCTGTTTCGCCAGCGCCAGGGCGGGGATGCGGAGATCAGCGAACAGGTGGTGCTGGCGTCCGGTTTCCTCGAGGGGGCCAACGTGAACGCGGTGGACGAGCTGATCGGCAGCATGTCCCTGACCCGCAATTTCGAGTTGCAGGTCAAGTTGATGAAGACGGCGGACGAGCAGGCCAGGCAGGGTGCCAGGCTGATCTCTGGCCAGGGCTGACGGTCGGCCATGGCGGCCGGGAATGAATACTGACGGGATGCACCCCGTTCGAACGAATCAGGTGGAGAAACGAAGATGCATGCAGCGCTTTGGGTGAGCAAGACGGGTCTGTCGGCACAGGATGCCAAGATGGCCAGCATTTCCAACAACCTGGCCAACGTCAACACGGTCGGTTTCAAGCGCGATCGGGTGGCGTTCGAGGATCTGTTCTATCAGGTTCAGCGCCAGCCCGGTGCCCAGCAGGATCAGCAGAACCTGTCCCCCATCGGCATCCAGATGGGT
This sequence comes from Aeromonas sp. R2-1, assembly GCF_040908425.1. Taxonomy (NCBI): domain Bacteria; kingdom Pseudomonadati; phylum Pseudomonadota; class Gammaproteobacteria; order Aeromonadales; family Aeromonadaceae; genus Aeromonas; species Aeromonas sp. R2-1. The sequence continues at coordinate 59,065 of NZ_JBFODR010000012.1, forward strand.
AACGGTGTGCGGGTGGTCGGCACCCAGAAGGTATTCACGCCAGGGCAGTTCCAGAACACCAACCAGGAGCTGGACATGGCGGTGGTGGGGGCCGGCTTCTTCAGCGTCGAGCGCCCGGATGGCGAGACGGCCTATACCCGCAACGGTCAATGGCACCGCAATGCGGAAGGGCTGCTGGTCAATGCCGACGGCCTGCCCATGCTGCCGCAGATCCAGATCCCGGACAACGCTACCAAGATCGCCATCGGCACCGACGGCACCGTGAGCGCCACCCTGCCGGGACAGCAGGAGAACGTGGAGCTGGGGCGCATCACCCTGACCAACTTCTCCAACCCGGCCGGTCTGGAAGCCCTGGGGGGCAACCTCTACCGGGCGACCGGTGCCTCCGGTGAAGCCATCGAAGGGGTCCCGGGTGAAGAGGCCATGGGGGCCATCAAACAGTTCACCCTGGAGAGTTCCAACGTGAACGTGGTGGAAGAGATGGTGGACATGATCACCACCCAGCGCGCCTACGAGATGAATGCCAAGGTGGTCTCCTCCGCCGATCAGATGCTCAAGTTCGTGACCCAGGCGCTGTGATGATGAAGCCGGTGTGGTATTGCGTCGTGCTCGCCCTGCTGCTGGGGGGCTGCTCCACCTACGAGTTGCAGGCCCCCGAGCCCGGTGACGAGAAGTGGGCCCCTTCCCGCTCCGAGCTGACGAAAGCCGGGGTGGGGGAGGATGGCAGCCTCTACCGTAACGACTACATGATGACCCTGTTCCAGGATCGCCGTGCCTACCGGGTCGGCGACATCCTGACCGTCATGCTGGAGGAGCGCACCCAGTCCAGCAAGAAGGCCAACACCAGCATGAACAAGAACAGCAATCTGAGCGTGCCTGTGCCTTCCATCGGTGGAGTTTCCCGACCGGACTGGAGCGCCTCTATCAAGGCGGATCGCGACTTCGACGGCGGGGCGACCTCCAGCCAGCAGAATACCCTGGCGGGGGCCATCACGGTCACCGTGGCCGAAGTGATGCCCAACGGGGTGCTGGGGATCCGGGGGGAGAAGTGGATCCGCCTCAACCAGGGGGATGAGTACATCCGTCTGGGGGGCATGGTGCGGGTCGAGGACATCGACCAGAGCAACCGCATCTCCTCCCAGCGCATCGCCGATGCCCGCATCACCTATGCCGGTCGCGGCGCCCTGGCCGACAGCAACCAGATGGGCTGGCTGTCGCGCTTCTTCAGTTCCGCCTTCTCCCCCTTGTGAGGATTTCGATGAACAGATGGTATATCGCCCTGCTCTGCCTGGCGCTGTCGGGCGTAGCCGGCGCCGCTGCCCCCGCCAAACGGGCCCTGCTGGACATTGCCGACGTGCAGGGGATGAGAGCCAACCAGCTGGTGGGCTATGGCCTGGTGGTCGGCCTCTCCGGTACCGGGGATCGCAGCCAGGTCAAATTCACCGGCCAGTCCATGACCAACATGCTCAAGCAGTTCGGGGTACAACTGCCCGATGACATCGATCCCAAGCTCAAGAACGTGGCTGCCGTCTCCGTGCAGGCGACGCTGCCCGCCCTCGCCGGCAAAGGTCAGCAGATGGACGTGACCGTGACCTCCATCGGCGATGCCAAGAGTCTGAGAGGCGGCTCGCTGCTGCTCACTCCCCTGCGCGGGATCGACGGTGAAGTCTATGCGGTCGCCCAGGGCAACCTGGTGGTGGCCGGGGTCAAGGCGGAGGGGCAATCCGGCTCCTCCGTGACCATCAACGTGCCAACGGCCGGCATCATCCCGAACGGTGCCATCATCGAGCGGGAGGTGGCCAGCAACTTCTCGGACAAGCCGGAAGTGACGCTCAACCTGCACCAGCCCAACTTCAAGACGGCCCGCAACGTGGAGCGGGAGATCAACCGCCAGCTCGGCCCCGTGGCCAAGGCGGTCAGCGCCGGTCGCATCCAGATTGCGGCCCCCCGCGATGAGAGCCAGCGCATCTCCTTCATGGCCCTGTTGCAGGACATCCAGGTGGACATGGGCAAGGAGCGGCCGCGAGTCGTTTTCAACAGCCGTACCGGCACCGTGGTCATGGGGCAGGGGGTCAAGGTGCACAAGGCGGCGGTCAGCCATGGCAGCCTGACGGTCACCATAGGGGAGAGCCAGACGGTGAGCCAGCCCAACGCCTTCTCCAACGGGCGGACCACCACGACGCCCAACTCCCAGATCCAGGTTGACCGGGAGCGCAACAACATGTTTGTCTGGCCGGATGGCACCTCCCTGGAGGTGATCGTCAAGGCGGTGAATTCCCTGGGGGCGACCCCGGATGATGTCATGGCCATCCTGCAAGCCCTCGACGAGGCGGGAGCCCTCGAAGGCGAGCTGGTGGTCATCTAAGGATCTCTATGACCAGAATTACCTCGGAGCCTGGTTTCTATCAGGATCTCAATGAACTGCAGCAGATAAAGAGCAACCCGGATCAGCGCGCGGCCCTGGAGGCGGCGGCCGGCCAGTTCGAAGTGAGCTTCCTGCAGACGGTGCTCAAGCACATGCGTTCGGCGTCCGACGCCATGCAGGATGAAGAGGACAGGCTTATCAAGGGGGAGTCCCTCTACCGCGACATGTACGACAGCCAGCTCGCGATGAGCCTGGTCAAGCGCGGCGGCATGGGGCTCAAGGAGCAGATGGTCAATCAACTGGCCCCCACATTAAAGAATGCCGAGCCGGTGGTCGCTTCAGACTCCCAGACCCTGGCTGCCTTCAGTCAGCCTCTGAATTCGGCAAAAATGAGGAAAGTTGACTGATGTCGCTGCTCAGTATCGGTTTTAGCGGACTCAATGCATCGCAGATCGCATTGAATATCTCTGCCCAGAATATCGCCAACGTCAATACCATCGGGTACAGCCGCCAGGAGGCCATGATGGGCAGCCTGTCGGGCTTTGGCCGGATGGACAACGGCATGGGGGTCGAGGTGACCGGGGTTCGCAGGATCACCGATGACTATCTGGTCTCCCAGCACTGGCGCAGCCGCTCCGCGACCGGCTCCTCCTATGCGTTTCACCAGTACATCAATACGACGGAGCAGTTGCTCGGCAGCGAGTCGATGAACATCACCAAGGGGCTGGACAGTTTCTTCGCGTCCCTGAGCGCCGCCCTCGACAGCCCGGAAACACCGGCGCAGCGCAGCCAGATCGTCAGCTCGGCCGGTGCCCTGGCCAACCGCTTCGGCCAGTTGAACGAGAGCCTGCTGACCCAGGAGAAGCAGATCGACGATCAGCTGGGCAGCACCATCACCCAGGTGAACAGCTATCTCAAACAGGTGGCGGAGCTCAACACCCAGATCGGCGAGCAGGCTTCCAAAGGGGTCAACACCTCGGCGCTGGAAGACAGCCGCGAGCAGATAGTGCGTGAGCTGTCGACCTTCATGGAGGTGCGGGTCAACCGTCAGAGCGACGGCTCCTTCTCCCTGAGCCTGCCCCAGGGCCAGCCCCTGGTGCTGGCCGGCAGCAGCAGCACCCTCTCTCTGGCCGGCGACACCCTGAGCCTGAGCTTCGGGCCGCAATCCTTCGAGGTCCCCAGACTTCAGGGCGGCACCCTGGCGGGCGTGCTGGAATATCGCACCACAGTGCTGCGCCCCCTGCGCGACGAGCTGAACCAGATCGCGAAGAAGCTGGCGGATGACTTCAACGCCAAGCAGGCGGGTGGCGTCGATCTGAACGGCGATCCCGGCAAACCCCTGTTCAGCTACGACCCCCTCAATCCCTCCGGCACCCTCAAGGTGGCCGACGGCTTTACCGGGGATCACCTCGCCTTCGCCAAGGCGGGGGGCGGCAACGGCGACAACCGCAACCTGCAGGAGCTGCTGACCATCAAGGATGATCAGTACGATGCCTACAGTGCCCTGCTTGGCAAGATGGCGGTGCAGAGCGGTCAGGCCAAGGCGACCATGGAGGCCGATGCCAACATGGAGAAACAGCTCGCCACCAAGCTCAGCAGCGTGAGCGGCGTCAACCTCGATGAGGAAGGGGTCAAGGTGATGGCCTACACCAAGGCGTATCAGGCCAATGCCAAGGTGATCAGCACCTCGGATCAACTCTTCAATTCCATTCTCAACATGTTCTGACGGAGTCCGCATGCGCATCAGCACCAACCAGATCCAGCTCAGCATGCTCGACAACCTGCAGCGGGGCTTTGGCGACTACGCCCGGCTGGATCGCCAGATCTCCTCCAACAAGCGGATCCTGCAGCCTTCGGACGATCCCGTGGGCAGCGTGCAACTGCTCGGTCTGAAGAAAGAGCAGGTGGCTATGGCCCAGTACCAGAAGAACATCGCCAATGCCAAGAGCCAGCTATCCCAGGGGGAGCTGCAGTTCGAGACCATGACCAACATGCTGAGCCGGTTGCGGGAGCTGACCCAGACGGCGGCCAACGGTTCCCTCTCCGAGGACGATCGCCGGGCGGTGTCCAGCGAGGCGGCCATCATCAAGGAGGGACTGCTGGATCTCGCCAATGCCCGCAACGAGAACGGTTCAAGCCTGTTCAGCGGCAGCCAGGTGGACAAGACCCCCATCGTCCAGGGGCCGGGTGGCGGCTATCTCTATCAGGGGGATGCCCTGGTGCGGGAGGTGGAGATTGCCCGGGGGGTGACGGTGTCTCTCAACCAGACCGCAGACAGCCTGTTCATCCAGAACGGGGATTTCTTCAAGCAGCTGGACGACATGGTAGCGGCCTTCGATGCCGGCGCACCGGATGCGGCGGATCAGGCCAGAGCCATGCTGGATCGCAGCAAGACCCTGCAGGATGACATCAGCCAGATGGTGAGCACCATAGGGGCGCGCATCAACCTGCTGGATCAGGTGGACGAGGGTCATGCCGAGAAGAGCACCTATAGCAAGGAAGTGAGCAATCAGATAGAGTCCCTCGACTACGCGGGGGCCGTGACCCAGCAGGCGCATGTGCTGATGGCTCTGCAGGTGCAACAGCAGGCCTTTGCCAAGGTGAATGGCCTGAGCCTGTTCAACTACATGCCCTAAATCTGTCTAAGGAGCCAGGATGCAGATTCAACAAACCCGTCCGGGGAGCGTGGCCGAGACGCCGGCCCAACCCAGGTTGCAAGGTCGTTCGACTGCCCAGGCTACTTCTCCCCAGACTCCTCGCAATGAACGCCAGCCCAATGTCATCCGGCTGGATCGCTGGGCCCTGATCGGCACGGCGCAGCAGCGCATCGCCCATGCCCAGGGGGGCGAACAGGCCCTGAGCCAGGTATGGGGCGAGCTGAAGCGCCTGGAGCAGCAGCTCGGCCAGCAGAAGGCGGCGAGCGGGGATCTGGTCTCCCGTCTCAAGGTGCTGGAAGAGAAGCTGACCCAGCCGCAGGCGCCACTGACGAGCGAGCTCAGGCCACGTCTGCTGGCCTCGGCCACGGACAGCAGGGTGCACTACAGCGCGGAGCGGCTCGATCTGTTGAGCCCAAGGGCGAGTGCCGAGCGTCTCGTCTTCTCCTTCCCTCAGACCAGCAGCGCCGTCGAGGTGCTGCTGCCCGCCGATGCCAGTGAAGCGGAGGCGGCCGCCCGCCTGGATCGCGCACTGCGCAAGGAGCATATCCAGGCGCGCCTGAACGAGCTGGGCAAGCTGGAGCTGAGCGTGCCGGATCAGCACAGGCGCAAGCTGGATGAACCCGTGCTGCTGAGCGGTGAGGGCATCCGCATTCCCGCCGGGAACCCGGTACCCGTGCAGTTCAAGCCAAAGGCGGGGCAGTTGACCCAGCTCGGCGAGGGGCTCGACAAAGGGGAGATCAAACAGGAACAGCAACGGCTGAAGCGACTGCTCGGGGAGATAGAGCAGTCGGTGCGCGAGCTCAAGCAGTTTCGCCAGCGGATGGTGAAGCAGCTCGATCGGGTGAAGTCACGCAGCCAGAACCTGCAGCAGGAGGAGCTGGTCCAGTTGCAGGGCAAGCTCAGCCTCCAGCTCAAGGAAGGGGGCTTCATGGGGACCATGTCCGGCCTGCTTGCCCAGGCCAACGTCTCGCGCCAGAACGTGGTGGCGCTGCTCACCTAGGGTGCCAGGTCCCGTTCACGACAGAAAACCGCCATGCAGCTCGCTGGCGGTTTTCTGTTTTCAGGGCTTGAGCAGGGCGTACAGGGAGATGTCCGACGCGAAGCCGGAGTCGTTGAGCCCCTGTTCTATGGTCTTGATAAAACTCGCATTGTGCTGGCGTATGGTGTGGTAGCTGTAGAAGAGGTTGACCACGTCCTGCTCGTCCAGCTCCTTGTCCATGGCCAGCAGGCAGAGGTAGTTGCGCAGCAGGAAGTAGTCGACCACCAGCAGCTGATAGGCCTGGCACTTGTCGCCCTGCTGCAGCGGGAAGTTGTGGTGATAGACGTAGTAGAGCAGGTAGTTGTCCAGGATCTGGGGATGGCTGGCCAGGAAGGGGGCGACCCTGTCGTGCCAGACCTGCTGCAGGCGTGCAAGCTTGTCCTCGTCGTAGGTTCCCTCCAGTACCTCGTTGATCTTGTCGAGGCAGACCTGCATGGTCTGCCGCCCCCGTCTCCCCTGGGAGTAGGCCAGCAACTGGTGGGTCATGGTTCTGAGGCCCCACCACTGCAGTCTGGGCAGGGCGGGCAACTGCTCGAACATGGTGTTGAGCTCCCCGCGTTCGGCCAGTACCGCCACCTGATCGAGGAAGGCCTCGTGGGAGAGTTGCACAGGATCCCGGTGGATCAGCATGCCGACCAGCCATAGCCGAATCGCCACGGGGATATCCGTGGCGGCCAGCACGTGAATGCTCAGGCTGTGCAAAGTCGCCATGGCGTTGGAGGGGGGCGGAGCGAAGGGCAGGGGCTGGGTGAGCTCGGTGACCTCGGTCTGCATCGCCAGGGGGTCAAGCAACAACTGGCGGCACACCTGGGGGCAGGAGAGCATCAGGGACCTCTTGAGCTGGTTGCCGATGCGGGTCTGGGCTCTGGGGTAGGTCTTGCAGGTGTGACTCAGGGCATCCGGACCCGCCTTGCTGTGGATCTGGCACAGGCGGTTTTCATCGAGGAAGGGGCAGGCGCCCTGTTCGTCGAGCTTTATCTCCCCCCAGCGCTCGTTGCTCTGCTTCACCTTGATGATGTGCAGCTTGCTCAGGGACTTGACCGTGGGGTCGGGGTGGCGTTCATAGCTGCGGAAGGTCTGCTTGTCGATGCTGATGGTCCAGCTGTGGCAGCAGTTGTCCTCGCAGCGATCGCCGATGCACTGGAAATGTTGAACGAAATGCGGTGTGTAGAGCGAAGCAGCCATGTCGCCATCCGGTAGTGAGAGAGGACGTTTTAAAAGCAATAAGCATGCCGGATGGGGGAGGCGGCGAGCACCCGGGATACCGGAATGCCCGGGAGGGGGCCAGAGGAAAAATATGCGGAGGGAAGATTACATTTCTGCGCGAAAGGGGTCGTCTCTATCTGATGTCAACCTAACGGGCTGCTGTGCAGCGTTTAACTCGAGGAATACATCATGGGCTTGTCCATCCATACCAACTTCGCCTCCCTGACCACCCAGAACCAGCTGAACAACACCAACAAGATGCTGGGCACCGCCATGCAGCGCCTGGGTACCGGTCTTCGCATCAACTCCGCCGCCGACGACGCGGCCGGTCTGCAGATGGCTACCCGCCTGCAAGCCCAGTCCAACGGCCAGAAGGTCGGCATGCGCAACGCCCAGGATGCCATCTCCATGATGCAGACCGCTGAAGGCGCCCTGGACGAGATGACCAACATCGTTCAGCGCATGAAGGATCTGGCTACCCAGGGTGCCAACGGCACTACCAGCACCGAAGACTACACCGCCCTGAACGCCGAGTTCGGCGAGCTGTCGAAAGAGCTGGCCAACATCACCGACAACACCACCTTCGGTGGCCAGTCCCTGCTGAAGAAAGCCGCTGGCAACTTCGAGAAGGGTGCGGTCAAGTTCCAGATCGGTGGCTCCGCCGCCGAGACCCTGAGCGTGGACATCTCCACCGACCTGAAGAAAGTGACCGGTTCCACCGCTGGCTCCGGCCTGGATGGTACCGCAGTCAAAGGTGGCGGTATCGGTGATCAGACCAAAGCCAATGCCGCTATCACCGAGATGGAAACCTTCCTGAAAGACATCGGCAGCGCCCGTTCCTCCTTCGGTGCCAACATCAACCGTCTGGAGCACACCGTCAACAACCTCTCCAACATGAAAGAGAACACCGACATGGCGAACGGTCGCATCATGGATGCCGACTTCGCTCAGGAGAGCACCAACATGACCAAGAACCAGATGCTGATGCAGGCTGGCATGTCCGTGCTGTCCAACTCCAACCAGATGACCGGCATGGTGACTTCCCTGCTGCGTTGATGCTGGTGGCACCCATCCCCCTGGTGGGTGCCTTTTTCCCGTTTCCCCTCCCAGCTCCTCCCGCGCCCTCTTTTTTCATCATATTTTTCACCCGCAGCTCAAGTCTTGCCTCGCACCTGTCGCTTCTCTCCTTCGTACGGTTATCCGCTGCGGTAGCAGCCTTCTTCGAGGAATAGATCATGGGTTTGTCCATTCATACCAACTTCGCTTCTCTGACCACTCAGAACCAGCTGAACAACACCAACAAGATGCTGGGCACCGCCATGCAGCGCCTGGGTACCGGTCTTCGCATCAACTCCGCCGCCGATGACGCCGCCGGTCTGCAGATGGCCACCCGTCTGCAAGCCCAGTCCAACGGCCAGAAGGTCGGCATGCGCAACGCCCAGGACGCCGTCTCCATGATGCAGACCGCCGAAGGTGCCATGGACGAGATGACCAACATCGTTCAGCGCATGAAAGACCTGGCCACCCAGGGCGCCAACGGCACCGCGAGCGCGGAAGACCGTCTGGCCATGGGCACCGAAATGAAGGAGCTGTCTGCCGAGCTGAAGAACATCAGCGACAACACCAAGTTTGGTGGTCAGGCTCTGATCAGCGATGCGGGCAAGTTCGGCGCCGCAGCAGTGACCTTCCAGATCGGTGGTTCCGCCGCCGAGAAGCTGGATGTGGATGCCAGCGGCAATGTTCAGGCCGTCAACGCAGCCATTGATGCCGCGGAAACCGATTTTGCCACCGCCGATGCCACCGCTCTGGCCTCCACTGCCTTCAATGCGCAGATCACCAAGATGGAAGATGCCCTGGATGCCATCGGTACCGCCCGTTCCCAGTTCGGTGCCAACATCAACCGTCTGGAGCACACCGTCAACAACCTCTCCAACATGAAAGAGAACACCGACATGGCGAACGGCCGCATCATGGATGCCGACTTCGCCCAGGAGAGCACCAACATGACCAAGAACCAGATGCTGATGCAGGCTGGCATGTCCGTGCTGTCCAACTCCAACCAGATGACCGGCATGGTGACTTCCCTGCTGCGTTGATGGTTTGCCGGGCCGCCCCGAGAGGGGCGGCTCTTGTTTGACAACCGCTTGCCGGTTGGAAAGGGCCGAGCCGGTCTTTTCCAACAGGCATGCCACCGAATAAGGGGATAAAGATGCAAATAGATCCGGCTAGCACGGCGATGCAACTGGTGGCCGTCGAGCGCCAGAACATGGACAAGCTGCTGAAGAAGCAGCTGGACAGCGTCAAGGCGCAGCAGAGCGCCATCAGCAGCCTCACCACCAAGCTGTCGAGTTTCCAGACCCTGCTCAAGGATCTGAACAAGGCGAGCAGCCTGCAGGCTCAGAAGGCCACCCTGTCCCAGGAAGGGCTCATGACGGTGACGAGCAATGGCAAGGCCAGCTCGGGTCAGTACAGCTTCTTCGTGGAGCAGCTTGCCCAGTCCCATCAGGTCGGCTTGCAGCTTGACAGTGACACGGCACCGCTGCCGGCAGACGGCGTCTTCTCCCTGACCGTCAAGGGCAAGACCCTGGACATCGACCTGACCTCTCTCCCGGCTGGCGCCACCGTCAAGGATCTGGTCTCCCAGATCAACAATGCCAAGGACAACCCGGGGGTGAAGGCGACCCTGGTACGTACCGACGGCAAGGTCAGCATGGTACTGACCAGCAAGGAGAGCGGCGTGGAGAACGCCATCACCCTGGGGTACAGCGGGGATGGCGCCAATGCCATCGGGGTGGCGATGGCCGGCAAGACGGACATCACCCAGGCGCAGGACGCCAAGCTGCGCATAGGGGGGGACAACCCTCTCACCATCACCTCTGCCAGCAACAAGATAGAGAACGTGGTGGATGGCCTGACGTTCCAGCTGACCAAGGCGCAAAAGGCGGATGACGCTCCGCTGCTGGTCACGGTGGATCAGGACAAGGAGGCGGTTACCGGCTCCCTCAAGAAGTTTGTCGACAGTTACAACGAGCTGGTGGACGAGCTGGCCAAGATGACCTCCAGCGATCCCAAGGCACCGGGAGCCCTCTCCTCCGACAGTGGTGTTCGCAGCCTCAAGAGCGTGATTGCCCGCAGCGTGCGGGAGCTGCCCGATGATCTGACCCTGGGGAGCCTGGGGATCAAGACCGACAAGGCGGGCAAGCTCTCCTTCAACGAGACCGACTTCAACAAGGCGCTGGAGAAGGATCCCGAGCTGCTCGGCAAGGCACTCATGGGCGACGACGGTCTGCTCAAGCGGATGAGTAATGCCCTGGACCCCTATACCAAGCGGGACGGTGCACTCAAGGGGCGCAAGACAGGTCTTGAAGCGAACGAGAAGCGGGTGAACGAGCGGATGGAGGCGCTGGATCGGCGCATGGATTCCGCGTATAAGCGCTACCTCAATCAGTTCACCACCATGAACCAGATGTTGCAGACCATGGGCGCCCTGTGAGACGGCTAGCCCGTAACACTTTGAATAAGCGAGTTTTTCATGTTTGAACCCCAAGAAGGCTATGACGCCTACCAGTTCGCCGCCACCCAGGCCAAGGCAGCGAGCGCCGATCCGCACCAGCTGGTGCTGATGTTGATGGATGGCCTGCTCGACGAAATTGCCAGGGCCGAGGGCCACATTCTGGCCAGGCAGTTCGAGCGCAAGGGGCAGTCTATCAACAAGTGCCTGCAGATCCTGGGGGGGCTCGACAGTGCCCTCGACATGGACAAGGGCGGGGAGCTGGCCAGCAACCTGCACCGTCTGTACGACTACTGCGGCCAGCGGCTGTTCGAGATCAGCGTGGCCAACGATGTCGCGGGCTTTGCAGAGGTGCGTCGCATCCTGCTGGAGCTGAAAGAGGGTTGGGAAGCGATGGCCCGCCATCCCCGTTGATGCGGAAATCCACCTTCCTCATGGGGCAAAGGTTGGAAATAACGTATTGAAATATAATGTTTATATATTTGGCCTGCTCCTTGCTTGCCCGCAAGGTCGTCCTATTTTGAGGCCATCATCATGTCCATGACAGGAGCCGTGCCCCCCGGTGCGGAACGCGAGACACGTCAGCGCCAGCTTCTGGGGCTCGGGCGTCTTATCTTGCAGCAGGCCCGCGCCGGACAGTGGGATGCGGTGCGGCTGGCGGATCAGCGTCTGGCCCAGCTGGTGGCGCATCTGAACAGCCAGCCTGCATTGTGGCAATCCCTGATGCCGGCCCGGGATCAGGTGCGTCACTGGCATCGGGAAGCCTTCGCGCTCTGTGAGCAGGAAACGGCGCTGCGCAAGCAGGAGTGGGACAGCCTCTCCCGCAAGCGGGAAGGATTGCAGGCCTACGACGAGGCGCAGACATGGGCATGATCCCTCTCCCCGTGGCAGAGACACTGCCCGCTTCCCCATCCGGTGGTTTTACCCGCCTCTCCCGCCAGCCTGACGGGCAGGGGGAAGAGTACCAGCCTCTGGATCTTCCGCAGGAGGCGATGCTTCCTCCGTCCACCGCCCCTTCCGCCCCCGTCGACGAGACGGAGCAGGAGGAGAGCGTCGAAGTGGCTGCGGATGTTGCCGAGCAACTCGCCGCCTTCAACCAGATGCCACCACCTTTTGTCCGACAGGAGGAGGGACGCCTTCCTCCTGCCCGTTTGTCATCGAATGGCAGCCTTGCCCCCGTCGGGGAGGTGCAACCCGCCTCCTCGCCTGTGCTGCGCGCCCTCAGCGGGTTCGAGCGAATGGAAGGGGAGCGGATGCCGGTGCCGCCGGTTTCCGTTGGCAAAGAGAGCCTCCCTCAACCCGCCGGAGAGCTGGCCATGCGAATGCTCCAGCCCACTGCCCAGGGCGAGCGGCCGACGACCCGGAGTGCGGCAGTGGTGGTGCCTCTTCCCGGGGAGCCCGCCCCGGAGCGGGAGGCCAGCGTCACCGAATTCAAGGCAATGGCGGGGTTGTCGCCCGCGCTCTCTGCCGCCAGGCCTGCGGAATACCAGTGGGCGCCGGCGCGTCTTGCCGCAAGCGAGGCCCAGTGGGGCCAGCAACTGGTCGATGTGCTCAAAGACAGGGTCGAGCTGCAGGTGAACCATAGCATCAAGCAGGCCCATATCCGCCTCGATCCCCCCGAGCTGGGTCGCCTCGAACTGACCGTGAGGATGGAAGGGGATCGGCTCAACGTGCAGCTCAACGTGACCAACCCGGCGGTGCGTGAAGCCCTGATCCAGTCGATGGAGCGGCTTCGCATGAGTTTGGCTCCCCATCATGCTGGTGGTGTCGAGGTGAACGTGGGCCAGGGGGGAGAGCAGGAGCGGGGGGATCGCTGGCAGCAGGAGAAGATCCTGGCAGGTCGACGACAGTGGCAGGAAGAACAGGACGCATCGGGCAGTGCTGGCCAGGATTGGCTCAACACCCTGGTGTGACATTTCAAGATCTGGCAATAGCGAGAGTGATTTCAAATTATGCGGCGTGTCATGAAGTGGTTGATGGTGATAATGATGGCGCTGTGCCTGCTGGCGGCGCTGGCCTATGGCGCTTATCTCAAGCGGGATACGGTTGCCGTCTGGCTGGGCCTGGCAGAGGCCAAGCCCGAGCTGAGCAAGACGCCGCTGTTCAAACCGATGGAGCGTTTCGTCATCAGCCTGGAGGGAGACAGAGAGCCCCACTATCTGGTGCTGGAGCTGGCGCTGGTCACCCACAATCCCCAGCAACTGGAGACGCTCAACGAGCTGACCCCCCTGATCCGCAATGCCATGGTGCAATATTTCAGCCATCGCTCCCATGAGGCGGTGAAGCAGGAACTGCAGAACATCTCGGCCCTTCAGACCTCTCTGCTCGGCAAACTGGTGGGAACCCTGGAGGGGTATGGCTACAAGCCCTATCTGGATGAAGTGCTGGTCACCAAGGTCCTGGTGCAGTAGCGAACATGATGGACGCTGGTTGGGATACTCCCTGCGAACTGACCGCCTCCGCTCCCCGCACCGGTGAGCAGGCGATCCTGAGCCGTTATCTGCCTCTGGTGAAGCGGGCAGCCACTCACCTGCGCAGTCAGGTGAGCGCCAGCTTCGATCAGGAGGACATGGAGCAGGTCGGCATGATGGGGCTGCTGGAAGCCTGGCGCCGCTATGGGGGTGAACCGGATGCCCAGTTCGAGAGCTATGCCTTCAAGCGGGTGCGGGGAGCCATGCTGGACGAGCTGCGGCGCCTCGACTGGCGACCCCGTCAGCTGCGCCAGCAGGTGCACGGTCACAACCAGGTACAGCGGGAGCTGTTCAACCGTCTGGGGCGCAACCCGACCGAGCAGGAGCTGGCACAGGCGCTTTCCTGCACCGTCGAAGAGGTGCGCCAGCTCGCCTATGCGAGCCAGGCCGAGGCGTTGCAGAGTCTGGAGGAGTGGCTGGAGAACGGGGGCAGGGCGCCCGCATCCGAGTCTGACGATCAGGATCTGGCCATGACCCTTGCCAAGGTGCTCGGCACCCTGGACAAGCGTGAACAGCTGCTGCTTTCCCTCTATTACCAGCAGGAATTGAACATGAAGGAGATTGCACTGGTGCTCGGGCTGACCGAGTCGCGGGTGTGCCAGCTCCACAAGCAGTGCGTCCTTCAGCTCAAGCAGCGATTGGTCGACTCCATATAGTTATGCCTCTCCCCGCGGGGGGAGTCTTGTTGATTTCTGCGGGAGCATCCATGCAAAAACAGATTGGTCTTGGTGTCATTTTCGTGTGTGTGATCGGCGGCTTCATGATGGCCGGGGGGCGCCCCATCGCCCTGTGGCAGCCTGCCGAACTCATCATCATCATAGGGGCGGCGGTCGGTTCCATGTTCCTTGGCAATTCCAAGGAGGTGATGCATGAAATGTGGCGCCAGATGAAGCTTTGCTTCAAGTCCAACAAGGACGAGAAGGAGATCTATCGCGAACTGCTGACCCTGATGCACCAACTGCTGGAAGAGACCCGCAACAAGGGGATGAAGGCGTTGGACGAGCACGTGGAGAATCCGCAGCAGAGTTCCGTCTTCCTCATGTATCCCCAGGTATCGGAAGATCCGCAACTGCTGGGCTTCATCATCGACAACCTGCGTCTGCTGGGCATGGGCAAGATCACGCCTCATGAGCTCGACACCATACTGGAGCAGGAGATCATGGCCATCGAGGAGGACATGCTCAAGCCCGCCCATGCGCTGCACAAGACCGGGGAGGCCTGCCCCGGCTTCGGGATCCTGGCGGCGGTGATGGGGATCATCATCACCATGCAGCAGCTCGACGGCCCCCTCAGCAACATAGGGGTGCATGTGGCGGCCGCCCTGGTGGGCACCTTCATCGGCATCTTCCTCTGTTATTGCTTGCTGGAGCCCATCAGCAATGCCATGGAAGAGATGGTCAAGCGTCGTATCGGCATGCTGATGTGCATCAAGTCGATTTTGATCGCTCAGCTGCGGGGCAAGACGCCGCTGCTCTCCGTCGATTCCGGCCGCAAGATGCTGGAGCCTGACGTGAAACCCAGCTTCCTCGAACTGGAAGACTGGGTGACCAACAGGGCCATGTGATGCGCAACCACGAGCAGATCGTCATCAAGCGCCAGCAGCGGCGCAGCAGCGCTCCCAAGGGGGGCGGCGCATGGAAGGTGGCCTTCGCCGACTTCACCCTGGCCATGATGGCCTTCTTCATGGTGCTCTGGATCCTGGCCGTCTCCAGCCAGGAGGAGCGGGATGTGGTGGCCAGTCGTCTGCGCGACTACAGCATCATGGACAGCGAGGCAAACCCGTTCGACATCAGCAACAGCCCCTATCCGGTGGATCTTGGCGGCAACCCCTCGGTCCTTGAGGAGTTGAGTCCCCAGTTCGTGGAGGAGGGGCAGCGCATGCCCAGACACATGGAGCGGGATCGCAGCATCTTTACCGATGGCGCCAAGGGAGGCTATGAGAGCCTGCTGGTGGGCAAGATTGAGGGAGAGAAGCAGATGGCGCAGTTGGCCGGTTTCATCGGATCCATGGCGGATCAGATGCAGGCCAGAAACAACCTGGAGCTGCAACTGGTGCCCCAGGGTCTGCGGATCCTGATCCGCGACGATGACGAGCGCGAGATGTACAGCCGGGGCAGTGCGCGGATCAGCCCCTATTTCCGCCACCTGCTGATGGCACTGGCCCCTGTCTTCCAGCGAGTGGAGAACCGGGTCATGATCTCCGGTCACACCGACAGCACCCCCTTTGCCGGTGACAACTACAGCAACTGGGAGCTCTCCTCCGATCGCGCCATGATGGCGAGGCGTGTCCTGCTTGCTGGCGGCATGCCCCCCGAGCGGGTGGGTCAGGTGGTCGCCATGTCGGATACCATGCTGGACAACACCGCCGATCCCAAAGGCAGCGAGAACCGCCGCATCGAGTTGCTGGTGATGACGACCCAGGCGGAAAAGAGCCTGGAGCAGCTGTTCAGTGCCCAAACCCAAGCCGCCACCCGGACAGCCAAGGACGCCGTTGCCCATGGAAACCCCTGACGCCGATCTGCCCCCCGTGACACCGTTCAAGGATCCCAGGCGCAAACTGCCGCGCTGGTATCTCCATGACGGGACCACGCCCCTGGAATCCCAGAGTTGCGGCATCGCGGCCCGGCTCATGGTCTCTGGCCTGCTGTTCGACAAGCGCATCGGACGGGCGGTCATCAAGGATATCGGACCGGGTGGGGTCGGTTTCCTCGCCCCCGCCCGTTTTACCTTGCCCGATAACGTTAGCCTGTCGTTGTCACCGCGGATCGTGCTGGCGTGTCATATCACCCATCGCAGGGCCATAGGCCAGTACCTCAGCTTCTACGGCGCGCGATGGGTCGATCCTGACTCGGTGGATCTCGCGCCTGTTCTGAGCCACTGGCGCCACTGTTTCATGGCGCCAGCAGAGGGCGAGCCTGCTCCAATCCCAGCGGATCCGGCAACCGCTCAAGAGTGAGGCCTCCCCGCCCCATGTCCAGTCCCCGTGCAGGCAGCAACAGTAGGGGATCGTGCAGGCTTTCCAGGGACACGGCCCGCACCAGCTGCGGGCGTGTCTCTTGATGACGCGGGGCAGGAGGGGCCTTGCCCCCGCCATAAACGATGGGGCAGTCACTCACCTCCCGGGGATCGGGCAATCGCCAGGCGGGATTCCACCGGCTTGCCTCGTTCATGGCAACCCCCCGCTCCATGGCCCACTCCAGCAATGAGCAGCCCCCCGGCTGCCGCCATACCCGGATATTTTCTCCCGCCTGCCAGGGCGGCAGGACAAACCCGTGCTGCGCCGCTCTGTCCAGCAATTGGGAGAGCGCGAGGAAGCGCGCCACATAGAGGCGCGTTTCGGTAGGCAACTGCAACTCCCACACATTGCGTGTCCCGCCGTTGAGCACCGCCTTCAGTACTCTTCCCTCTCCCGCGTTGTAGGCCGCCAGTGCCAGCAACCAGTCCTGCCCGAAGAATTGATGCAGCCACCCGAGGTAGGAGAGCGCCGCCTCCGTCGCCAATGGCAGGGAATAGCGGCCATCGAAGCCGTTCGTCATGGGGACGGAGAAGCGGGCTGCGGTATCCGGCATCAACTGCCAGGGCCCGGCGGCGCCCGCCGAGGAGATCACGTCAAGCCGGTAGCTGCTCTCGATCAGGGGCAGCAGTGCCAGCATGGGTGGGAGTTTTCGCGTCTGAACCTGCTCCGTGACCCAGCGGATCATGGGCTGGGACTCGGCGAGCCTCGTTTGCAGGTGGCTGCGCTGGCGCAGCAGAAAGCGGGTCTGCTCGTTGACCAGTTCGGCACCCGGGCCGACAACGGGGGTAGGAAAACCCGCCTGCCAGTGATAATGATCATAGGAGTAACAAACGGCACTGCTCAGTAGTGAGAGCCCGGGGAGAAGGCGCAGGGATATTTTGGCAACAGCGGACAGAGCCTGGCGGGAAAATGATAAAAACACGATGTATCTCAACAGTTTTTGACAATATCTGTCGACTGTTCATGTGGTATCCAGGACGTGATAAGCATGATAACACGAGTAAAAAAGACCCCAAAGGCGGGCAGGGCGATTCAGAAATTTCTGCTTTATCTGATCCTCGTTAATTTTGGTTTGATGTGGCTCTATATCATGTATGCCGACGAGCTGACATTGGGCGCCAATCTACTGCTGACTTTTCTTCTCATCGTCTATAACCTGCTGCTCTGCCAGCTGGTGGTGCTGCGAGCCCGTCGGGTAGGGGATGGATACATCATCTATCCCGTGGTGGGCGTCAGCATTATCCTGTGCGCCGTCGTGCTGTTCCGTTTCATCATTTCCCCGTGAAATCGATTAATTACGAGGCACACTTCGCCGGGATGATTTAATTCCCCCATGAATAACTTGTGGAAAATCAATTCATTTAATCGGTAGTCCCATCACGCTGCGTCAATATGTTCCCCATGCCCGAGATCCTTGCTTGAAAAGCCCCCTGCTCGTCCTTAAACTTCATGGTGGAGAAAAGTGGATCAAAGTGGTTTTATTGGGCATCTAGCCCCCATAACTCACCTTCGGGGACTGCAATTTGTTGCGTGGCGCTCACGCCATCAGCCTGGACAGCAAGGGGCGGTTGGCGATTCCGACCAAATTTCGTGATTGGCTGCGCGACGAATGCGACGGCCAGCTGGTCTGCACCATCGACATCGCCCATCCCTGTCTGCTGCTTTATCCCCTGAATGAATGGGAAGAGGTGGAGCGCAAGCTGAAGACCCTTTCCAGCACCAACCCGGCGGAACGCCGCCTGCAGCGTCTGCTGCTCGGCCACGCGGCCGAATGCGAACTGGATGGCAATGGCCGTCTGCTGCTCAGCCAGCCGCTGCGCAGTCATGCCGGGCTGGACAAGAAAGTCATGCTGGTGGGCCAGCTCAACAAATTCGAGCTTTGGGATGAAGCCCGCTGGCAACAACAGATCAACGACGACATCCTGGGCCTGCCCGAGGACGACTGGGCAAGTTCACCACGACTACAGGATTTTTCTTTATAAATGACCCAAGCCGCTGAACACATCACAGTGCTGTTGCACGAAGCCGTCGAAGGGCTGGCCATCAAGCCAGACGGTATCTACGTCGACGGTACCTTTGGCCGGGGTGGTCACTCTCGTCTCATTCTCCAGCATCTGGGCCCCAATGGCCGTCTGATCGCCATCGACCGGGATCCCCAGGCCATTGCCGAGGCGGCCAAGATCCAGGATCCCCGTTTCGAGATCGTGCACGGTCCCTTCTCCGGCATCACCCGCTATCTGACCGAACGCGGCCTGCTGGGCAAGGTCGATGGCTTCCTGCTGGATCTCGGTGTCTCCTCCCCCCAGCTTGACGATGCCGAGCGTGGCTTCAGCTTCATGAAGGACGGCCCGCTCGACATGAGGATGGATCCCACCTCCGGTCAGAGTGCCGCCGAGTGGCTTGCCCGTGCCGATGTGGACGACATCGCCTGGGTGCTGAAAACCTTCGGTGAGGAGCGCTTCGCCAAGAAGATTGCTCGCGCCATCGTGCACGATCGGGTGACCGAGCCCTATGTGCGCACCCGCCAGCTGGCGGAGATGATTGCCCGGGTCAACCCGAGCAAGGAGAAGGGCAAGCACGCGGCGACCCGCAGCTTCCAGGCCATCCGCATCTATATCAACAGCGAGCTGGACGAGATCGAAACCGCCCTCAACGGCGCGCTGGACGTGCTGGCTCCTCACGGTCGTCTCTCCGTCATCAGCTTCCACTCTCTGGAAGATCGGCTGGTGAAGCATTTCATTCGCAAGCATGAGAAAGGTCCGGAAGTACCCCACGGGATCCCCCTGACCGAAGCCCAGCTTGCCGGTGGTCGCAAGCTGAAGTCGATCGGCAAGGCGCTCAAGCCTTCCGACCACGAGGTCAATGAAAACACCCGGTCCCGCAGCTCGGTGCTGCGGGTCGCAGAGCGTCTTGCGGAGTAAGCGATGAGCGATGTGCGCGTTCACCTCGCCAGGGAGATCGTTGCGGATCTCTGGCGCCACAAGTTGCAGGTCCTGTTGACCGTCGCCGTGCTGGTCACCGCCTTTGCGGTGATCCTGGTGACCAACATGACCCGGGGTCTGACGGCCAAGCAGAACGATCTGATGGCGGAGGAGGACAGGCTCAACATCGAGTGGCGCCACCTCTTGCTGGAACAGGGCACACTGGCTGAGCACTCCCGGGTGGCGAGTCTGGCCATGGACAAGTTGCAGATGGCTCGCCCCCTGGTGACCACTGAAAAGGTAATTACACAACCATGACACGCAAGGCCGCCACCAAGGCTCCGGCAAAGGACAAAGCCAAGGCGAAAGCACCCTCACTCTACCCGTGGCGCTTTCGTACCCTGGTTTTCTTCATCGGCATCGCGTTTGCGGGGCTGATCCTGCGGCTGGCCTGGATCCAGGTGATCGATCCGGACAGACTGCGCCAGGAGGGGGACATGCGCTCCCTGCGCACCACCTCCACCCAGGCGGTGCGCGGCATGATCACCGATCGCAACGGCGAACAGTTGGCGGTATCCGTGCCGGTCGAAGCGGTCTGGGCTGATCCCAAGACGGTGCACGAGTCCGGTGCCATCCACAACGAGCGTGCCTGGCTGGCACTCTCCGCCGTGCTCAAGCTCGACATCAACACCCTCAAGCATCGCATCGCCAACCCGAGCAAGCGCTTCGTCTATCTGCAGCGACAGGTGACGCCTGCGGTGGCCGAGTACATCAAGGGGTTGAAGCTGGGGGGCATCTATCTGCGCCCCGAGGCGCGCCGTTTCTACCCGACCGGCGAGATAAGCTCCCATCTGGTGGGGGTGACCAACATCGATGGCAGCGGCATCGAGGGGATTGAGCGCAGCTACAACGAGTGGCTGACCGCGACCCCTGGCGAGATGAGGGTGCGCAAGGACAGGCAGGGCCGCGTCATCGAGCGCCTGGGCCTGGTGAAAGAGGGCAAGCACGCCAACGATCTGCAACTGAGCATCGATCAGCGGGTGCAGGCGCTGGCCTATCGCGCCCTCAAACGGGCTACCGACGAGAACAAGGCCACCTCCGGCTCCATGGTGATGCTGGATGTGAAGACCGGCGAGGTACTCGCCATGGTCAACACCCCCTCCTACAACCCGAACAACCGCGGCCAGTACCAGAGTTTCCGGGTGCGAAACCGGGTGGTGACCGATACCTATGAGCCGGGCTCCACGGTCAAGCCATTGATTTTGCTTAGTGCCTTGCAAGCCGGTGTCACCAGCTGGAAGGACTTCATCCCGGGCGGCCCCCTCTTCATCGGGGCCAAGCAGATCCGTGACGTGAGTATCCACAAGGCGACCAACCTTTACGACATCCTGCGCTACTCCTCCAACATCGGCATGTCGCGCATCGCGCTGCGGATGCCGGCCCAGGAGATGATCAACACCCTGAGCATGGTGGGCTTCGGCATGGACACCGGCAGCGGCCTGATGGGGGAGAGCAGCGGCATGCTGCCCCAGCGTCGCCGCTGGTCCGACATCGAGCGAGCCACCCTGTCGTTCGGTTATGGTCTGCGAGTGACCCCGCTGCAGCTGGCCTCCGCCTACGCCACCCTGGCCAACAAGGGCAAGCGGGTACCGCTCTCCATCATCAAGGTGACCAAGCCGCCCAAGGGTGAGCAGGTCATCGATCACAACAACGCCGCTGCCATGTTGCAGGCGCTGGAGTACGTGGTCAGCAATGCCATTCCCAAGGCCCAGATCCCCGGTTATCGGGTCGGTGGCAAGAGTGGTACCGCCAAGGTGGCCGTGGCTGGGGGCTATGGCAAGGACTACATGGCCTGGTTTGCCGGTTTCGCGCCAGCCAGCAATCCCCGTTTCGTCATGGTGGTGGTGATCAACGAGCCCAAGGGGGATGCCTACTACGGCGGTGCCGTGGCGACCCCGCCCTTTGCGGAGGCCATGGGAGGCGTGTTGCAGCTCTTCAACATCCGTCCCGATGCGATCCCGCCCGAGGTACCCGCCAAGCTTGCCCGCACGGAGGCCAACAATGGCGCACCGCGTACTTGACGGGCATCCGGCTTTTTCCATCGGCCCCGCTGCTGTCGGGGCGTTTTCCATGGCGTGTACGAGCGCCCGCATTCCCGCATTTTCGGAGGCTTCCCATGCCGCCCCGTACACTTGATCAACTGATGAGCCGCTTCGGCATCGATGCACCGGCGCTTTCCCTCACCGATCTCCAGCTCGACAGCCGGCGGGTCGGTCCCGGCTCGCTCTTCGTGGCGATTCGTGGCCATCAGGTGGATGGCAGGCGCTTCATCGAACAGGCGGTGGCTCAGGGAGCGACCGCCGTGCTGTTTGAGGAGGACGGAGAATTCGTCCCTCCGGCGACCCAGATCCCCTGCATCGGCATGAGGGATCTTCCCGCTCGTCTCTCCGAGCTGGCCGGCCATTTCTACGGTCACCCTGCGCAAAAGTTGCAACTGGTGGGCATCACGGGCACCAACGGCAAGAGCACCACGGCCCTGCTGGTGGCCAACTGGCGCACCCTGCTGGGGGGCAAGGCCGGGGTCATGGGCACCATAGGCAACGGTCTGTTTGGCGAGCTCATCGAAGCAGAGAACACCACGGGCAGCGCGGTCCAGGTGCAGGCCAATCTGGCCGCCTTGCAGCAGCAGGGGGCCGATCTGGTGGCGATGGAGGTCTCCAGCCACGGTCTGGTGCAGCATCGCGTGGCGGCCCTGCCGTTTGCCGCGGCAGTCTTCACCAACCTGAGCCGGGATCATCTGGACTATCACGGCACCATGGAGGCCTATGCCGCCGCCAAGGAGGAGCTGCTGAAGCTGGTGGATGAGCCTTGCGCCGTCATCAACGCCGATGACCATTTGGGACGGCAATGGCTGGCGACCTATCCCGGTGCGGTGGCCTTCGGGGTTCATGGTCCGATTGAAAACCATGCCGGACGACAACTGACGGCGCAGGATCCCCATTTCCACCAACAAGGTTTTGATACGCGCATTAACTCCAGCTGGGGGAATGGTGTATTATCCGCCCCCTTGCTCGGCCGCTTCAACGTCAGCAACGTGCTGGGCGCCATGGGCGCCATGCTGGTGCTCGGCTACGACTTCGATGACCTGCTGGCGACGGCCCCCAGACTGCAACCGGTGACCGGTCGCATGGAGTGCTTCGGCGGTGGCGATGCGCCGCTCGCCGTGGTCGATTACGCCCACACCCCGGATGCGCTGGAGAAGGCATTGCAGGCCCTGCGGGTGCACTGTCACGGCCGGCTCTGGTGCCTGGTGGGATGCGGCGGCGACAGGGATCGCGGCAAGCGTCCCATGATGGCTGCCATGGCGGAGCAGCATGCGGACTGCGTGATCCTGACCGACGACAATCCCCGTACCGAGGAGCCGGCCCGGATCATGGCCGACATGGTGGCGGGTCTTCGCGATCCCGGCGCCGTGCAGATTGAGCACGACAGGACCAAGGCAATCCAGCTGGCACTGAGTCAAGCGAGCAAAGAGGACATCATCCTGGTGGCCGGCAAAGGCCACGAGGATTATCAGATCATTGGAACCGACAAGCGGCACTACAGCGATCGGGAAACCGTCGCAGCCGCCTTGCACACATTAATGGAGTCATTCAAATGATGACCCTCAGGCTTGCCGACCTGGCGCAGGTGCTCGATGCCCGTCTGATCGGGGGCGACCATGAGATCACGGCGGTCAGCACCGACACCCGTACCCTGGGCGCGGGGGCGCTGTTCGTGGCCCTGCGCGGCGAGCGTTTCGACGCCCACGATTTCTGCGACCAGGCGGTTGCCGCCGGCGCTAGTGCCCTGCTGGTGGAGCGCGAATTGCCGCTGGCCATTCCACAACTGGTGGTGGGCGACACCCTCAAGGGGCTTGGGCGTCTGGGCAGGCTGGTGCGCGAGCGCATCAATCCGAAAGTGCTCGCCATCACCGGCAGCTGTGGCAAAACCACGGTGAAGGAGATGGCGACGGCCATCCTGCGTTGTGAAGGGGAGGTGCTGGCCACCGCCGGCAACTTCAACAACGAGGTGGGGGTGCCGCTGACCCTGCTGCGCCTCGAGCCGCAACACCAGTTCGCGGTGATGGAGCTGGGAGCCAACCACCCGGGCGAGATCGCCTGGACCACGTCGCTCGCCAGACCCGACGCCGCCATCATCAACAACGTCGCTGCCGCGCACCTGGAAGGCTTTGGCTCCCTGGAAGGGGTGTTCCATGCCAAGAGCGAAATCTTCGAAGGGTTAGGCGAGGGCGGCACCGCCATCGTCAATGCCGACAACGAGTTCTGGCCGAAGTGGCGTGAAAAGGGCATCCACTGCGCCTTCTCCCTCGAGGATCAGCGTCAGCCGTTCCACGCCCGCGACATCGTGCTCAACGAGCAGGGTTGTGCCGGGTTCGTGATGGTGACGCCCCAGGGAGAGGTGAACCTGACCCTGGCCATTCCGGGCCGCCACAACGTGGCCAACGCCCTGGCTGCTGCCGCCGGGACCCTGGCCCTGGGCGCATCGCTTGCGTCCGTCAAGGCGGGGCTGGAGCAGATGGCGCCGGTCAAGGGCCGTTTCTGCGTGCAACGCTGGGGTGGCCTCACCCTGGTGGATGACACCTACAACGCCAGCGTGGAGTCCGTGCTGGCGGGTATCGATGCCCTGACCGCCATGAACGGCTACAAGGTGCTGGTATTCGGTGACATGAAAGAGTTGGGTGAGGAGTCCGCCGCGCAGCATGCCCGGGTCGGACACCACGCCCGTGAGCAGGGCCTCGATGCCGTGCTGACCGTAGGGGAACAGAGTCGCCACACCGCAGATGCCGCGGCTGGCCGACATTTCGATAACAAGGCGTCGTTGTTTGAAGTGCTTGCGCAAATGATAAAGACACATCAGGAAATTTCGATTCTGGTCAAGGGCGCCCGTGGCTCCCGCATGGAAGATATCGTCGAGATGGTCAAGGGCCATCAGGAGTCAGCCACATGCTAGTCTGGCTGGCGGAACTGCTCACCCCGCACTTCACCTTCTTCAACGTCTTCTCCTACCTGACGTTTCGCGCCATCCTGTCGATCATCACCGGTCTGGTGGTGGCGCTCTGGATGGGGCCGCGCCTCATCCGTCGCCTGCAGATCATGAAGTTCGGCCAGGTGATCCGCAACGACGGTCCCGAATCCCATCTCAGCAAGAAGGGCACCCCGACCATGGGCGGCCTGATGATCATTGCAGCCATTTTCACTTCTGTGCTGCTCTGGTGCCGCCTCGACAACCCCTATGTCTGGCTGGTGCTGTTCGTGCTGGGGGCCTATGGCGCCATCGGTTTTGCCGATGACTATCTCAAGGTGGTGCGCAAGAACACCGACGGCCTCATCGCCCGCTGGAAGTACTTCTGGCAGTCCGCGGTCGCGCTGGGTGTGGCAGTCTTCCTCTACGCCACGGCCACCCACGATGGTCAGACCCAGCTGGTGGTCCCCTTCCTCAAGGATGTGATGCCCCAGCTCGGCCTGATGTTCATCCTGCTGACCTACTTCGTCATCGTCGGTACTTCCAACGCGGTCAACCTGACCGATGGCCTGGATGGTTTGGCCATCATGCCGACCGTGATGGTGGCGGGGGGCTTCGCCCTGATCGCCTGGGCGACCGGCAACGTCAACTTCGCGAACTACCTGCACATTCCCTACGTGCCCTACACCTCCGAACTGGTGATCGTCTGTACCGCCATCGTGGGCGCGGGCCTGGGCTTCCTCTGGTTCAACACCTACCCGGCCCAGGTCTTCATGGGGGACGTGGGTTCCCTGGCCCTGGGCGGCGCGCTCGGTACCATAGCCGTGCTGGTGCGCCAGGAGTTCCTGCTGGTGATCATGGGGGGCGTCTTCGTGATGGAGACCGTCTCGGTGATCCTGCAGGTCGGATCCTACAAACTGCGCGGCGTGCGGATCTTCCGCATGGCCCCCATCCATCACCACTATGAGAAGAAGGGCTGGCCGGAGCCGCGCGTCATCGTGCGCTTCTGGATCATCACCCTCATGCTGGTGCTGCTTGGCCTCGCCACCCTGAAGGTGAGGTAAGCCATGGTCATCATCATCGGACTCGGCAAAACCGGACTCTCCTGCGTCGATTACTTCCTCGACCGCGGCGTCACGCCGCTGGTGATGGACACCCGTGCCAACCCGCCGGGCAAGGACGAGCTTCCCCCCGAGGTGGAGCTCATCCACGGGCTGGACGGGGAGCGGCTCAAGCAGGCGCACATGATAGTGGCCAGCCCGGGCATCGCCCTGGCGACTCCGGAGTTGAAGGCCGCCGCCGAGTTCGGGGTGCGCATCGTCGGTGACATCGAACTGTTCGTGCGTGAAACCCAGACGCCGGTCATCGCCATCACCGGTTCCAACGGCAAGAGCACGGTCACCACGCTAGTGGGTGAGATGATCGCCGAGGCGGGGCTCAAGGTCGGTGTGGGGGGCAATATCGGCACCCCGGCGCTGTCGCTCCTCAAGCAGCCCATGGATCTCTGCGTGCTGGAGCTCTCCAGCTTCCAGCTCGAGACCACCTACAGCCTGCGGGCCGCCGCCTCCGTGGTCCTGAACCTCAGTGAAGATCATATGGATCGCTATGCCGGCATGGCGGATTACCGCGCCGCCAAGATGGAGATCCATCAGCACTCCCAGCACATCCTGATCAATCGCGACGATCCCCAGACCCTGCCCGATGTGGGTCAGGTGTGGCAGAGTTTCGGCCTCGACTGCAACGGCTACGGTCGCTGCGAGCTGGAGGGCCGCCACTGGCTGACCTTGCACGGCGAGCCGCTCCTGGCGGTGGACGAGATGAAGATAGTGGGTGCCCACAACCAGGCCAATGCCCTGGCGGCCATGGCCCTGTGCGATGCGGTGGGCATTCCCCGCGAGGCACAACTTGCCGTGCTGCGCCGCTTTGAAGGCCTGCCTCACCGTGCCCGCTTCGTGCGGGAGGTAAATGGGGTGCGCTGGATCAACGACTCCAAGGCCACCAACGTGGGGGCGACCCTGGCCGCCGTGGCCGGGGTGCGTGAAGCGGTCAAGGGCCGCCTGCTGCTGCTGGCCGGTGGCCAGGGCAAGGGGCAGGACTTCGGCCCGGTGCAGGCGCTGCTCGGCAGCCAGATCGATCACATGTACTGCTTTGGTCAGGATGCCGAGGTGCTGCTGGCCCTGGGCGAACAGACCGAGCGGGTTGCCGATCTTGACGCTGCTGTCGCCAAGGCGGCGGCCGATGCCAGGCCCGGAGACTGGGTGCTGCTGGCCCCGGCCTGCGCGAGCCTGGATCAGTTCAAATCCTTTGAAGCGCGCGGCGATCGCTTCACCGAACTGGTGATGGGCTTATGAACGCCCTGCGCGTGGTTGCGGGATTCTTGCAGCGCTGGTTGCTACCGGCGCGCCCCGCCGGTCTCTACGATCGGCAGCTGGTGGTGCTGGCCCTCGCCCTGATGGGCGTCGGGCTGGTAATAGTGGCGTCCGCTTCCATTCCTGAGGGGATCGCCATCAACAACGATCCCTTCATGTTCGTGAAGCGCCACGGCATGTTCCTGGTGATGGCGCTGGGTATCTCCTGGTTCGTGTTGCAGGTGCCCATGGCACGCTGGCAGCACTACAACGGCCCCATGTTGTTGCTGGCCATCGTGCTGCTGGTGATGGTGTTGCTGGTGGGGCGCAGCGTCAACGGCTCGGTACGCTGGCTGCCGCTGGGCCCCTTCAACCTGCAGCCGGCCGAGTTCGGCAAGCTGGCGCTGTTCGTCTATCTGGCGGGCTATCTGGTGCGCCGCCAGAGCGAGGTGCGCGAACGCTTCATCGGTTTCATGAAACCCATGGCGGTGCTGTTCGTGGTGGCCATCCTGCTGCTGGCCCAGCCGGATCTCGGGTCAGTGGTGGTGATGTTCGTCACCTCCCTCGGGATGCTGTTCCTGGCCGGTGCCCGGCTGGTGCAGTTCATCGGTCTCATCCTGGTGGGGGTGAGCGCCGTGGTGACCCTGATCATCGCGGAGCCCTACCGGATGCGGCGGGTGACCTCCTTCCTCGACCCCTGGGCCGATCCCTTTGGCAGCGGCTATCAGCTGACCCAGTCCCTGATGGCCTTTGGTCGGGGGAGCTGGTTTGGCGAGGGGCTCGGCAACTCCATCCAGAAGATGGAGTACCTGCCGGAGGCCCACACCGACTTCGTGTTCGCCATTCTGGGCGAAGAGCTGGGCTACGTGGGGGTGCTTGGCGCACTCTTCCTGATTTTTGCGCTGGCGGTGAAGGCGCTCAAGCTGGGTCACCAGGCGCTGGTGGCCGAGCGGCTCTATGAAGGTTATCTGGCCATCGGCATCGGCATCTGGTTCAGCTTCCAGACTTTCGTCAACGTCGGTGCCGCCAGCGGCATGATGCCTACCAAGGGGCTGACCCTGCCGCTGGTCAGTTATGGCGGCTCCAGTCTCATCATCATGATGGTGGCGGTGAGCATGTTGATTCGTATCGATTTCGAGTTGCGCCAGGCAAGTGCCCAGGCGCGCGTGCGGGAGGTTGCGTGAGCAAGACGTTACTGGTGATGGCGGGTGGTACCGGGGGCCATGTGTTCCCCGGCCTGGCCGTCGCCGATCGCCTCAAGGCCCAGGGCTGGACCATCCACTGGCTCGGCACTGCCGACCGGATGGAGGCGGAGCTGGTGCCTGCCCATGGTTATCCCATCTCCTTCATCGACATCCAGGGGGTGCGTGGCAACGGCATCAAGCGTCTGCTCGCGGCGCCCTACCGTGTCATCAAATCCGTGCTGCAGGCCCGCCAGGTGCTCAAGACCATCCAGCCCGATGTGGTGCTGGGCATGGGGGGCTTCGCCTCCGGCCCGGGTGGCGTGGCCGCCTGGCTGTCCGGCATTCCGCTGCTGCTGCACGAGCAGAATGCCGCCGCTGGCCTGACCAACAAGCTGCTGGCCCGTATCGCCAGGCGGGTACTGATGGCCTTCCCCGGTGCCTTCGCCCCCAATGCCCGCACCGCCGTGGTGGGCAACCCGGTGCGCCCCGAGGTGGTGGCGCTGCCGGATCCCCAACTGCGCAGCAGCAGCGATCCTCTGCGCCTGCTTGTGGTCGGTGGCAGCCTGGGGGCCCGGGTCCTCAACGAGCAGGTGCCTCCTGCGGTTGCAGCTGCCGGTGTGCCCATCGAGGTGCGTCACCAGTGCGGCAAGGGCAACGGGGAGGCCGTGGCTGCCTCCTATGCCGGGCTGGGGGTCGAGGCCGAGGTGAGTGAATTTATCAAGGACATGGCGGATGCCTATGCCTGGGCGGACCTGGTGGTGTGCCGCGCCGGCGCATTGACCGTCTCCGAAGTGGCCGCTGCCGGTGTGGCCGCCATCTTCGTGCCCCTGCCCCATGCGGTGGACGATCACCAGACCCGCAACGCCCTGACCCTGGTCGACGGCGGTGCGGCCGAGTTCCTGCCCCAGTCCGAGCTGACGCCGGCCGCTCTGGCGTCGCGCCTCTCCTGGCTCGCCGGGCGCAGGGAAACCCTGTTGAACATGGCCCAGGCCGCGCGCCGGGTCGCCATCATCGATGCCGCCGAACGGGTTGCCGATGAGTGCAAACGGCTCGCCACCGGCTGAGCCAAACGAGATGGAAGGCCAAGATGTGCCGCCAAGGCCCCGCTTCTGTCTTCGAACTGATGAATATCGCCGAATGAAAATGGCCTGTGGCCGCGAATTGAGAAAGAACTATGACCAAGGTTGAACTGGCAAAACTGCGTACCGTTATCCCCGAAATGCGCCGCGTGCGTCGCATCCACTTCATCGGCATCGGTGGCGCCGGTATGGGCGGTATTGCGGAAGTGCTTGCCAATGAAGGGTATCAGGTGACCGGCTCGGATCTGGCCCGCAACGGGGTGACCGAACGCCTGGCCTCTTTGGGGGCACACATCTTTGTTGGTCACAGTGCCGAGCATGTGGACGGTGCCAGCGTGGTGGTGGTTTCCACCGCCATCAAGCAGGACAACCCCGAGCTGCTGGCTGCCCGCGAGCTGCGTATTCCCGTGGTGCGCCGCGCCGAAATGCTGGCTGAGCTGATGCGCTTCCGTCACGGCATCGCCATCGCCGGGACCCACGGCAAGACCACCACCACCAGTCTGGTGGCGAGCATCTATGCCGAGGCGGATCGCGACCCCACCTTCGTCATCGGCGGTCTGCTCAACAGCGCCGGCACCAATGCCCGCCTGGGCAGCAGCCGTTATCTGATTGCCGAGGCGGACGAGAGCGACGCCTCCTTCCTGCATCTGCAACCCATGGTCTCCATCGTGACCAATATCGAAGCGGATCACATGGACACCTATGGCGGCGATTTCTCCAGGTTGAAGGCCACCTTCATCGATTTCCTGCACAACCTGCCGTTCTACGGCCTGGCCGTAGTGTGCGTGGATGACCCCGTGATCCGCAGCATGCTGCCGGAGATCGCCCGTCCTACCCTCACCTACGGTCTGAGCGATGATGCCGATGTGCAGGTGCTGGACTTCGTGCAGACCAGCAATCGCAGCCGTTTCCGGGTGCGCCGTGCGGGGGCGGGTGAGCTGGAGGTGACCCTGAATCTGCCGGGCATCCACAACGCCCTCAACGCCGCCGCCGCCATCGCGGTGGCGACAGAAGACGGCATCGGCGACGAAGCCATCATCCAGGCACTTTCCAAGTTTGAAGGGGTGGGGCGCCGCTTCCAGCAATATGGCGAGTTTGAAACCGGCCGTGGCAAGGCCATGCTGGTGGACGATTACGGTCATCACCCGAGCGAAGTGAAGGTGACCATCAACGCCGCTCGCGCCGGCTGGCCCGAGAAGCGGCTGGTGATGGTGTTCCAGCCGCACCGCTACAGCCGGACCCGGGATCTCTACGAAGATTTCGCGGATGTGCTTTCCAAGGTGGACGTGCTGGTGATGCTGGAGGTCTATGCCGCCGGTGAGGAGCCCATTCCCGGTGCCGATGGCCGTGCCTTGTGCCGTTCCATCCGCTCCCGCGGCACCCTGGAGCCCATCTTTGTCGCAACGCCGGATGATGTGCCCGCGGTGCTGGCCGACCTGATTGGTGAGGGGGATCTGGTATTGACCCAGGGGGCGGGGAACGTCGGTGCGCTGGCCCGTCGTCTCGGCGAGATGAAATTGAGCGTGGATAGCATGAAATCCGGTGCCTGAGGGCCCAATGAGTATTTTGACCGCCAAGCCGAGGCCTATATAATGGCGAACCGGTCTGCAAGTGGCCGGCATGGCGCGTTTTACGGGGATCGATCGGGTGGAGGCAAGGGCACAAGGGCGCACCAAGGGGGGCTTCATCGCCGGGGTGGCATTTTTCATCCTGGTCATGTGGGGGCTCTACCAGACTGCGCTGGATGTTAAAGACTGGCTGACGGATGCCAGTCGGTTGCCCATGAGCGAGCTGTTGCTGCAGGGGCAACACGAATATTTGAAGGCCGATGAGTTGCGTGCTGCCGTGCTGGATGGTGCCGAACTTCGCAACTTCTTCGAGCTGGATGTGAACGAATTGCAGGCGCGTCTGAACGCTCTGCCCTGGGTGGCCCAGGTCTCGGTACGAAAGAAGTGGCCGAACAAGATCAAGGTCTATCTCACGGAACAGGATGTGGCGGCTCGCTGGAACGGCAACCGCTTCGTCAACACCAAGGGTGAGGTATTCAGTGCCCCGGACAGGGTGAAGAAGCCCCTGATGCAGTTGTCCGGGCCCGATGATCAGGCCGCCAAGGTGCTGGAAGCCAGCCATCAGTACGAAACGCTGCTGGCGGCCAAGGGATACAAGTTGCTGGGGGTGAATCTGACCCCCCGCCATGCCTGGGAACTGACCCTGGATGGCAACATTCAGCTGTTTGTGGGGCGCTCGGATATCGCGCTTCGTCTGCAGCGGTTTATCGATGCCTTTCCGGTCATCGAGCCCCGTGAGCGGGTTGCTTACGTGGATCTTCGATACGACACCGGGATGGCAGTTGGCTGGAAGAAAAGCGAAGAGAAAGTGAATGACCAACACCGCAGATAGAAATTTGATTGTCGGACTGGATATCGGCACGACCAAGGTGGCGGTACTGGTTGGCGAAGTATTGCCTGATGGCGAACTGAATGTCATCGGCATGGGCAGCCACGCTTCTCGCGGGATGGAGAAGGGCGGGGTCAATGACCTCGACTCCGTGGTCAAGTCCCTGCGCCGCGCGGTGGAAGAGGCCGAGATGATGGCAGACTGCCAGATCAGTTCCGTCTATCTGGGGCTGTCCGGCAAGCACATCGATTGCCGCAACGAGACCGGCATGGTGCCCATCTCCGACGAAGAGGTGACCCAGGAGGATGTGGACAACGTCATCCACACCGCCAAGTCGGTGCGGTTGTCTGACGAGCTGCGGGTGCTGCACGTGCTGCCCCAGGAGTTCGCCATCGACTATCAGGAAGGGATCAAGAACCCGGTCGGCCTCTCCGGCGTGCGGATGGCAGCCAAGGTGCATCTCATCACCTGCCACAACGACATGGCGCGCAACATCGAGAAGTGTGTGGAGAAGGTGGGTCTGCGGGTGGATCAGCTGATCTTCTCCGCCCTGGCCTCCAGCTACGCCGTGCTGACCGAAGACGAGAAGGAGCTGGGTGTCTGCGTGGTGGACATCGGTGGCGGCACCATGGACATGTCGCTCTTTACCGGCGGCGCCCTGCGTCACACCAAGGTGATTCCCTATGCCGGCAGCACGGTGACCAGCGACATCGCCTATGCCTTCGGCACGCCGCCGCTGGATGCGGAGGCGATCAAGGTGCGCTACGGCTGCGCCCTCGGCCGCCTGGTCAGCAAGGAAGACAATATCGAAGTGCCCAGTGTCGGCGGTCGCCCGGCGCGCAGCCTGCAACGGCAGACACTGGCGGAAGTGATTGAACCCCGTTACACAGAGTTGCTCTCCATGGTGAATGACGAGCTGGTGCGGGTGCAGAGCGAATTGAAGGCACAGGGGGTCAAGCATCAGCTGGCCGCCGGTGTGGTCTTGACCGGTGGCGCGGCCCAGATCGAAGGCATTGTGGAGTGCGCAGAGCAGATCTTCCAGAGCCAGGTCCGGGTGGGCGAGCCCATGAATATCCGGGGATTGAGTGACTACGTACAGGCACCGGTGTACTCGACTGCGGTCGGGTTGTTGCAGTACGGCCGCACCAACCAATCCACCGGCAGTAACAAGGAATATGCCGCCAAGGCAAGCGTAGGTGGGCTGGTCAAACGGGTCAGCAACTGGTTGCGTGGCGAGTTCTAAAGATTTTGCTGAGTCAGGCAAATAAAGCGGAGAGACAACATGTTTGAATTTATGGATAGCCACACTGACGAAGCCGTCATCAAGGTGATAGGTGTGGGTGGCGGCGGCGGCAACGCAGTCGAGCACATGGTTCGTCAAAACATCGAAGGTGTCGAGTTCATCACCGTGAACACCGACGCCCAGGCACTGCGCAACTCCAGTGCCAATACCACCTTGCAGATCGGCGGTGGCATCACCAAGGGTCTGGGTGCCGGGGCCAACCCGGAAGTGGGTCGTGACGCCGCCATGGAAGACAGGGAAGCGCTGCGCGAGCTGCTGACCGGTTCCGACATGGTGTTCATCGCTGCCGGCATGGGTGGTGGTACCGGTACAGGTGCTGCACCGATCGTGGCCGAAGTGGCCCGCGAGATGGGTATCCTGACCGTTGCCGTCGTGACCAAGCCGTTCTCCTTCGAAGGGAAGAAGCGGATGGGCTTCGCCGCTCACGGCATCGAAGAGCTCTCCAAGAACGTCGACTCCCTGATCACCATCCCCAACGACAAGTTGCTGAAGGTGCTGGGTCGCGGCATCTCCCTGCTGGACGCCTTCAAGGCGGCCAACGACGTGCTGCTGGGTGCAGTACAGGGCATCGCCGAGCTGATCACCCGCCCGGGCCTCATCAACGTCGACTTCGCGGACGTACGTACCGTGATGCGCGAGATGGGTACCGCCATGATGGGTACCGGCTCCGCCTCCGGTGACGACCGTGCCGAAGAAGCGGCCGAGAAGGCCATCTCCAGCCCGCTGCTGGAAGACGTGGATCTGGCCGGTGCCCGCGGCATCCTGGTCAACATCACTGCCGGCATGGACATGACCATCGAAGAGTTCGAGACCGTGGGTAACGCGGTCAAGGCCTTCGCGTCCGAGAACGCCACCGTGGTGGTGGGTACCGTAATCGACCCGGAAATGCACGACGAACTGCGCGTCACCGTAGTGGCGACCGGTATCGGTGCCGAGCGCAAGCCCGACATCACCCTGGTCAAGAACAACATGGTTCAAGAGCGTCCGGCCCGTCAGCCCCTGATCAGCGAAGCCCTGCAGTCTCGCGTGATGGAAGAGGCCCCGGCCAAGGTGGTGAACGCCGAGCCGCAAGCTCGTCGCGAACCGGATTATCTCGATATTCCTGCGTTCCTGCGCAAGCAGGCAGACTAAGCCTCTGATGGCTCTGGTTTGTTTGTTGCTTAAGGATTGTGCTAAGATGGCCCGGCAACGACCATCTGGTCAGGAATTTGAGCTGTTAAAGCGGATACGCCCATGATTAGACAAAGAACCTTGAAAACGAGTGTCCAGGCCACCGGTGTGGGCCTGCATTCGGGCCGGAAAGTCACTATGACGTTCCGTCCGGCGCCTGTTAACACAGGGATCGTTTACTTGCGTACCGATCTGAATCCTGTGGTCGCGCTGCCAGCCAACGCCGATCAGGTGCGTGATACCGTGCTTTGTACCGCTCTGGTGAACGAAGCCGGTGTTCGCGTGTCGACCATCGAACACCTGTCTGCCGCTCTGGCCGGGATGGGCATCGACAACCTCTATGTCGAGGTTGATGCTCCCGAGATCCCGGTAATGGACGGCAGTGCGCATCCGTTCATCTATCTGCTGCAGGAAGTGGGTATTCGTGAACAGAACGCACCCAAGCAGTTCGTGCGGATCAAGCAGAGCATCCGGGTTGAAGACGGCGACAAGTGGGCGGAATTCCACCCCTATCGCAACGGCTTCAAGATGGATCTCGAGATCGATTTCCAGCATCCGGTGTTTGAAGGGCGCAACCAGCGTTGCGTGCTGGACTTCTCCGGCAGCTCCTTCGTGAAAGAGATCAGCCGTGCTCGTACCTTCGGCTTCATGCGTGATATCGAGTACCTGCGTTCCCAGAACTTGGCACTGGGCGGCAGCCTGGAAAACGCCGTGGTGCTGGATGACTACCGGGTGCTGAACGAAGATGGTCTGCGCTACGAAGACGAGTTCGTGAAGCACAAGATGCTGGATGCCATCGGCGATCTGTACATGTGCAATCGCAGTATCATCGGTGAATTCCGTGCCTACAAGACGGGCCATGCCCTGAACAACAAGCTGCTGCGTGCCTTGCTGGCCCAGCAAGAGGCCTGGGAACTGGTGACCTTCGAGGGTGAGGGCGACAAAGCGCCCATCGCTTACTACGACAACGGTCTGGTTCTGGCCTGATAGCTGTGCAACAGGACGTCGGTCATCTCTCCGCACCGACGTCCTGTCATTTGTTTATTCCATCCTTTAATACCGATTATCTCCCGGTTTTATTGCCCGTGCAGGCCCTTGGCCTCACCTGACCGAGAAGACAGATTTCTATGAGCATTACCCTGATCCTCCACGGTAAGCAGCGCCGCAGGTTGCACTTACCCAAACAACGTCTGGCCTGGGTCGGCGGTATTCTCTTCACTGTATTGGCCTTGGGGGGCGGCTGGCTCTGGCAGAGCTGGCAGCAGAAAATGGAGGCGCTGGAAGTGGCGCTGACCCTGGCGCAGCAGCAAAAATCCACGCAAGGGGCCGATGAAGCCCGCGAACAGCTTGCCATGCTGGCCGCCCAGGTGGGCACCATGCAGGGACAACTTGGTCGCCTCAACGCCCTCGGCGAGCGCCTGACCGAGAAGGCGGACCTCGATCCCGAGGAGTTCAACTTCAAGGAGCTGCCCCCGATGGGCGGCCCTTCCTACGATGCAGACCTGGAAGTCAGCCTGGGTGAACTGCAAGATTCCATGGAACACCTCAGCCGTCAGCTCAGCAGCCGCGAAGAACAGCTGTCGGTACTTGAATCCTTCATCATGAACCACCATATCACCGATGCGGGTTTCATCCCCGGCTCACCGGTCAAGCAGGAGCGTGTCTGGATCTCCTCCGGTTTCGGTGGGCGGGTCGATCCGTTCAACGGTCGCGCCAAGATGCACAAAGGGGTGGATTTCCGCGGCAGGCCCGGCACCCCCATCCTGGCGACAGGCAAGGGGATTGTCAGCTGGGCGGGGCGCCATCCGGAGTTTGGCAACATGGTGGAGATTGACCATGGCAATGGTTTGGTCACCCGCTATGCCCACAATTCCAAGTTACTGGTGGATGTGGGCACCCTGGTCGATGAGGGCCAGAAGATTGCCCTGATGGGGCGAACCGGTCGTGCAACCGGAGTTCATTTGCATTACGAAGTGTTGAAAGATGGTCGTCAGGTCAACCCCGCGCGCTTTCTGAATG
The DNA here is from genome assembly GCF_040908425.1 of Aeromonas sp. R2-1. Classification (NCBI taxonomy): domain Bacteria; kingdom Pseudomonadati; phylum Pseudomonadota; class Gammaproteobacteria; order Aeromonadales; family Aeromonadaceae; genus Aeromonas; species Aeromonas sp. R2-1. Next base: position 94,776 of record NZ_JBFODR010000012.1, read on the forward strand.
CCAGACGGGGTTAGGTTTTTTCTTCAGGTTCCAGTGACGGAACGCTTATATAACCAAAACAGTTGGTACCCATGATTAGCACACTGCTCACCAAGATTATCGGCAGCCGGAACGACAGAACGCTCAAGGCTTTGCGCAAAATTGTAAAACAAATCAATGCGATGGAGCCTCAGTTCGAGGCACTGTCCGATCAGGAACTGCAGGCGAAGACCGCCGAGTACCGTCAGCGTCTGGAGCAGGGCGAAACACTGGAGCAGTTGCTGCCGGAAGCGTTCGCCACCGTCCGTGAAGCCTCCCGCCGTGTGTTCGGCATGCGTCACTTCGACGTCCAGCTGATCGGCGGCATGGTGCTGAACTCCAACCGCATCGCCGAAATGAAGACAGGTGAAGGTAAAACCCTGACGGCCACGCTGCCGGCCTACCTGAACGCCCTGACCGGCCGCGGTGTGCATGTCGTGACGGTGAACGACTATCTGGCCAAGCGTGATGCGGAAGCCAACCGCCCGCTGTTCGCCTTCCTCGGCATGACGGTGGACTGCAACGTGCCCGGCATGGATGCATCCCAGAAGCGCGATGCCTACGCTGCCGACATCACCTACGGTACCAACAACGAATTCGGTTTCGACTACCTGCGCGACAACATGGCATTCTCGCCGGAGCAGCGTGTACAGCGTCCGCTCAACTACGCGCTGGTGGATGAGGTGGACTCGGTGCTCATCGATGAAGCCCGCACTCCGCTCATCATCTCCGGTCCGGCGGAAGACAGCTCCGCCATGTACACCCAGATCAACAAGTTGATCCCGCTGCTGGTCAAGCAGGACAAGGAAGACTCCGAGGAGTACACCGGCGACGGCCACTACACGGTGGACGAGAAGAACCGCCAGGCGCTGCTGACCGAAAACGGCCAGATCTTCGTGGAAGAGCTGCTCAAGAAAGAGGGACTGCTGGCCGAGGATGACTCCCTGTTCTCCGCCACCAACATCAGCCTGCTGCATCACGTCAATGCCGGCCTGCGCGCGCACACCCTGTTCGAGCGCAACGTCGACTACATCGTCCAGAAGGACGAGATCGTCATCGTCGACGAGCACACCGGCCGCACCATGCCGGGTCGTCGCTGGTCAGACGGTCTGCACCAGGCGGTCGAGGCGAAGGAAGGGGTCAAGATCCAGAACGAGAACCAGACCCTGGCCTCCATCACCTTCCAGAACTACTTCCGTCTGTACGACAAGCTGGCGGGCATGACCGGTACTGCGGATACCGAAGCCTTTGAATTCCAGCAGATCTATGGCCTGGATACCGTGGTCATCCCGACCAACAAGCCGATGGTGCGCAAGGACATGGGCGATCTCGTCTACCTGACCGCCCAGGAGAAATACGCGGCCATTGTGCAGGACATTCGCGAGTGCGTGAAGCGCGGCCAGCCCGTGCTGGTCGGTACCGTCTCCATCGAGAACTCCGAGCTGCTCTCCGGCATCCTGACCAAGGAAAATATCCCGCACAAGGTACTGAACGCCAAGTTCCATGCCATGGAAGCGGAGATTGTCGCCCAGGCCGGCCAGACCGGCGCCGTCACCATCGCCACCAACATGGCCGGTCGTGGTACCGACATCGTGCTGGGCGGCAACTGGCAGGCGGAGATCGCCCAGCTGGAAAACCCGTCAAGCGAGCAGATTGCCGAGCTGAAAGCGGCCTGGCAGGTGCGTCATGACGAAGTACTGGCGGCCGGTGGCCTGCACATCATCGGTACCGAGCGTCACGAATCCCGCCGTATCGACAACCAGCTGCGCGGCCGTTCCGGTCGTCAGGGTGATCCGGGTTCCTCCCGCTTCTACCTCTCCATGGAAGATACCCTGATGCGGATCTTCGCCTCCGACCGCGTGACCGGCATGATGAAGAAGCTGGGCATGGAAGAGGGCGAAGCCATCGAGCATCCCTGGGTGACCAAGGCCATCGAGAATGCCCAGCGCAAGGTGGAAGGTCGCAACTTCGACATCCGTAAAAACCTGCTCGAGTTTGACGACGTGGCTAACGATCAGCGCAAGGTGGTCTACGAGCAGCGCAACGAACTGCTGGACACCAACGACATCTCCGAGACTATTCACGTCATCCGTGACGACGTCTACGGCGCCATCATCGACGAGTACATCCCGCCCCAGTCCCTGGAAGAGATGTGGGACGTGCCGGGTCTGGAAGCGCGTCTGAAGTCCGATTTCGCCCTGGATCTGCCGTTGCAGCAGTGGCTGGCGGAAGACGACAAGCTGTATGAAGAGAAGCTGCGTGAACGCATCCTGGATGAAGCCACCAAGCTCTATGCCCACAAGGAAGAGCTGGTCGGCAAGGAGGTGCTGCGCAACTTCGAGAAGGCGGTGATGCTGCAAACGCTGGATGGTCTGTGGAAGGAGCACCTGGCGGCCATGGATCACCTGCGTCAGGGCATCCATCTGCGCGGCTACGCACAGAAGAACCCCAAACAGGAGTACAAGCGCGAATCCTTCGATCTGTTTACCCAGATGCTGGAGACCCTCAAGCGCGACGTGGTCAGCATCCTGAGCCGGGTACAGGTGCAGGAGCGGGATGTGGAGGCGATGGAAGAGCAGCAGCGCCAGCAGGCCGAAGCCGCTCCCCGTACCTACACCCATGCCACGGCCGAAAACCAGCTGGCTGACGAGGATACGGGTGGGGCCGAGGGCCATACCACCTTCGTGCGCGACGAGCAGAAGATCGGGCGCAACGATCCCTGCCCCTGTGGTTCGGGTAAAAAATACAAGCACTGTCACGGTCAGCTGACCTGACACCCTGCCATGATGAATACACCGCCTCCGGGCGGTGTATTCATTTTCGGACCAAGGAGGGGACGATGAGCAGATTGCCGGCGGGATGGGATGGGGAGGCACATGGGCACTGGCTGCAGGAGAGACGCCAGGAAGCGATCCGTTGTGTGCTGAGCAGGCTGAACGCAGAGACGAACAAATCCGTTCCCCTGCAACTGCAGTTTGCCTATTACCTCTTTTTGTCCGGCGATCCCGCCTCGGCGGCACAGGTGCTGACGCTGGCGTACCGGTCCGCGCCCGATAACACTGAGGTGCTGCGCAATCTCTGTGTCTGCCTCTCGCGCTCCGATCAACATGAGCGGGCCGTGACGCACCTGGTCGAACTGGTGCGGCGCGAGCCGGATGATTATCTGGTCCATGACGGGCTTTGCACTTCCCTTGCCAAGCTAGGACGCCATGAAGAAGCGGCACAAGCGGGAACCCGTGCCCTGACTCTCAAGGATGAGGCCGTCTCGCAGTCCGTCGCGGGGTGGGTGCTGCCGACAGAGGGGCCTGATGTCTGGCTCGCGGAGCAGGGGGAGAAGCAGGCAGTCATCGCCTTCTCCTTGTGGGGAGCACAGCCTCGCTATTTGCGGGGAGCGCTCGACAATGTGCTGGCCGCAGCTTACCTCTATCCCGGTTGGCGGGTGCGCTTCTATGTGGATGGCAGTGTCCCTCAGGGGTTTCTGGCCTGCCTGCAGGAACATGGCGCAGAGATAAAGGTGCAGCCCGATGGCCAATCCCAGCGTCAGCGCCTCTGCTGGCGCTTCCTGGTCGCCAATGATCCCGGAGTGGGGCGCTTCCTTGTGCGCGATGCGGACTCCGTGCTGAATCTGCGGGAGCGGCTGGCGGTCGATGACTGGCTTGCATCGGGGCGCTGGTTCCATATCATGCGTGACTGGTGGAGCCACACCGATCTGGTGCTGGCCGGCATGTGGGGCGGTGTGGCCGGTGTGCTGCCTCCCCTTGCGCCGCTGATGGCGAGCTATCAGCCCAGTACCATGGAAACACCGAACATCGACCAGTGGTTCTTGCGAGACTGTTTATGGCGCTATCTGCGCCAGAGCGCGCGGGTACACGATCGTTGTTTCACTCCGCCCGGTGCGGTGCCCTGGCCGCAGGTTGCGCCGCCGGGCAATGAGCATGTCGGGCAGGATCTCTTCAGGGCCCGGGGGGATCAGCAGGCCATTCGGCTTGCCCCCTGGATCGCCCGTTTGCCGTGTTTACGCTGAGGACAATGATGGAACAGAAGAAACGGATCTGGGTGGCGGTGGGCGTCATCGAGAACGAACGGGGCGATATCTTCATCGCCAAACGCTCAGCCGATCGCCATCAGGGGGATCGCTGGGAGTTTCCCGGTGGCAAGGTGGAGTCGGGGGAGGATCTGCTCACCGCGCTGGACAGGGAATTGTGGGAAGAGATCGGGATCCGGGTGCAGGATTGTGCCCCCTTCATGGAGCTGCACCACGACTACCCCGACAAGCAGGTCTTGCTGGATATCTGGAAGGTGACCCGCTTCCACGGCGAGCCCTTTGGCAAGGAGGGGCAGGAGTGTCGCTGGGTGCCACTGGCCTCGCTGCACGAATACCGCTTCCCGGATGCCAACGGCCCCATCGTCGCGCGGTTGCAGGCCTCGCTTGCCTGAAAGGGAATCGATACCAACGAAAAAGGGCCTGAGGGCCCTTTTTTGATCGTGAAGTGTTTATTGCCAGGGATCGCCCTGTTCCGGGTCGGGCAGCAGATCCGGGTTGATCTCGCCCGGGATGCGCTTCTGTTCATCCGCCCACTCGCCGAGGTCGATCAGCTGGCAGCGCTTGCTGCAGAAGGGGCGAAACGGGCTCTGCGGGCCCCATTCGATCTCGCTCTGACAGGTCGGGCACTTTACCTTGGTCACCATGGGGCGCTCCTCAACAACAGGCGAGCTGGAAGGAGACGTCGCCTATCTGCTGTTCCGTCGTCGGCAGGAAGCGCAGGGCGAAGCGGTTCTTGTGGCCGCTCAGGGTCGGATAGCAAGGCTGGGTGCCCGCCAGACGGATGCGGATCAGTTCAGCCCCTTCGGCGGTATCCTGGAAGAAGCCGTTGGTGGCCACCTGGTCGCTGAAGTTGCCCGACTCGCGCCACAGGCGCAGCAACAGGGAGATGGCGTTCATCAGCAGGGTGATGTCACTCAGCCATTGCTGCATCTGCTGGTGGCGGGTGACGGCCGGGGTCGCCAGCCAGTGGTGCAGTTGCGGCACATCGAAGGCGCACAGACCACCCGGAATGGAGAAGCGCTGACGAATGGAGCCGAGCAGGCGATCCTCTTTCAGACGGGCGCCGGGGCGCGGGGAGTTCAGCAGGTTGCGGGAGAGCTGGGTACTCTCCTGCTGCATCCGCTGGATCTGCTCGAGATCGACGTCAGGCAGACTGGCCCAGTGGCTCAGGCGTTGGCCGAGGCGCTCCAGATCCTTGATGAGATCGGCACGCAGGTCACCACGCTCCAGCAACTCCTGCAAATCGAACAACCCCTTGAAGAAGGCGATATGTGCCCAGGACTGGTCACTCTCCAGATTGTCGCGGATCTGGGAAAACAGGGACTCCAGACGAAGATAGGTCCGGCTTTTTTCATTGAGGGGAAAATCGTAAATCATGCCTAATCCTGGCCAGCCATAAACCGGCCTAGTGTACTCACAGTTGGTGGGCTTGTTGAGAGGCAAATGCCAGATATGTCTGGTGCAGGGCGAAAATTCGCTGCCCGATGGTCTCACTCGTACCACTCTGGTTGTCCAGGACGTCGTCGGCCATCGCCAGGCGCTCGTTGCGGCTCGCCTGGGACGCCAGTATCGCCTGGGCTTGTTCCCGAGTGACGCCATCGCGGCGGCAGGTACGCTCGATTTGCGTCGCTTCGTCCACATCGATCACCAGTACCCGATCGGCGAGGGAAGTGAGCCTGTTTTCCACCAGCAAGGGGACGACCAGCAGGCAGTAGGGGGAGCGGGTTGCCGCACACTGGCGCAGCATCTCGGTGCGGATGAGGGGATGGAGCAGGGCATTGAGCCACTCCTTGGCCTGCGAATCGGTGAAGATCCGCTCTCGCAGCCGGCGGCGATCGAGCTGGCCATCGGGGGCAACGACATCCGGGCCAAAATGGGCGGCGATGGCAGCCAGAGCAGGGGTGCCGGGCTCTACTACCTCGCGGGCGATGATGTCCGCATCCACCACCTCGATGCCCAGCTCGGCAAAGCGGTTGGCAACCGTGGTCTTGCCGCTGCCGATTCCCCCAGTGATTGCGACTACATACATGGGTCAGAGATCCTTTTGCTAGAGCACGACATCAAGATACCAGCGGGTGATGCTATCGCCCCACAGCAGCGTTATCCAGCCCGCGATGGCGAGATAGGGGCCAAAGGGAATGGGTTTGCCCTGGTGGTGGTTGCGCAGCAGGATGAGACCGATGCCGATGATGGCGCCTGCCAGCGAAGAGAGCAGCAGCACGATGGGCAAGGCTTGCCAGCCGAGCCAGGCGCCCAGTGCCGCCAGCAGTTTGAAGTCGCCATAGCCCATCCCTTCCTTGCCGGTCAGCAGCTTGAAGGCCCAGTAGAGGCTCCAGAGCACCAGATAGCCCGCCATGGCGCCGACCACCGCATCGGCCAGGGGCACGAAACCGCCCACCAGATTGAACAGCAGGCCACCCCAGAGCAGGGGCAGGGTGAGCTGATCCGGCAAGAGCATCTTGTCCAGGTCGATGAAGGTCAGTGCGACCAATGTCCAGGTGAGCAACAAAGCGGCAAGGGTGCCCCAGCCGGGGGCAAGCGCGGCTGCTACCGAGACCGACAGCAGGGCGGTGAGCAGCTCGACCAGGGGATAGCGAGCCGAAATGGGGGCGTGGCAGTTGCGGCAGCGCCCCCTGAGCCATAGCCAGCTCAGCAGGGGAATGTTCTCCAGCGCCCCTATGGGGTGGTCGCAGTGGGGGCAGCGGGAGCGAGGTACCATGAGGTTGTATCGTCCGGTTGCAGGAGGAGTCTCTTCACCGTCACCGAAATAGTCGCTGTATTCGGCATGCCAGGCCCGCTCCATCATGATGGGCAGGCGATGGATCACCACGTTCAGGAAGCTGCCCACCATCAGGGAGAAAAGGAAAATCAAGGAGAGATAGAGCCAGGGCAAGCCCTGGGCCAGTTCGATCAAAGGCACCATAGATCAATCGCTTGTGTCGGGAACGGGGATGACAGATGGCCGGGGGAAATGCACCGCCCGGCCCTCTGTCGAGGGGGTCAGTGTATCACAGAGCCCAGCTTGAAAATGGGGAGGTACATGGCTACTACCATGCCGCCGACCAGCACCCCGAGCACCACCATGATGATGGGTTCGAGCAGGCTGGTGAGGCCGTCGACCATGTCGTCCACCTCCTGTTCGAAAATGGCGGCGACCTTGGAGAGCATGTCGTCGATGGCGCCGGATTCCTCACCGATCATCACCATCTGGGTCACCATGTCGGGGAAAAGATCCACGGTGCGCATGGCGACGTTGATCTGCATGCCGGCCACCACCTCGTTGCGAATGGCCATGGTCGCAGTGCGATAGACATAGTTGCCCGATGCTCCGGCCGCCGAGACCAGGGCATCCACCAGTGGGATACCGGCGGAGAAGGTGGTGGAGAGGGTGCGTGCAAAACGGGCCATGGCCGCCTTGTGCAGTATGTTGCCCACCACGGGAATGGTGAGGATGAACTTGTCCGTGTTGTCCCTGACCTTCTGGGATTTTCGCCAGGCCCGCACATAGAGGAAGACGGCGAGAGCAGCGCCGCCAAAGATGGCGTACCACCACTCCTGCATAAAGCGGGAGATGGCGATGACGAACCGGGTGAAGGCGGGCAGCTCGGCACCGAAGCTCTTGAAGATATCCTCGAACTGGGGAATGACGAAGAGCAGCAGGATGGAGGTGACGACGATGGCTACCAGAATGACCATGGACGGATAGAACATGGCCTTCTTGATCTTGGATTTGAGGGCTTCGTTCTTCTCGCGGTAGATGGCGATACGGTCGTAGATGGTCTCCAGGGCACCGGATTGCTCCCCGGCCTCGACCAGATCGCAATAGAGGTCGTCGAAGTGGCGGGGATGGCGGCGCAACGCCTCCGAGAGCGGGGTGCCCGTTTCCACATCGGCGGCGATCTGGCCGATGAGCTCGCGCACCGCCGCTTTCTCGTGGCCGCGGGCAATGATCTGAAGACTCTGCACCAGAGGCACGCCGGCGGAAAGCATGGTAGTGATCTGGCGGGAGATGACGGCGATGTCCATCGGCTTGATCTTGGCGCCGCCCTTGGAGAAGAGCCCCTGGCTCTGCTTGTTGACCCTGGTGACGTTGACGCCCTGCTTGCGCAGCTCGGCCTTGACGGTGGTGATACTGTCGGCTTGCAGCTCGCCTGAGACCTTCTGTCCCTTGCGGTTGACGCCGTGCCAGCGGTAGGAGAAGACTTTTTTCGGTGCGTTGCGTTTTTGAGCTAATGTGGCCATCACTGCATCCTGCAATTGGGCGACGGTGGCCGGATGCTGCTGCCTGTCCGGCTCATCTTGGCTTGAAGAAGGTCATCGGGGTGATGGCAGCGGCTTCACCCGGCGAGATGACTCGGGCACTGCGAACTCAGTTGGTGGTGATCCTGTTGATTTCGGCCAGACTGGTGACGCCAAGACGCGCTTTCTCGAGGCCGGATGTACGCAGGGTGCGCATCCCTTCCTTCTGGGCTATCGCGGCAATCTGCAGCGAGTTGGCTCCCTGCATGATGAGCTTGGCGATGTTGTCGGACATCAGCATGATCTCATAGATGCCGACCCGGCCTCTGTAGCCTCCCGAGCACTCCTTGCATCCCACGGGCTTGAACAGCCGCAAACCAGCGGCCAGTTGCTGCTGGGTGAAGCCCAGCTCCAGCAACTCGGCTTCCGGCACCACTTCCGGCGCCTTGCAGTGATCGCAGAGTTTGCGGGCAAGGCGCTGGGCCATGATGAGGGTGACCGAAGAGGCGATGTTGAAGGCCGGCACCCCCATGTTCATCATCCGGGTAAGCGTTTCTGCCGCCGAGTTGGTGTGCAGGGTGGAGAGCACCAGGTGACCGGTCTGGGCGGCCTTGATGGCGATCTCGGCGGTTTCCAGATCCCGTATCTCCCCCACCATGACGATGTCGGGATCCTGGCGCAGGAAGGAGCGCAGGGCGCTGGCGAAGGTGAGCCCCGCCTTGGGATTGATCTGCACCTGGTTGACGCCGGGCAGGTTTATCTCGACCGGATCTTCGGCGGTGGAGATATTGACCTCGCTGGTGTTGAGGATGTTGAGGCCGGTATAGAGTGAGACCGTCTTGCCTGACCCCGTAGGGCCGGTGACCAGGATCATGCCCTGAGGTTTGGAGAGGGCGTGCAGGTATTGCGTCTTCTGCCGGTCGTCAAAGCCGAGTTGATCGATATTGAGCCGGGCGGCCGAGGAGTCCAGCAGCCGGATCACGATCTTTTCGCCCCACATGGTGGGCAGGGTGTTGACCCGCATGTCCATGGATCTGTTGCGCGAAATCTTGAGCTTGATGCGGCCATCCTGGGGCAGGCGCCGTTCGGCAATGTCGAGCCGCGCCATCACCTTGAGGCGCGCCGCGAAGCGGTTGGCCAGGTTGACCGGCGGCGTGGCGACTTCGTGCAGTATGCCGTCTACCCGAAAGCGGATCCGGTACTTGGTCTCGTAGGGTTCGAAATGTAGGTCGGAGGCCCCGCGCTTGATGGCATCCATCATGATCTTGTGGATGTATTTGACGATGGGGGCGTCATCGTCCGCGGTGTTGACGCTCTCGTCGAGGCGGGAACTCTCGTCGGAGACCTCGAGTTCGGAGATCTCGGCCTCGTCGATATGATCCATGCCCAGGCTATCCTGCTCGCTCTCCATCAGCTTGCCGATGGCGGCGGTCAGCTTGCTCTCTTCGACCAGCAGGGCTTCCGTGTGCAGGCCAAAACTGAAGCCAAAATCCTCCAGAGCCGACACATTGGTCGGATCGGACATGGCGATATAGAGAGTATGCCCCTGGGTGTAGATGGGCAGGACATGGTGCTTTTCAATCAGCTTTTGATTGAGGTATTTCTGCGGGATCTCGGCGAGATCGAAGGCCGCCAGATCCAGTAGAGGTACCCCATATTCCAGCTCGCAGAAATCGGCGAGGGCTTTGCTGTCGAGGATGTCGTTTTCAATCAGGAAGGTGACAAAGGGCTTGCGCTGCGCCTTGGCCTGGCTCAGATAGCGCTGTGAGTCCGGCTCACTGAGGAGGGAAGAAGCGGCCAGGCTGGTGGCCAGGCCGCTATTGAGGCTAGAGGTCATGCGTTAGCATTTACCATCTGTTTTACAAGACCCTGAAATATTCCAGAGCACTTGTCCATTAGGCGTAACTGCACCAGAAGTTACCAGTTGATAAGTGGAATTATCCAGAGCTGCGGCTGCTGTGCCGGTAATGGTAATGGTGCCACCAGCATTGGAAACAGCGACGTTATCAAAATTATCGGTTTGTGCACTGGCCCCAGAGACTGCATTTCTACCTGCTGTTGCACAACTATCACCAATCGCTGCAGAAGCACCAGCCCACCCTTGAACGCAGACTTCTACGGCGGTTTTGGCCGGACCTACAGCGGCAATGACCTCGGAGAATTTGGCGCGTTTGGTATAGCTCTGATACGCCGGCAAGGCGATGGCGGCGAGGATGGCGACGATCGCAACGACGATCATCAATTCGATTAGCGTAAACCCTGACTGTCTTTTCATGTGAAATATCCTTTTTTCCATGTTTCCTGATAAGCACCGGTGGAATGCTATCCACGCTGGTATCTTATCCGAGCGCTTCGGGTTGGCAACAGAGGCGGGGACCTTGTTAGCCACTTTTATGTCATTTAGTGAAATGTGTAGAAAAATCAAAGATTAAATGGCTTCCATTGGCACTTGTCATGAGGCGGGAGGGCCCATCTTCACACTCCTTATGTCGTGGGATCCTGCATAAAGAAAAGGCGCCGATGGCGCCTTTTGCAAGTTTCGAGCCCTGTAATATTTTTGGGCACGAGCAACGGATGGGGCTTGCTCAAGCCGCGACAAAGCGCATGGAGAGATCCAGTGCCCGCACATGCTTGGTCAGCGCTCCCACCGAGATGAAGTCGATCCCGGTCGCGGCGTATCCGGCAAGGGTATCGAGGGTGACGTTGCCGGAGACTTCCAGCTTGGCTCTGCCCTGATTGAGGCGAACGGCTTCCTGCATCATGGGGATGTCGAAGTTGTCCAGCATCACGATGTCGGCCCGTGCGGCCAGGGCCTGCTCCAGCTCGGCCAGGGATTCGACCTCGACTTCCACCGGTTTGTCCGGATTGAGACGGCGCGCTTCGCTGATTGCTTCAGCGATGCCGCCGCAGGCGAGAATGTGGTTCTCCTTGATGAGGTAGGCATCAAACAGACCGATGCGGTGGTTTTTGCCGCCGCCGCAGGTGACCGCATACTTCTGGGCGCTGCGCAGGCCGGGCAGGGTCTTGCGGGTATCGAGCAGGCGGCAGTCAGTGCCTTCCAGCTCGGCTACATAACGGGCGGTCAGGGTGGCGACCCCGGAAAGGGTCTGCACGAAGTTCAGCGCATTGCGCTCGCCGGTCAGCAGTACGCGGGCGGGGCCATGGAGGCGGAACAGCTCCTGATTGGGGGCAAGGCGTTCACCATCTTGCACTTTCCACTCGACCTTCACTTCGCCACCGAGCTGGGCAAACACCTCGTCGACCCAGGGCTGGCCGCAGAAGACGCCCGCCTCGCGGGTGATGACTCGCGCGGTCGAGATGCGATCGGCCGGGATCAGCTGGGCCGTGATGTCGGCGCTGGCATCCGGTTGATCCAGCGCGGTGAGGGCATCGCCCAAGTCTTCGAGAAGTGCGGCGCGCACGGCGCGGCGGATGTCCTGTTGTAACATGCCTTATTCCTGCAAGGGTCTGAGAAGCAATTGCCTGTCTTTCTGGCGCAATTCCAGCCTGCCCAGGGCATTCATGCCCACCAGGATCTCCTCCCCGTCGGCAGCCGGATTGATAAAGACGGACAAATCGTACAGGGTCAGCGGACCCATCGCCAGACTTTCGATCCGGCCGGTTTCGACCTGGATCTCTCCGGCTGCCGTGTTGACACGGCTACGGCCCGTGGCGACGAGGCCGAGCCGGGCGGCCACCTGGCTCGGTATGGTCACCCGGGTTGCTCCTGTGTCCAGCAGCAGTTGCACCGGCTGGTCGTTGATGGCACCCTCCAGACGATAATGGCCGCTGGCATCGGCCCTGAGCAGCAGATCGCCGCTGGCGGTCACCGACGGTTGTTCACGGCCATGAAAGTAGAGGGTCAGCAGACCCAGCAGCGAGAGCCAGGCGAGCAGCCAGAGACGGCGTGCCATCGGGTGCATAGTGTGTCCCATATCGCGCGAGTGAATGGCTCAGCCTAACATAGCGTTATCCATGAATTCAGAGACTTGTTCCCAGTTTTCCCATCCCGCCAGAGGCACATCGCTTCCATTTGTGAGTCGAGCAGACGATGACACAACCCACAACCCTGTTTTCCATCGATCGAGAAGGATGGTGCGAGCAGGCCCGCAAGGTGCCTTCCCCCCATCACAATGAGAGGCTCAGCCCGGAGGATGTCTCCTTGTTGGTGATACACGGCATCAGCCTGCCCCCCGGGCAGTTTGGTGGCCCCTTTATCGACGATCTGTTTCTGGGGCGCCTCGATCCCGGTGCTCACCCCTATTTCGCCGGTATTCACCAACTGAGGGTCTCGGCCCACTGCCTGATCCGCCGCGATGGGGAACTGGTACAGTACGTGCCTTTTGGCGCCAGGGCATGGCATGCGGGAGTTTCGAGCTGGGAGGGGAGGGAGGCGTGCAACGATTTTTCCATCGGGATCGAACTGGAAGGAACCGACGAGCTTCCCTACAGCGACAAGCAATACGAGGTGCTGTCGGACCTCAGCCGGGCGATTGTTCACCGTTATCCCGCCATCACGGCGGACCGTATCGTCGGCCACTGCGACATCGCGCCGGGCCGCAAGACGGATCCGGGTGAGAGTTTCGAATGGCCTCGCTATCGGGAAAAGCTTCACTTTGAGTGAAAAATCTAAAAATTATTTTGTGTTTTTAGAATCAATGGCTTGCCTTGTCTGGCAAGCCATTTTTCATGTTGTTGGCCAAATGTTATCGGTGAGCAAGTTCACAAATATTGGTCAGACCATTTTCTATGAGCTATGTCATGATTCCGCGTTTTCACCCCCAAAGTGGCAACCGAGCTTCTTGATTCAGATCATCTTTTGGGTGGACTTTTTTCAAGCCCTCTGCTAATTTTCGCCCCAACCATAAAATTGGTAATACCAATTTAACAAAGTAGCCTCATGCCCTATATCAAGATAACTCAGCCCAAGCTGGCCGACGCCATTGTCGCCGAGCTGGAAAGCATGATTCTGGAAGGCAGCCTGCAGCCGGGCCAGAAGTTGCCGCCCGAGCGGGAACTCGCCATCCAGTTTCAGGTGTCGCGCCCTTCCTTGCGCGAAGCCATCCAGCGCCTGGAAGCGAGAGGACTCTTGTATCGTCGTCAGGGCGGTGGCACTTACGTACAAAATGCCCTGAGCAAGGGGATCGCCGACCCCCTGTTCGAACTGCTCAGCACTCACCCGGAAGCCCAGTACGACCTGCTGGAGTTTCGTCACGCGCTGGAAGGCATCTGTGCCTACTATGCGGCGCTGCGGGGCACCGAGGCTGATTTCGAACGGATTCGCCTGGCGCAAGCCGCCATCGAAGAAGCCGGTCAGCAAGGGTCGCTGGTGGTCGAATCGGCCGCCGTGACCCAGTTCTATCTGGCCGTGGCCGAGGCCTCCCACAACGTGGTGCTGCTGCACCTGTTGCGGGCCATGGGCCCCATGCTCGAGCAGAACATTTTACGCAATAACGAAATTTTGAATCGCCGTCCGGGAGTGGTCGCCAAGATCCGTCGCCATCGTGCGAGCCTGATCGAGGCTATCCTGTCGGGGGCTCCGGAGCGGGCCAGGGCTGCTTGTCATGAGCACCTGGCCTTTATCGAGGACACCTTGTTGGATATGCAGAGGGAAGACAGCCGGATCCAGCGATCCATGCGTCGGATCCGTCAGCAGGAAAACTAATCCCACAAGGCTTTCTTAATTGTCGAATGCTTGCGCCCTTCGCCGTGCAATGCCGTGCAATCACAACAACATAGGAACCAGCCATGTCTGATATCCTGAAGAACGATGTGGACCCGATAGAAACGCTGGAGTGGCTTGCCTCTCTGGAATCCCTGCTGCGTGAAGAGGGTCCGCAACGCGCTCAGTTCATCCTTGAACAGTTGGCCGAGAAAGCCCGCGCAAGCGGTGTGGACGTGGCTGCCAAGGCAAACCGCGACTACATCAACACCATCCCGTCCAGCGACGAGCCGGCTTACCCGGGCGACCTGGAAATGGAACGCCGCATTCGCGCCATCATCCGCTGGAACGCCATGATGATCGTGCTGCGCGCTTCCAAGAAGGACCTGGACCTGGGTGGTCACATGTCTTCCTTCGCCTCTTCCGCGACCATCTACGAAGTCTGCTACAACCACTTCTTCCGTGCCCGCAACGAGAAGGACGGTGGCGATCTGGTCTACTTCCAGGGTCACATCTCCCCGGGCATCTACGCCCGTGCATTCGCCGAAGGTCGCCTGACCGAAGAGCAGCTGGACAACTTCCGTCAGGAAGTGGATGGCAAGGGTATCCCTTCCTACCCGCACCCGAAACTGATGCCGGAATTCTGGCAGTTCCCGACCGTTTCCATGGGTCTGGGCCCCATCGCCGCCATCTATCAGGCGCGTTTCCTGAAGTACCTGACCGACCGTGGCATCAAGGATTGCTCCGAGCAGACCGTTTACGCCTTCCTGGGTGACGGCGAGATGGACGAGCCGGAAGCCAAGGGTGCCCTGACCGTTGCCGTGCGTGAAAAGCTCGACAACCTGGTGTTCGTGGTCAACTGCAACCTGCAGCGTCTGGATGGTCCGGTTGTCGGCAACGGCAAGGTCATCAACGAGCTGGAAGGTCTGTTCGCCGGCGCTGGCTGGGACGTGACCAAGGTCATCTGGGGTCGCAAGTGGGATGAGCTGCTGAAGAAAGACACTTCCGGCAAGCTGATCCAGCTGATGAACGAGACCGTGGACGGTGACTACCAGACCATGAAGTCCCGTGACGGTGCCTACGTGCGCGAGCACTTCTTCAACCGTTACCCGGAAACCGCTGCGCTGGTCAAAGACATGACCGACGAGGAGATCTTCGCCCTGAACCGCGGTGGTCACGACCCCCGCAAACTGTTCGCCGCCTTCTCCAAGGCTGCACAGACCAAGGGCAAGCCGACCGTGATCCTGGCCAAGACCATCAAGGGCTATGGCATGGGCGAAGCGGCCGAAGGCAAGAACATCGCTCACCAGGTCAAGAAGATGGATCTGGGCTCCGTGCGTCACCTGCGCGATCGTTTCAACCTGCCGGTCACCGACGAGCAGCTGGAAAACCTGCCGTACCTGAAGATCGAAGAGGGTACCGAAGAGCACAAGTACCTGCACGCCCGCCGTGCCGCACTGAAGGGCTATGTACCGACCCGTCTGCGCGAGAGCACCACCAAGCTGGAAATCCCGGCGCTGGATGCCTTCGGTCCGCTGCTGGGTGAACAGGCGCGCGAAATCTCCACCACCATGGCGTTCGTGCGTTCCTTGAACGTGATGCTGAAAGACAAGTCCATCGGCAAGCGCATCGTCCCGATCCTGGCTGACGAAGCCCGTACCTTCGGTATGGAAGGCCTGTTCCGCCAGATCGGTATCTACAGCCCGCACGGTCAGCAGTACACCCCGCAAGACCGCGACATCGTTTCCTACTACAAGGAAGACAAGCAGGGTCAGGTTCTGCAAGACGGTATCAACGAGCTGGGCGCCATGTCCTCCTGGCTGGCTGCTGCCACCTCTTACAGCACCAACGACTGTCCGATGATCCCGTTCTACATCTACTACTCCATGTTCGGCTTCCAGCGGATCGGCGACATGGCGTGGGCAGCCGGTGACCAGCAAGCCCGTGGCTTCCTGCTGGGCGCGACCTCCGGTCGTACCACTCTTAACGGAGAGGGCTTGCAGCACGAAGATGGTCACAGCCACATCCTGGCCAACACCATCCCGAACTGCATCTCCTACGACCCGTCCTACGCCTATGAAGTGGCGGTGATCGTACAGGACGGCCTGCGCCGCATGTACGGTGAGAACCCGGAGAACGTGTTCTACTACATCACTACCCTGAACGAGAACTATGCCATGCCGGCCATGCCGGAAGGCGCCGAGGAAGGCATCCGCAAGGGTATCTACAAGCTGGAAACCGTGGCCGGCACCAAGGCCAAGGTACAGCTGCTGGGTTGTGGTTCCATCCTGGGTCACGTGCGCACTGCCGCCCAGATCCTGGCCAGCGAGTACGGCGTGGGTTCCGACGTGTTCAGCGTCACCTCCTTCAACGAACTGGCTCGTGACGGTCAGGACGCGGATCGCTGGAACATGTTGCACCCGACCGCCGAAGCGCGTGTGCCCTACATCGCTCAGGTACTGGGTTCCGAAGCCACCATCGCTGCGACTGACTACATGAAGTCCTTCGCCGATCAGGTGCGTGCCTTCGTTCCGACCGAGAACTACCGTGTACTGGGTACCGACGGTTACGGCCGCTCCGACAGCCGTGCCAACCTGCGTCGTCACTTCGAAGTGAACGAGTTCTACGTAGTGGTTGCTGCCCTGACCGAACTGGCCAAGCGCGGCGAGGTAGACAAGCAGGTTGTGGCCGAAGCCATCGTCAAGTACGGCATCGATGCCGACAAGGTCAACCCGCTGTACGCGTAAGAGGATTGAGTGTCGCGCCGGGTATCCGGCGCGACCTTGCCTGGGTTTAAACGGATAACGCGGGATGCGCGTGGTGATGCTCAGGCTGCCACGCGGATGCACGCAAGAGGATAAAGCGCAATGTCCAAACAGATTATGGTGCCGGATATCGGTGCCGATGAAGTTGAAGTCACCGAGATCATGGTGGCTGTGGGTGACAAGGTCGAGCTGGACCAGTCCCTGATCGCCGTGGAAGGTGACAAGGCCTCCATGGAAGTCCCGGCTCCGGCCGCCGGTATCGTCAAAGAGATCCTGATCAAGGTGGGCGACAAGGTTGCCACCGGTTCCCAGATCATGGTCTTCGAATCCGAGGGCGCTGCCGCACCGGCTCCGGTCCAGGCTGCTGCCCCGGTTGCTGCCGCGCCGGCCGCCGCTCCTGCTGCTGCCGCTCGCCAGGACGTCAACGTGCCGGACATCGGTGGTGACGAAGTCGAAGTGACTGAGATCATGGTTGCCGTGGGCGACATGGTTGAAGCCGACCAGTCCATCATCGCCGTGGAAGGTGACAAGGCCTCCATGGAAGTACCGGCACCGTTCGCCGGTCGCGTGGTCGAGATCAAGGTCGCCGCCGGCGCCAAGGTTTCCACCGGCTCCCTGGTGATGGTCTTCGAAGTGGCGGGCGCTGCCCCGGCCGCTGTTGCCGCGCCGGCTCCTGCTGCTGCCCCCGTGGCTGCCGCTGCTCCGGTTGCCGCCGGTGCCAAGGACGTCAACGTGCCGGACATCGGCGGTGACGAAGTGGAAGTGACCGAAATCATGGTCGCCGTGGGTGACAAGGTTGAAGCCGACCAGTCCCTGATCACCGTGGAAGGCGACAAGGCCTCCATGGAAGTGCCTGCGCCGTTCGCCGGTGTGGTCAAGGAGATCAAGGTGAAGGCGGGTGACAAGGTCTCCACCGGTTCCCTGATCATGGTATTCGAAGTGGCGGGTGCCGCTCCGGCTGCCGTGGCTGCTCCGGCTCCTGCCGCAGCGCCCGTTGCTGCCGCGCCGGCTGCCGCCGCTCCTGCGCCGGTTGCCCAGGCTGCTGCCGCCTCCGATTTCGTCGCCAACGACGCCTATGTCCACGCCTCCCCGGCAGTACGCCGTCTGGCGCGCGAGTTCGGCGTCAACCTGGCCAAGGTGAAAGCCTCCGGTCGCAAGGGTCGCATCGTCAAAGAAGACGTGCAGGCTTACGTGAAGGATGCGGTCAAGCGCGCCGAGTCCGCTCCGGCTGCCGGCACCGGCACTGGCAACGGCATGAGCGTCGTGGCCTGGCCGAAGGTTGATTTCAGCAAGTTCGGCCCGGTCGAAGAGCTGGAACTGACCCGTATCCAGAAGATCTCCGGTCCTGCCCTGCACCGCAACTGGGCCATGATCCCCCACGTCACCCAGTTCGACGAAGCCGATACCACGGATCTGGAAGCGTTCCGTAAAGAGCAGAACATCCTGGCCGAGAAGCAGAAGCTGGACGTGAAGATCACCCCGCTGGTGTTCATCCTGAAGGCGGCCGCCAAGGCCCTGGAAGCCCATCCGCGCTTCTGCAGCGCCCTGTCCGAAGACGGCAGCAAGCTGATCATGAAGAAGTACATCCACATCGGTGTGGCGGTGGATACCCCCAACGGTCTGGTGGTTCCGGTGGTTCGCGACGTCAACAAGAAGGGCATCCACGAGCTGTCCCGCGATCTGGCCGAGATCTCCAAGAAGGCCCGTGCCGGCAAGCTGACCGCTGCCGACATGCAGGGCGGTTGCTTCACCATCTCCAGCCTGGGTGGCATCGGCGGTACCAGCTTTACCCCGATCGTCAACGCGCCGGAAGTGGCCATCCTGGGCGTCTCCAAGTCCGAGATGAAGCCGAAGTGGAACGGTAAAGAGTTCGTGCCGCGCCTGATGCTGCCGCTGGCTCTGAGCTACGACCACCGCGTCATCGATGGCGCCGACGGTGCCCGCTTCATCACCACCCTGAGTGGTGTGTTGTCCGACATTCGTCGACTGGTCCTGTAAGTGAGAGGGCGGGCCCAGAGCCCGCCCTTTTTGCTTCTCATTTCGTTAACAGGATTGTAAACTTGCCCCGTTTTTTTCACGGCTGCAGCGGCCTTGTTTGGCATAAGACTGTGCTGTCCGGGGATATAAGAACGACAAAGAGGTCATGATGAGTAAAGAAATCAAAACCCAGGTCGTAGTACTGGGTGCTGGCCCTGCCGGTTATTCCGCTGCCTTCCGTGCGGCTGACTTGGGTCTGGATACCATTATCGTCGAGCGTTACTCCACCCTGGGTGGCGTCTGCCTGAACGTGGGTTGCATCCCGTCCAAGGCACTGCTGCACGTCGCCAAAGTCATTGAAGAAGCCAAGGCGCTGGCCGAGCACGGCATCGTCTTCGGTGCCCCGCAGACCGACATCGACAAGGTGCGTCTGTGGAAAGAGAAGGTCATCAACCAGCTGACCGGCGGTCTGGCTGGCATGGCCAAGATGCGTAAAGTCCAGGTTGTTAACGGCTTTGGCAAGTTCACCGGCCCGAACACCCTAGAAGTGGAAGGCGCCGACGGCAAGACCACCGTCACCTTCGACAACGCCATCATCGCTGCCGGTTCCCGTCCGGTGAAGCTGCCGTTCATCCCCCATGACGACCCCCGTGTATGGGACTCTACCGATGCGCTGGAACTGACGACCGTTCCTGGCAAGCTGCTGGTCATCGGTGGCGGCATCATCGGCCTGGAGATGGGTACCGTGTACTCCTCCCTGGGCTCCGAGATCGACGTGGTGGAATTTGCCGACCAGCTGGTACCGGCTGCCGACAAAGACATCGTCAAGATCTACACCAAGCGCGTTGCCAAGAAATTCAACATCATGCTGGAGACCAAGGTCACCGCCGTTGAAGCCCGTGAAGACGGCCTGTACGTCTCCTATGAAGGCAAGCATGCCCCGGCCGAGCCGGTTCGCTACGACAACGTGCTGGTTGCCGTGGGTCGTGTGCCGAACGGCAAGATGCTGGATGCCGAGAAGGCCGGTGTTGCCGTCAACGAGCGCGGTTTCATCGAAGTCGACAAGCAGCTGCGTACCAACGTGGCCCACATCCACGCCATCGGCGACATCGTCGGTCAGCCCATGCTGGCCCACAAGGGTGTACACGAAGGCCACGTGGCGGCCGAAGTCATCGCCGGCAAGAAGCACTACTTCGACCCGAAAGTGATTCCGTCCATCGCCTATACCGAGCCGGAGATGGCCTGGGTGGGTCTGACCGAGAAGGAAGCCAAGCAACAGGGTCTGAACTTCGAAGTCGCCACCTTCCCGTGGGCTGCTTCCGGTCGTGCCATCGCGTCCGACTGCTCCGACGGCATGACCAAGCTGATCTTCGACAAGGAGAGCGGCCGCGTCATCGGTGGTGCCATCGTGGGCACCAACGGCGGTGAACTGCTGGGTGAAATCGGTCTGGCCATCGAGATGGGTGCCGACGCCGAAGACATCGCGCTGACTATCCACGCTCACCCGACTCTGCACGAGTCCGTGGGTCTGGCTGCCGAAGTGTTCGAAGGCTCCATCACCGACCTGCCGAATGCCAAGGCCAAGAAGAAAAAATAATCTTCTGCCCGTTTCATAAGAAAAGCCGCTCCATGGAGCGGCTTTTTGTTGTCTGTCTTTCGGCACCCAGCGGTCAGCAGCGCCCCTTCTTGGCCTGTCCCGGTGGGCAGAAGGTACCGTCGCCTCCGCGATCCCCATCGCTGACCCGGATCCGGGTATCGTCCACGCTCACATCGGCCCCGTGCACCCGCACGGGCCCGCTGCTGCAGGCACTGAGCAGCCCCCCCAGCACTATCATCACGACCAGCTTGCCCATCATACCTCCTCGCGTTTTCCTGATTATGAGGCATGTGGCAGGGCGGTGGGAGACGACGTATCCCCCGTGCGTCACGGCTTGCCGTGGTCATGAAGAAGGGCGCCGAAGCGCCCTGGTGCGGGTCAGGAAGAGGTGCCGGACGCTCAGAGGCGGAAGTTGCCGACCAGCTTGTCGAGCTCACCGGAGAGGTGCTGCAGGTTGCGGCTTGACTCGGTCAGGTGATGAGCGATATCGGCGGTCTCCATGGTGAGCTGGTTGATGTCCTCCACGTTGCGGTTGAGCTCCCCCACCACGCTGGACTGCTCTTCGGTGGCGGTGGCGACCTGGATGTTCATGTCGCTGATCTGGGTGATGTGTCCGGTGATCTGGTCGAGGGCGCCGTTGGCCTCGTCGGCCTGGGTCACCACCCGCAGGCTCTGGTTGCGGCCCTGGGCCATGGCGCTGACGGCGCGGGCGCTCTGTTCCTGGAGGCTGTTGATCATGCCCTGGATCTCGGCGGTGGAGGCGGCGGAGCGGCTGGCGAGGTTGCGCACCTCGTCGGCCACCACGGCGAAGCCACGGCCCTGCTCGCCGGCGCGGGCAGCCTCGATGGCGGCGTTGAGGGCCAGCAGGTTGGTCTGCTCCGAGATGCTGCGTATGGTGTCGAGGATGCTGCCGATGGAGTCGGTCTGGCTCGCCAGGGACTCGATGACCCCGGCGACCTGTTCGATTTCACCGGAGAGGCCGACGATGCCGTGACGGGCCTGGGCGACGACCTGGGCCCCCGCATCGGCCTGCTCGTTGGCCTGCTTGGCGACGTCGGC
>NZ_JBFODR010000013.1:0-18998 GCF_040908425.1 Aeromonas sp. R2-1
CCGTCGATGACGGGCCGCCCCTCTGGTTTCCGACCGAATCGGTTACCTTGTCAGGCTCAGGCTCAGGCTCAGGCTCAGGCCGGGTCGCTGACGCCGTCGGTGGAGAGGGTCTTCTGGGAGAGCCAGAGGCCGCTCGCCTTCATGAGATAGCCAAACAGGGCGCCGATGATGAGGGAGGGCAGAATGAGCCGCCACTCGCCTGCGGCGCCGAAGGTGGCACAGCAACCGGCGAAGGTGCCGGGAATGTAGGCGAGCCACTGCTGCTTGGCCTGCACGCACATCAGGGTGGCCACCACCCCTGTCATCAGATAACCCGCCATGCCGGCCCCCCACCAGGTCTCCCCGTGGATCAGCAGGAGTGCCCACAGCATGCCGGTGGTGTTGCACAGCAAGGTCTGTAACAGCGCCTTGTAACCGCCACTCGAGGCGAAGTAGCTGGTGCAGCCGAGGAAGCCGACCCAGGAGATGAGACCGAGTGCGGCGGCCAGTCCACCCCAGACGGCGGAGAGGATCCCGGTCGTGATGGCGATGGCGAACAGTGGGCTCATGGCGTGACTCTCAGTGGTTGAATCCGGAAAAGGAGGCAGCCTACTCCGCGGTGGAGCGGCAGCAAGCGGGGGCCGGATTGTGTGTGATCCCGGTCACTCTTTGCAACTCTGGAATACGCTTGCGCTCGCGAAAAAAATTCATTGGAGGCGCCGCAGACCTTGTTCCATAGTTAGAGGCCCTGTCCTGCTCATGGAGTGAGTCTGATGGTGCCAAACGTGATCGTTCCTCTGCTGGTGTTCGTAGTGCTCTTCCTGGCCGGTACCATGGCCAAGGCACTGCCCCTTTACCAACTCATGTAATTCTGTGTGAAATAAAACTCGGCCGGGGCGGGTCTTATGGTTGTCAACCTCATCGTCCCGGGAGTTTTTTCATGTTGATCAAGCGCCGTACTTCTCATCACCCCACCGAACAGGATGTCACGCCGGAAACCGTCTATCAGGATCGTCGCCGCATCCTGAAAGGGCTGGGCCTGGGCGTCGGTGCCGCCACCCTGGCGTTTCCGGTGAAGGCCAGCCTGCTGGATCTCTTCGCACCGGACAAGCCGGCCCCCGTGGCCCCCACCAGACCCCTCGACATCCGTGCCGCGACCCGGCCAGAGGGATTGATCCTCACCCCGGAGGAGAAGGCCACCACCCACAACAATTTCTACGAGCTGGGGACCGACAAGGGGGATCCGGCCCGCAACGGCCATTACCTCAAGCCCGAGCCCTGGACCCTGAAGGTGGAAGGGGAGGTGGCCAAACCCTTCACCCTGGATGTGTGGGATCTCATCAACAAGAGCACGCTGGAGGAGCGCATCTATCGGCTGCGCTGCGTGGAGGCCTGGTCCATGGTGCTGCCCTGGAGCGGCATTGCGCTGGCGGATCTGATCCGCCGTGCCGAGCCCACCAGTCGCGCCAAGTTCGTGGCCTTCGAGACGCTCTATGATCCGGAACAGTTACCGGGGCAGGCCTCCCGTGCCCTGGGGGGCGGCATCGATTATCCCTATGTGGAGGGCTTGCGCCTCGACGAGGCCATGCACCCCCTCTCCTTCCTCGCCATGGGGCTCTATGGCAAAACCCTGCCCGCCCAGAACGGGGCTCCCATCCGGCTGGTTGTGCCCTGGAAGTACGGCTTCAAGAGCATCAAGAGCATCGTCTCCATCCGCCTGGTGGAGGAGATGCCCCCCACCACCTGGAACCTGCTGGCGCCGAACGAGTATGGTTTCTATGCCAACGTCAATCCGCAAGTGGATCACCCGCGCTGGAGCCAGGCGAGCGAGCGTTTCATCGGCGAGGGGGGCATCTTCGGGGCCAAGCGCCAGCCGACCCTGATGTTCAATGGCTACGGCGACGAGGTGGCGTCCCTCTATCAGGGGATGGATCTGCGTAAATGGTATTGAGACTGACGCTCTGCCCGACTGATCTCTTGTCCCCTTCTCCCCTGGTGGGAGAGGGGATGAGAAGCGGGAAAAACATGACGGGAACTGCAATATGATGCCGAGACTGAAAACAGCCCATGTCAACGGCTTGCGGGCGCTGGTGCACCTTGGTTCGCTCGGCTTTCTACTCTGGCTGGGCTATGCCGTGCCAGCCGGGCTGCTGGGGGGGGATCCGGTCCAGGGGCTGACCCATTACCTTGGCAAGGGGGCCCTCCACCTGCTGTTGCTGACCCTGCTGGTGTCGCCGCTCGCCAAGCGCTGGCGCCAGGGGCAGCTCATCAAGCTGCGCCGCCCCCTCGGGCTCTGGTGCGCCGCCTGGGCGTCCCTGCACTTCATGGTCTGGCTGGGGCTGGATCTGCAGTTCGACTGGGGGCTGATTGGCGGCGAGCTGGTCAAGCGCAGCTACATAGTGGTGGGCATGGTGGCGCTGCTGCTGTTGCTGGCGCTCGGCATCACCTCGATCCCGGCCCTGTTGCGTCGCATGGGGCCGGCCTGGCAGAAGCTGCACAACTGGATCTACGGGGTGGCTCTGCTGGTGCCGATACACTACTGGTGGTCGGTCAAGAGCGGGTGGCAGGAGCCCCTCATCTATCTGGTACTGGCCTGCGCCCTGCTGTGGCCCCGTCGGGAAAAGCTGCTGCGCCCCTGGCGCAGGCGAGCGCAAGTGGCCGGGAGGGAGGCGGCGCAACAGCCGTCACGCCCATAGCAAAAGAGGCCTATTCGGCCTCTTTTTTGGTGATCTCGCCGGTGTTGGCATCGACCTGCAACTGGACGCGCTGATCGTCGGCATTCAGGGTATCGACCTCGAATTTGTCCCCTTCCAGCTCCACTTCCCGAATGTCGTGATAACCTTGTGCCAGCAACAACTTGACCAGTCCGGCCATGTCGAGACGTGTCTGCGCCGCCCAGCCAAAGGTGGAAAAGAGGCACAAGATCAGCAGGATACTGCGTGGGATCATATTCATTCCGGATTCATGGCTGGCACACTATAAACGGCATTATGTTAGGTTTTGAGAGATGAATCACCCATGAATAGCGCGCTGCCCCTGCTTGGATTGCTGCTGCCGATGCTGGTTCAGGCGGCCCAGCCGAACGAGGCCTTGCTGCAACAGGCGGTCAGCGAGGGGCGGGTCCGCCCGTTTCATGAGTTGATGGAGGTGGCCTCCCGCCTGCCGGTGCGCGTGCTGCGCGTCGATCTGGGTGAGGAGGATGGCGTCTGGCTCTACGAGCTCAGGCTCATCGACGAGGAGAACAGCGTCATCAAGGTGGGCTATCGGGCTGACAACCTGGAGATGGTGTGGCTCAAGGGCCACCATCTGGAGCGCCTGTTCGCTCCGCGCCCGCCCCCGGAAGAGGAGTAACGGCGTGAGTCCGTGAACCTACCGTCATCCGGTTCGTCCCCCCAACCGTTGCCGATGCCGGCACAACCCTGTTTTGGATACCCTTGTATGCGCATTCTGATAGTTGAAGATGAAAAGATCCTCGCGGGCCAGCTGGCGGAACAGCTGCGTCTGTCCGGCTTCGTCACCGATCTCTGCCACGATGGCAACGAGGCGGGCTTTCTCGGCGAGACCGAACCCTATGACGCCATCATCCTGGATCTCGGCCTGCCCGGTCGCGACGGCCTGAGCGTACTGAAGGAGTGGCGCAGCAAGGGGATGGACACCCCGGTGCTGGTGCTGACCGCCCGTGGCCAGTTGCACGAGAAGATTGAAGGGCTCAACGCTGGGGCGGATGACTACCTCACCAAGCCCTTCCAGGTGGCGGAGCTGGTGGCCAGGGTGCAGGCGCTGGTGCGCCGGGCGGCGGGGAACGCCAGCTCCATCCTCGAGATCGGTGGCGTGCGTCTCGACATGGCGGCCTCCCAGGTGTGGTACGAAGGGACCCCCATCAAGCTCACCGCCCACGAGTTCCGGGTGCTGGGCTACCTGATGCAGCACAGGGGCAAGGTGGTGTCCCGCAGCGAGCTGATCGACCACATCTATGCCCAGGATTTCGATCGCGACTCCAACACCGTGGAGGTGTTCATCGGCCGCATTCGCAAGAAGACCCACGCCGATCTCATCGAGACGGTGCGCGGCCTCGGCTACCGGATCAACGAATGACGCGACCGCAACCGATGGCGGGGTGGGTTGAATGAGGCTGGTACGCACCCTGCGAGGTCGGCTGGTGGTGATCGCCATGGTCTGGTGCGGTCTCTTCCTGTTCGCCACCGGCTTCAGCCTGCAGACCATGATGCGCAACTACTGGCAGGAGGCGGAGGCTGATGGCTTGCGCCTGCAGCTCTACGATCTGCTCTCCCGCCTCGAGATCCAGCCGGACGGCATGCCGGTGGTCACCGAGCCCATGGCCGACCCCCGTTATCGCCAGCCCTACTCCGGCTACTACTGGCAGCTGGAGTTGGGGGAGACGGTGGTCAGTCGTTCCCGCTCCCTGTGGGATGCCCATCTGAGCGCCCACGGCCTGAAGTCGGCCTTCGGCGATCCGGATCTCTTCGTCGGCAAGGGGCCCAACAAGGAGCCTCTGCTCATCATGACCCGTACCGTGCTGCTGCCGGGGTCTGATCGGGTCTTCACCCTGGTGATGGCCAAGGACAGCAGCGCCCTGACCCAGACCCTGAAGAAGACCCGCATCAGCCTCTTCCTCGGCCTCGGCTTCGCCGCCACCGGCCTGGTGCTCGGCTTCATGTTCCAGATCCTCTACGGCCTGCGCCCGCTGCACCTGCTGCGTCGCGAGCTGAGCCGCGTCCATCAGGGTCATCAGGAGGGGTTCCGGCTGCGCTACCCCCTGGAGATCCAGCCGCTGGTGGAGGACATCAACCGCCTGCTGCACCACTATGGCGAGCTGCTGCAACGAGCCCGTTCCCACACCGGCAACCTGGCCCACGCCCTCAAGACGCCGCTCAGCATCATGCGCAACCAGGTGACCCAGTTGCCGCCGGAGGATCAGGCCGCCCTCGGCGAGCAGCTCGACCAGATCCAGCGCCACATCGACTACCACCTCGGCAAGGCGCGGGTGACCGGCGCCGCCAAGATCCTCGGGGTGTCGACCCCGGTGCGGGCCCGGGTGGAGTACATCTGCCGCGCCTTCTCCCGCCTCTATCCCGGCAAGACGGTGGACTTGCAGGTGCCGGTCAATCTGGCGGTCGGGGTGGAGGAGCAGGACTTCGACGAGATGGTGGGCAACCTGCTGGAGAACGCCTTCAAGTGGTCCGCCAGCGAGCTGCGCATCTCCAGCGCCGAGCTGGGGGGCTGGATCACCCTGCGCATCGAGGACGACGGTCCCGGCATGAGCGAGGATCAGATCGCCAAGGCGGTGTTGCGGGGGGTGCGCCTCGATGAGAAGGTGCCGGGCTCGGGCCTTGGCCTCAACATCGTCTCGGATCTCGCGGAAGCCTATCGCGGCAGTCTCATCATGGGGCGGGCCGAGCTGGGGGGGCTCGCCGCTTCCCTCTCCCTGCCCAAGGTGGCCAGGGTCGAGTGACGGGGCGCCCCGTCGGGGGGCCCCTTTTGTGCCGCCGTGCTGGCAAGGGGGGCGGCACCCGGCATAAGATACGTCTCTTGTTTCAGGTGTAGGAAGGGTAGCAATGACTGACGATCCTTGGGCTTTGTGCCATCTCGATGATTCGTTCGATGCCTCGGTGCTGGGCACCAAGGGGGCCCAGATCCAGTGGTTCGAGGACAGGGATGCCCTGATCCAGTTCCTGCTGGAGGACTTTGTCGACCTGCTGGCCGACGTGGGCGAGCTGGACGAGGATCAGACCGAGAGTGCCCGCGAGCGCTTCACCCTGCTGGTGGAGCAGAGCCTGGATGATCGCACCCTGATGGATGCCATCAACGATCTCGCCTCCGGCCTGCGCCGCATTGCCTGGCTGGGGCCCCTCTCCGAACTGGCTGAGTTGAGCGACGACTTCGCAAGCGGGCTGCGAGCCTTCTTCTGGAGCCAGTATGACGGTGACGAGGATGACCCCGAGGCCTGGGTGCCGGAAGATCTCTGGCCCCAGCTGGTGGAGTGTGCCGAAGAGTACATGGTGGAAGGAGACTTCTGAGCCACCTTGTCCGCGCTCTGGCTGCAAGGCGGGTGGAGTATGCGAAAGAGTATATGGTTGAGGGTGACTTGTGATTCTGAGCCACACCACAAACTGCGATAAGAAAACGGCGCCTTGATGGCGCCGTTTTTGTTGCTCAGTCCTCTACTCAGCCGTTGGCCGGTACCTCGTGCGCCGTGTTGGCGAGCACTGGCCCGATATACTTCTCTATCTGCAATTGGGCCATGTGGCCGCAGTTGCCCTGGGCCAGACTGGACGAGCCCTCGTCGAAGGTGAGGCAGTTGACGTTGCCGTTCTTGCAGATGCTGCCCGCTTCCCCCGGCTTGGCCGGATCGTACCAGGCCCCTTCACACACCCGCACTACCCCGGGCCGGATATCGGCGGAGATCAGGGCCCCCACCAGGATCTGGCCGCGCTCGTTGAAGGCCCGCACCAGATCCCCCTGAGCGATGCCGCGCGCTTTGGCGTCGTCCGGATGGATCAGGATCGCCTCCCGATCGGCGATGGCGAACTTGTCCCGCAGCGGGGTGTTGTCGAGCTGGGAGTGCAGCCGCTGGGTCGGATGGGAGGTGTTGAGCGACAGCGGATAGCGCGCTGCCGTCTCGCTCTTCACCCACTCCTTGGGCTCATACCACTTGGGATGACCGGCGCAGTCGGCATAACCCATCCCCGCCACCGTGCTGGAGAAGATCTCGATCTTGCCGGACGGGGTACCGAGCGGGTTGAGCAGCGGGTTCTCGCGAAAATCGGCGTGACGGATCCACTGGCGGTTGGCCTCCGGGATCGGGAAGCGGATGTAGTTGTTGGCCTCCCAGAACATGTTGAACGGCGGCAGCGCCACCCGGGCACCGCGAGCCTGGGCCGCCATGCCGTCGTACATCTGCTTGAGCCACAGCATCTCGTCCTTCCCTTCGGTGTACTGCTCCTGCACGCCCAGCTTGGCGGCGATGGCGCTGAAGATGTCGAAGTCGTTGCGGGCTTCAAACTGGGGGGGGACGCACTGGTGCATGGGGAAGACGTAGCGCTGGGAGTAGTCGCCCCCCATCTCCAGGTCGTTGCGCTCGTAGCTGGTGGTGGCCGGCAGTACGATGTCGGCGTGCTTGGCAGTCGCCGTCCAGTAGGGCTCGTGGACGATCACGGTCTGCGGCTTGCGCCACGCCTGCAGCAGGTTGTTGGTGTCCTGATGGTGGTGGAAGGGGTTGCCGCCCGCCACGTAGACCAGCTTGATGTCCGGATAGGTCACCTTGCGGCCGTTGAAGTCGATGGTCTTGCCCGGGTTGGCGAGGCAGTCGGCGATGCGGGCCACCGGGATGGGGGCCGGGCTGTTCTTCGGCGCGCTGCCAGCGGAGATCCCCGCCAGAATGCCGCCCTTGGCGGTGGGGCTGCCACCGGAGGAGTAGTGGTAACTGAAGCCGTAGCCGCCCCCCGGCAGGCCGATCTGGCCCAGCATGGCGGCCAGAGTGACCAGCATCCAGTTGGGCTGCTCCCCGTGGTGCTGACGCTGCATGCCCCAGCCCGCCATGATCATGGTGCGCTTGGCGGCCATGTCGAGGGCCAGCTGGCGGATCACCTTGGCATCGACGCCGCAGATGGCGCTCGCCCACTCGGCGCTCTTGGGCTGGCCGTCCTCCTTGCCGAGCAGGTAGGCGAGGAAGGTGTCGAAGCCGACAGTGTAGCGATCGAGGAAGGCCTGATCGTGCTTCTTCTCGCTGTAGAGGGTGTGGGCCACCCCCAGCATCATGGCCACGTCTGTGTAGGCGTTCGGGGCAATCCACTCGGCGCCGACCAGCTTGGCGGTCTCGTTGTAGACGGGATCGATGCTGATGACCCGGGTGCCTTTCTCTTTCAGCGCCTTGAAGCCGGCCTGCCCCTCGTGATCCGGCATGTTCCAGCTGTTCTTCAGGGTCACCTGGGCGTTGACCCCCCAGAGCACCACCAGTTCGGCGTGCTCCACCACGTTGGGCCAGGCGGTCTGCTGCTCGTACACCTCGATGGAGCCCATCACGTGGGACATGATCACCTGGGCCGCGCCGGTGGAGTAGTCCCCGGCATAGCCGGTGAAACCCCCGGCCAGGTTCATCAGGCGGTGCAGCAGGGTGCGGCTGTTGTGGAACATGCCCACGCTCTTCCAGCCGTAGGATCCGGCGTGGATCGCCTGGGGGCCGAAATCAGACTGGACGCGCTGGATCTCGCCGGCCACCAGTTCGATGGCCTTCTCCCAGCTCACTCGCACCCACTCGTCGGCACCGCGCAGCTCCGGTCTGGCACCCGGGCCGTGCTCCAGCCAGCTCTTGCGCACCATGGGGTACTTGATGCGGTTCTTGGCGTGGACCTGGAACGGCGCCATGTCGATGAGGTCATTCGGCGCTGGGTCATCGGCCACCGGCTGGACCCGCACCATGCGGCCCTCGGAGACGATGGCCTCGAAGGCTCCCCAGTGGGCGCCGGTCAGGATGCCTTTCTGGGCGGGGACCAGAGTCGGGAACTGCTCCAGCGCCGTGCTGACGGCCTTGGCCAGGGCGCTTTTCGGAAAGAGACCAGCCAGCAGGGGCAGGGCGGCACAGGCCCCCAGCCCCTTGAGCAGAGTACGGCGGGAGAGGTTGGTCTGTTGGTCATTGAAAAAAGTCATGGGAGAGTCCTCTGTTCCTGCCTTAATGGGCCGCGCTCATGTCGCTGGCGTGTTTCTGCACGTATTGGGTGAGCATGCGCGCCTGCTCCGGGGTGAGGGAGGTACGGGACTCCATCCCCTTGATGACGCCGATCCACTGGTTGGCGTTGAAGTGATCCAGCGCGGTGAGGCCGTGACAGCCGGTGCAGTTGTTGGACATCAGGGTGGAGGCGTATTGCCACAGCTTGCCCTGGTCGCCGATGAGCTGGCTCTGGTCGACCCAAGCGGTCAGGCTGACCTGATGCCAGGTGAGGTTGGTGGCGCTGTCGGTCTCGCTCTTGCCGGTTACGAGGGCTTTTCTGGCGGCTTCGCCGACCAGCACGCTCAGGATCCGTTTGCCGGGGGCGGCGTAGAACACCTCGCTCACACCGTCCTGCTGCCAGCCGTCGATGCGCACCTGGGCGCGGCCGTTGTCGTTGGCCAGCACTTCCACCTGGGTGGAGGGCATCAGGGTGCCTTCATCAGTCTTGGCGCCAGCATCCAGATAGAGCGGGGTGGTGGCGATGGCATAGCGGGTGGTGACGGTGGTCGGGGTCTGGGCCGCGGCGGCGGCCAGTTCGCTGGCACCGGCGGCGGCCAGGCCACTCATGTCCGGCATGATGTGGGCAACGCCGCGGTGGCAGTCGATGCAGGTCTGACCCTCCTTGATGGCGACCGGGTGCTCGGCGCGGGCATTGGGGCGCTGGGCCAGGATGTCCATCGCCGCGTAGCTGTGGCAACTGCGACAGGTGGCGGAGTCATTGGCTTTGAGCTGATCCCACACGGTCTGGGCCATGCGCAGCTTGTGGGCCTCGTATTTTTCCGGGGTGTCGAGGGTGCCGATCGCCTCGTGATAGATGTCTTTCACGGCGCGGATCTTGGTCCAGAGATAGGCGGCGGGTTCACTGGGGATGTGGCAGTCGGCGCACTCGGCGCGGATCCCCTTCACGTTCTGGAAGTGGACACTGCCCTGATATTCGGCGAGCGGGGTCTGCATGGAGTGGCAGGAGACGCAGAACTCGGTGGAGCTGGTCTTGTGCAGCACGGTGACGGTGACGCCCAGTGCAGCGACCCCCAGCAGGGCCCCGAGCAGCAGAAGCCAGAACCAGGTCTTTCTCAACAGTTTTCCAAGCATGGTGACGGTGTCCTTCGAATTCGGGTATTACCAATATAGTAGTAGTCCCAAGATTCGATGGGTTGACCTCGGTCATGATTTTTATTTCGACATGTAAGTAATTTTTGGGTTTTTTTTTGTTTGGGCATGCTTTTTTGAATTTTAATCGCACTTTTATCCTTCAACGGGAGCGGGATGTCCTGTGATGGGGGCGATGCCCAAGCCGGGGCGGGGAGGCCGCGCACCACCCCGGGGCTTGGGGTTTGCGGTGAGAGGATTGTATACTGTTCACATATACAGTATTCAGGTGTATCCATCATGCGACTCTTTATCGCCGAGAAACCCAGCCTTGGCCGCGCCATCGCCGATGTCCTCCCCAAACCTCACAAGAAGGGGGAGGGTTTCATCGAGACGGCGCAGGGAGACGTGGTGACCTGGTGCATCGGCCACCTGTTGGAGCAGGCCGAGCCCGATGCCTACGATGCCGCCTACAAGCAGTGGCGCATGGAATCCCTCCCCATTGTCCCGACCCAGTGGCAGCTGGTGGCCAAACCCAAGACCAAGGCCCAGCTGGCCGTCATCAAGGGGCTCATCAAGCAGGCGGACTGCGTGGTCAACGCCGGTGACCCGGACAGGGAAGGGCAACTGCTGGTGGACGAGGTGATCGACTTTCTCGGTTATCCCAAGACCAAACCGGTTCAGCGCTGCCTCATCAGCGATCTCAATCCCCCCGCCGTGCGCCGCGCCCTCGACAAGCTCAGGGACAACAAGGAGTTCGTGCCGCTGGCGGTGTCGGCGCTGGCCCGTAGCCGTGCCGACTGGCTCTATGGCATCAACATGACCCGGGCCTATACCCTGCTTGGCCGCAAGGGGGGTTGCAGCGAGCTGCTGTCGGTGGGCCGGGTACAGACCCCCTTACTCGGTCTGGTGGTGCGCCGGGATCTCGAGATCGAGGCCTTCGTTCCCAAGCCGTTCTACGAGGTGATGGCCCATCTGCTGACCCAGGGCAACGAACGCTTCACCGCCAGGTGGCTGCCATCGGAGGCCTGTCTGCCCTGGCAGGATGAGGAGGGACGGGTGCTCAACCGGGCGCTGGCCGCCAAGGTGGTGGAGCGGATCCAGGGGCAACCCGCCCGGGTGGAGGCGGTGGAGGAGCAGGCGCGCAAGCAGGCGGCGCCGCTCCCCTACAACCTCTCCAGCCTGCAGATCGACGCGGCCAAGCGCTTTGGCATGGATGCCAAGCGGGTGCTGGACGTCTGCCAGAGCCTCTACGAGCGGCACAAGCTCATCACCTATCCCAGATCCGACAGCCGCCATCTGCCGAGCGAGCACTTCAACCGGGCCGGCCAGGTGCGGGAGGCCATCGCCAGCACGGCCCCTGCGCTGGCCAGGGCGGTCGCCGAAGCGGATGGCAGGATCCGCAGCAAGGCGTGGAACGACAGCAAGGTGGATGCCCACCACGCCATCATTCCCACCGAGAAGAGGGGGAACGAGGGGAGCTTGGGGGCCGACGAGGCGAAGCTGTACGGCCTGATTGCCCGCCAGTATCTGCTGCAGTTCTACCCGCCGTTCGAGTACAACGACAGCAAGGTGTTGCTGCGCATCGCCGGAGGGCTGTTCCAGGCCAAGGCGCGCCGCATCCTCAAGGCGGGCTGGAAGGCGCTGCTCGGAGTGGAAGAGGATGACGAGGAGGAGGCGGGAACCCTGCCTGCCCTGAAAGAGGGGGAGGAACTGCTGTGCGAGCGGGGGGAACTGCTGGAGAAGATGACCCAGCCCCCCAAGCCGTTTACCGATGCCACCTTGCTGGCCGCCATGACCGGCATCGCCCGTTATGTGCAGGATCCCGAGATCCGCAAAACCCTACGGGAGACCGACGGTCTGGGCACCGAGGCGACCCGGGCCGGGATCATCGATCTGCTGTTCAAGCGCCGCTTCCTGGTGCGCCAGGGCAAGAGCATCAAGGCCACCCCGACCGGGCGAGCCCTGGTCCAGGCGCTGCCCACGAC
This sequence comes from Aeromonas sp. R2-1, assembly GCF_040908425.1. Taxonomy (NCBI): domain Bacteria; kingdom Pseudomonadati; phylum Pseudomonadota; class Gammaproteobacteria; order Aeromonadales; family Aeromonadaceae; genus Aeromonas; species Aeromonas sp. R2-1. The sequence continues at coordinate 11,785 of NZ_JBFODR010000013.1, forward strand.
CGCCACGACACCGGACATGACGGCACTGTGGGAGCAGAGTCTGGGGCAGATCGCCGAACGTCACGGCAGCTACCAGCAGTTCATGGGGCCGCTCACCGAGCAGCTCAACGGCCTGATCGAGGGGGCCCGGCAGGATTCCGGCGCCAGCTTCAGCGCGCTGCCCAAGGCGGCGCCCGGTGACAGCAAGCAGCGCTTTGCCCGCCGCAAGCGGACTGCGTCCACCGCCGCACGCCCCCGCACGAGCAAGAGTGCTGGCAAGAGTACGGGAAAGAGCTCTGGCAAGGGGACGACCAGGGGCAAGGCGGCCTGAGGCTGGCGAGCGCCGTGATCACATAAAAATAAGAAGAGGGGCCAGTGGCCCCTCTTTGCATGGATGGAGCGGCTTACCCCGTGTAGACGCTCTCTTCCGGATAACGGATGCGGGTCTCCACCGGGCGGGCCAGCATGATCGCCAGGGTAAGGGGCCCCAGACGGCCGCAGATCATCACCAGCACCAGGATCAGTTTGCCCGGTTCGCTCAGAGAAGCGGTGATGCCGGTGGACAGACCCACAGTGGCAAAGGCCGAGATGGTCTCGAACATGATCTTGTCGAATGATTGCGACTCCGTGAGCATCAGCAGGAACATCGCCATCATCAGCACCATGGTACTGACGATGATGATGGCCAGGGAGCGGGTCACTATCTGGGGTGACAGGGTGCGGCCGAAGGCGGTGACATGGGGGCGCTTGGTCAGAAACGCCCGGGTCGCCAGCAGGACGACGGCAAAGGTGGTGACCTTGATACCGCCCCCGGTGGAGGTCGCCCCGGCACCGATGAACATCAGCATCATCATGAACAGCAGGGAGGCCGGCACCATCTGGCCGATATCCACCGTGTTGAAGCCCGCCGTGCGCGCGGTGGCCGACTGGAAGAAGGCTGCCAGCCACTGGCTCCCGAAGGAGGCGTTGCCCAGGGTGCCCGGGTTGTTGTGCTCCAGCAGCCAGAACATCAGGGTCCCCAGCAGCAGCAGGGCAGGGGTCATCAGCAGCATCAGCTTGCTGTGCAGTTTCAGCTTGCGCCAGCGGCGGTTGCGCACCAGGTCGACGATGACGGTGAAGCCTACCCCCCCCAGGATCAGCAGGGCCGGTATGGTCAGGCTGATGAGGGGGTCATCCCGGTAGTCCATGAGGTTGTTGGCAAACAGCGAGAAGCCGGCGTTGTTGAAGGCCGACACCGCGTGGAAGAAGCTGACGTAGAGGCCGTGGCCCCAGCCCATGTCGGGCACCCAGCGAATGGCCATGATGGCGGTGCCGATCAGCTGGGCAATCAGGGCGAACAGGACGATGCGCTTCACCAGCTGGACGATGTTGACGGACCCCTCCTGGCCCAGCGCCTCCTTGGCCAGCACCTGTTGGCGCAGCCCGACCCGCTTGCTGAACATGGCGATGAGCAGCAGTGTCATGGTCATCTGGCCGAGACCGCCAATCTCCATCAATATCAACAGGATGATCTGCCCCTGCAGGGTGAAGGCGGTGCCGGTATCCACCACCCCGAGGCCGGTCACGCTGATGGCTGACGTGGCGGTGAACAGGGCGTTGATGACGGTGACCTCACCCTTGTGGCTGGAGGGCTGGACCAGAAACAGGGTGCCGACCAGCAGGATGATGAGGAAACTGCCCAGGATGAGCTTGGCCTCGCTCCAGCGGGAGTTGTCTTCCCGGTGCAGGGTGAAGGCGTAGTTGCTGCGCCAGTTGATCATAGGGTGTCGAGCCAGTGATCGATGGCGTGCTTGTTGCCGGCCAGGATCAGGATGTCACCGAGTTGCAGCTCCATCTTGCCGGTCAGGACGTTGTGGAGCACCTCGCCACGCTTGATGGCCAGCAGCTGGAAATCGCTTTGTTGCAGCAGGTGCAAATCGGCCAGGGTGCGGGTGTTTTGCTGCAGGCCGATCACGAACTCGGTCAGCACCATGTCGTGACCCAGCTCCAGGTAGTCGAACAGCCGGTTGTCCAGCATGCTCTGGGCTACCCGGCGGCCCATGTCCCACTCCGGGTTGATCACCTTGTCCGCGCCCACCTTCTGCAAGATCTTGGCGTGGAACTTGTCGCGGGCCTTGACCCAGACCTTCTTCACGCCCGCCTCTTTCAGCACCAGCGTGGTCAGGATGCTGGTCTCCAGGTTGTCGCCGATGGCGACAAAGACGATGTCGAAATTCGCCAGGCCCAGTTCGGCGACCGTGGCCTCGTCGGTGGCATCGGCCACGATGACGTGGTTGCAGAGGGCGGCTATCTGGCGGGTCTTGCTCTCGTCGATGTCGATGGCCAGTACCTCGGCATTCTGGCGCTGCAACTCTTCGCACAAGGCGCTGCCAAACAGGCCCAGGCCGATGACGGCGAATTGATTGTTCATGCATGCTTCCTCAGCGGGATGAAGGGGTTACTCTACTCCAGCGCCGTGAGTCCGAAAAGTGTCCGGGTTTTTTGTCCCGGGGGATCTGGGGTAAACTGCGCCCTTGTCCTTGTCGGAACACACAGATGAAACTCACCCCCCACGCCTCCCTGTCGACCCTCAATACTCTGGGCCTGGACGCACACTGCCTCTGGCTGGCCGATGTGACCCGGCCGGATGATCTCGCGCAACTGCGGACCAACCCGGAGTTGGCCACCTTGCCGCGCCTGGTGCTGGGAGGAGGAAGCAACGTCCTGTTCTGCGATGACTTTGCCGGTCTGGTGGTCCACAACGGCCTGAAAGGGATCACGCTGCACGAGGAGTCCGAGCACTGGCGGCTACACGTGGCGGCAGGTGAAAACTGGCACGATCTGGTATGCCACGCCCTGCAACAGGGCTGGCACGGGCTGGAGAATCTGGCACTCATTCCCGGGACGGTCGGGGCGGCCCCGGTACAGAACATCGGTGCCTACGGGGTCGAGCTGGCCAGCGTCTGTGCCTACGTGGAGGCGTTCAACTGGCAGAGTGGCGAGGTTGAGCGCATCGCGGCGGCCGACTGCCGATTCGGTTACCGTGACAGCATCTTCAAGCACGACTATCAGGACTCCCACTTCATCACCGCCGTCGGTCTGCGCCTGCCCAAGGCATGGCGTCCGGTCGCCGGTTATGGCCCGCTGGCGGCGCTGGGGGATGCCCCTTCACCACAGGCCATTTTCGACACCGTCTGTGCCACCCGCATGGCCAAGCTGCCGGATCCGGCGGTGCTGGGCAACGCGGGCAGTTTCTTCAAAAACCCTGTGGTGCCTGCCGCCCTGGCCGAGACCCTGAAACAGCAATACCCGCAGATGCCCTGCTACCCTGCGGCAGAAGGGCAGGCCAAGCTGGCGGCTGGCTGGCTCATCGATCAGTGCGGTCTCAAGGGGTTTGCCATCGGTCGTGCCGCCGTGCATCAGGAGCAGGCGCTGGTGCTGGTCAATCTGGGGGGCGCCAGCGCCATGGAGCTCATCGCGCTGGCGGCCCATGTCCGCGACAGCGTGGAGCACCAGTTCGGTGTGGTGCTGGAACACGAGGTGCGCTTCATTGGGCGCAGCGGTGAAACCTGGCTCGACGAGGTACTGGCATGACCCTGACCCCCGTCAGACAGACCCTGATCACCCTGCTCAGCGACGGCCAGTTCCATTCCGGCGAGCAGCTGGGCGAGCGCCTTGGCATCAGCCGGGCGGCGGTGAGCAAGCACATGGCCGCGCTCAAGGATCTGGGGCTGGATCTCTTCAGCCTGACCGGCAAGGGCTATCGGCTGGCGGTGCCCATGGCCCTCTATGACGAGGGGCGGCTGCAGGCAGAGGCACCGATGGCGCCGGTGCACTGCTTCCCTGTCATCGATTCCACCAACCAGTACCTGCTGGAGCGGGTCAATACCCTGAGCTCCGGGGAAAGCTGTCTGGCCGAGTGCCAGACCGCCGGGCGGGGACGTCGTGGCAAACCCTGGGTTTCTCCCTTCGGTTGCCAGCTGATCCTGAGCATGTACTGGCGGCTTGAGCAGGGCATGGCGGCCGCCATGGGACTGAGTCTCGCGGTCGGCGTGGCGGTGGTCGAGGCGCTGGAGTCACTCGGTTATCCCGGGGTGGCGCTCAAGTGGCCGAACGACCTCTATTACCAGGGCCGCAAGCTGGCGGGCATCCTGGTGGAGATGAGCGGCAGTGCGGGTGCCAGCTGCCATCTGGTGATCGGGGTCGGCCTCAATCTGGCGATGCCGAGTCGGGAGGGGGAGAAGATCGATCAGGCCTGGTCCGAGCTGCGCCATATCCAGCCCGAGCTGGTGGATCGCAACGAGCTGGCCGCCTGCGTGCTGCTGCACCTGCAACAGGCCATGCAAACCTTCGAACAGTCGGGGCTGGCGAGTTTTGTCGAGAGCTGGAACCGGCTCGACCACTTCGCCGGCCAGCCGGTAAAGCTGCTGATGGGAGAGCAGGTGATCCGCGGGATTGCCCGGGGGATCGACGAACGCGGAGCCCTGCGTCTGGAGACGGAAGAGGGGCTCAAGCTCTATCTGGGAGGGGAACTCTCCCTGCGGCGGGGGGACTGAACCCATACGCTCATGACGACTGAATGTAAGAGGGGGCCTGCGGGCCCCCTCTTTCATGTATGCACTGCGACAGTGGTCACTTGCGCAGCTTGATCTGCTCGATGGCGTGCTCGTTGCCCTTGGTGAGGATGAGGTTGGCCCGCTCCCGGGTCGGCAAGATGTTCTCTTGCAGATTCAGGTAGTTGATATCCTGCCAGATGTTGTTGGCGATCTCGGTCGCCTCGCTCTCGGCCAGCTTGGCGTAGTGGTGGAAATAGGAGTCGGGATCCGAGAAGGCGCCGCTGCGGAATTTGAGAAAACGATCGATGTACCAGGTGCGCAGCAGCTCGGCGTCGGCATCCACATAGATGGAGAAGTCGACGAAGTCCGACACGAACACGCGATGGGGGTCCTGGGGATAGTCCATGCCGCTTTGCAGCACATTGAGCCCCTCCAGGATCAGGATGTCCGGCTGCTCCACCACCTTCTTCTCGTCGGGCAGGATGTCATAGATGAGGTGGGAGTAGACGGGGGCCTCGACCTTCTCGTGGCCGGCGCGGATATTGGCGACAAACTCCACCAGATGGCGGATGTCATAAGACTCGGGGAACCCCTTGCGACGCATCAGGCCACGGGCTTCCAGCTCCTTGTTGGGAAACAGGAAGCCGTCGGTGGTGACCAGCTCCACCCTGGGGTGCTCCGGCCAGCGCTCCAGCAGTGCCTGAAGGATACGGGCCGTAGTGCTCTTGCCCCCCGCCACGCTGCCGGCGATGCTGATGATATAGGTGCCCTTGCCGCGGGACTGACCGAGAAACTGCTCCAGCACCCGGCTGCGGCGCTGCTTGGCCTTGACGTAGAGATTGAGGAGACGGGAGAGGGGCAGATAGATCTCTTCCACTTCCCGCAATGACACCTTCTCGTTGATCCCGCGCAGGGTCTGCAGATCGTGCTCGGTCAGGGTCAGGGGGACCGCATCGCGCAATAACGCCCATTGTTCGCGGGTGAATTGCAAATAGGGGTTATGCTCTGTCGTCATGGTGTCATCACTGTTTCTTGGGCAGGGCGACCATACACCAAGGGATCGGGAGCGACAAGGGACGCGTCCGGTCGGGACGGAGAAGGAGCGTTTTTTTGCCTGGATCCCGGCATAAATGCACATTTTGCAAGGTGCAATGGTTGCATCCCCAAAATCCTTACCATAAAATGCGCGACGCTTGGATGTCTGTCGTCTATTTGCCGAGCAAAAGCGACAAAAACAACGGGTGCAAGCAGAATTACCGTTGTGGCATTTATGCAACTGGAGGGGTTCCCGAGCGGCCAAAGGGATCAGACTGTAAATCTGACGGCTCTGCCTTCGAAGGTTCGAATCCTTCTCCCTCCACCATATTTCTCTGCGGTTTGAGTTCTTTGGGTTAGAGAAATGCGGGCATCGTATAATGGCTATTACCTCAGCCTTCCAAGCTGATGATGCGGGTTCGATTCCCGCTGCCCGCTCCAAGATGCTGATATGGCCCAGGTAATTCTGAGAGCCACACCTTAGGGTGAGTTCGGCAATCGAACCAGCCTGTCAGCACCAACCTCTCTACTCCCCTTGATTCAAATCCATCATATAAACTGTTCTGTGGTTAGCTTGCCACCGCGTACTCAGCGTTAGTTTAGAGGGACGATCATGTCTAAAGAAAAATTTGAGCGTAATAAACCGCACGTTAACGTGGGTACCATCGGCCACGTTGACCACGGTAAAACCACCCTGACCGCCGCCATCACCAACGTGCTGGCCAAGCACTTCGGTGGTAAAGCTTTCGCCTTCGACCAGATCGACAAGGCACCGGAAGAGCGTGAGCGTGGTATCACCATCAACACCTCCCACGTAGAATACGACACTGCTACCCGCCACTACGCCCACGTAGATTGCCCGGGTCACGCCGACTACGTTAAAAACATGATCACCGGTGCTGCCCAGATGGACGGCGCAATCCTGGTAGTAGCAGCGACTGACGGCCCGATGCCGCAGACTCGTGAGCACATCCTGCTGGGTCGTCAGGTAGGCGTTCCGTACATCATCGTGTTCATGAACAAGTGCGACATGGTAGATGACGAAGAGCTGCTGGAACTGGTCGAGATGGAAGTTCGCGAACTGCTGTCTGAGTACGACTTCCCGGGTGATGACCTGCCGGTAGTCCGTGGTTCCGCACTGAAAGCGCTGGAAGGCGAAGCTCAGTGGGAAGAGAAGATCCTGGAACTGGCTGGCCACCTGGACACCTACATTCCGGAGCCGGAGCGTGCCATTGACCAGCCGTTCCTGATGCCTATCGAAGACGTCTTCTCCATCGCAGGCCGTGGTACCGTAGTAACCGGTCGTGTAGAGCGCGGTATCGTCAAGGTTGGTGAAGAAGTGGAAATCGTTGGTATCAAAGATACCACCAAGACCACCTGTACCGGCGTTGAAATGTTCCGCAAACTGCTGGACGAAGGTCGTGCAGGTGAGAACGTTGGCGCGCTGCTGCGTGGCGTGAAGCGTGAAGACGTAGAGCGTGGTCAGGTACTGGCCAAGCCGGGCACCATCAAGCCGCACACCAAGTTCGAATCCGAAGTGTACGTGCTGTCCAAGGAAGAAGGCGGTCGTCACACTCCGTTCTTCAAGGGCTACCGTCCGCAGTTCTACTTCCGTACTACCGACGTGACCGGTACCATCGAACTGCCGGAAGGCGTAGAGATGGT
>NZ_JBFODR010000014.1:0-9139 GCF_040908425.1 Aeromonas sp. R2-1
ATGTCATCTGCAAGTGATTGGAGCGGGAAACGAGACTCGAACTCGCGACCCCGACCTTGGCAAGGTCGTGCTCTACCAACTGAGCTATTCCCGCATCGGAATATCACTTACATATTTTTGGAGCCAGCAACGAGACTCGCGCTCGCTACCCCGACCTTGGCAAGCACTGAACATGCTCTACCAACGCGGTGACTCCGGCACTGCATATTGGAGCGGGAAACGAGACTCGAACTCGCGACCCCGACCTTGGCAAGGTCGTGCTCTACCAACTGAGCTATTCCCGCAACATGGATTGTCTTGAGGCTGTGCTGATGATTGGAGCGGGAAACGAGACTCGAACTCGCGACCCCGACCTTGGCAAGGTCGTGCTCTACCAACTGAGCTATTCCCGCATCGGAACGTCATCAGCAAACAATTTGGAGCGGGAAACGAGACTCGAACTCGCGACCCCGACCTTGGCAAGGTCGTGCTCTACCAACTGAGCTATTCCCGCAAAACCTGAAAACAGACCGTACAGCATTTGGTTGCTTGCGCTACTGTACGGGAGCCGAATTATAAGAGCAGACATTCCAATTGCAAGGGCTTTTTTGTCTGGTTGCAGCCGTTCGCTCAAAAGCTGGCCGAACTGCTGATTTTAGCAACCGAACGACGGCAAACCCTTGCCAGCCACTCAGATTTTGAAGACGTGGGCGCGGTAGAACTGCAGTTCGGCAATGGATTCGCGGATGTCGTCCAGCGCCTGGTGGGAGCCGCTCTTCTTGAACTGATCCAGCAGTTCAGGCTGCCAGCGACGGACCAGCTCCTTGATGGTGCTGACGTCCACGTTGCGGTAATGGAAGAAGGCTTCCAGATCGCCCATGTGCTTGACCATGAAGCGGCGATCCTGGCCGATGCTGTTGCCGCACAGGGGGCTGGTGCGCTCCGGCACCCACTGGCGAATGAAGGCGAGGGTCTCGGCAACGGCCTTGGCCTCGTCGTATTCACTCGCCTTGACCCGGGCCACCAGCCCGCTCTTGGTGTGGGTGTTGACGTTCCAGTCATCCATCTTGCCCAGCTCTTCCTCGCTCTGGTGGATGGCGATGACCGGCCCTTCGGCCAGCACGTTCAGGTCCTTGTCGGTGACGATGGTGGCGATCTCCAGTACCACGTTCTCTTCGGGGTCCAGACCCGTCATCTCCATGTCGATCCATACCAGGTTCTGCGCGCTGACTGTCATGATTGCTCTCTCTATTGGGAGGAATGGCGGAATTTTGCCAATTTGCATGTATCATACTGGCTTTGAATCTGTTCATAAACTGGCAAACCCCGTGGCAAAGAAAGCAAAACTCAATCTGGGTCAACAAAGGCGCGTCCAGGCCAACCGCGAGCGGCGGCTGCAAAAAGAGCACACCACAGTGGTAGATGACACCCTGTTCGGCCCCGCCATCGAAGGGGTGGTGATCAGCCGTTTCGGCCAGCACGCGGATGTCGAGGCGAGCGATGGTGCCATCCACCGCAGCAACCTGCGGCGCAGCAGCATCAGCAGCCTGGTGTGTGGCGACAAGGTGGTGTGGCGCCCCGGCCTCAATGCCGCGACTGCCGGCGTCATCGAGGCGGTGCACCCGCGCCACTCGGTGCTGACCCGGCCGGACTTCTACGACGGGGTCAAACCCATCGCCGCCAACATCGACCAGATCATCATCGTCTCGGCGGTGATGCCCGAGTTCTCCACCAACATCGTCGACCGCTACCTGGTGGCGGCAGAAGATGTGGAGATAGCGCCCCTCATCGTGCTGAACAAGGTCGACATGCTCGATGACGCGGCCCGCGCCCGTATCGAGCACCAGCTCGAGACCTACCGCAAGCTCGGTTACGAGGTGCTGCTGGTGAGCTGCGAGAGCGGTGAGGGCATCGACGCCCTCAAGGCGGCGCTCACCGACAAGATCAGCATCTTCGTGGGCCAGTCCGGGGTGGGCAAGTCGTCCCTCACCAACGCCCTGATGCCGGGGCTGGACGTGCTCACCGGCGAGATCTCCGAGAACTCGGGGCTCGGCCAGCACACCACCACCACGGCGCGACTCTATCACTTCCCGAGCGGCGGCGATCTCATCGACTCCCCCGGGATCCGCGAGTTCGCCCTCTGGCACCTGGAAGCCGACCGCATCACCTGGTGCTTCGTCGAGTTTCGCGACTACCTGGGTGGCTGCAAGTTTCGCGACTGCACCCACAAGGATGATCCCGGCTGCGCCCTGCGCGCCGCGGTCGAAGCGGGCGCCATCAGCGCCGATCGTTTCCACAACTACCACCGCATCCTGGAAACCATGCAGGAAGCCCGCCACGGTCGCCAACAGGCGCGGCTGTGACCCGTTCAACTCATTCCCAGATGAAGATCATGAGCATCACTGACAACCTGAAAATTGCCGGTCAATACTGCCTGCCCAAACACGCCCTCTCCCGCCTGGTGGGCAAACTTGCCGCCGCCGAAGCGGGCAACCTCACCACCAGGGTGATCGAGGCCTTTATCAAGCAGTACCAGGTCGACATGAGCGAGGCGCTGCACGAGAGTCCGGCCCACTACAAGAGCTTCAACGAATTCTTCACCCGCGAGCTCAAACCCGGCATCCGCCCCGTGGTGGAAGACGCCATGACCCTGGCCCTGCCGGTGGATGGCACCGTCAGCCAGCTCGGGCCCATCAGCCAAGGTCGCATCATTCAGGCCAAGGGCCACGACTACAGCGCCCGCGAGCTGCTGGGGGGCTATGAGGATCTGGTGGCCCCGTTCAAGGATGGCGACTTCGCTACCATCTATCTGGCACCCAAGGATTACCACCGCATCCACATGCCGCTGGACGGCGTGCTGGAGAGCATGGTGTTCGTGCCGGGGGATCTCTTCTCCGTCAACCCCCTCACCGCCGAGAACGTGCCCAACCTGTTTGCCCGCAACGAGCGGGTGGTGGCTACCTTCCGTACCCCCCACGGCCCCATGGCCCTGGTGCTGGTCGGTGCCACTATCGTCGCGAGCATCGAAACCATCTGGGCCGGCAACATAGCGCCGACCAAAGAGAAGAAGGTGGTGCGCTGGGACTACACCGGCGATGAAGCCATCACCCTGCAAAAGGGGGCCGAGATGGGCCTGTTCAAGCTGGGCAGTACCGTGGTCTGCCTGTTTGGCCCGGGCATGCTGGCCGGTTTCGAGCCGCACCTGGCCAACGGGGTCACCACCCGCATGGGTCAGCCCTTTGCCACCCTGGCGGCGCAAGCATGAGCGATCAACCCGCTTCCCAGAAGAACAACCCGCTGCACGGGCTGACCCTGGAAGCCATCGTCACGGCCCTGGTCGCGCACTATGGCTGGGAAGCGCTGGGGCAGCAGATCAATATCCGCTGCTTCACCGATAATCCCAGCATCAAGTCCAGCCTGAAGTTCTTGCGCAAGACCCCCTGGGCCAGAGAGAAGGTCGAAAGCCTCTATCTGTACGTCCAGCGCAAGCAGGCCAAAGCAAAGGAATAACGCCATGGCGTTCAAGATTACCTACACCTACGGCAAGAAAACCAAAGAGATCGGCTACGCCAACGACAAGTTCAACAGCATCTATGATGCCATTGCCGCCGCCGAGGGGATCGATCTGACCCGCTTCCACGCCATGGAAGAGCAGCTGGCCCAGGTGTGCCGCCGCGACAAGAAGAGCGTGAAGGATTACCGGGAGAACTACTTCAAGGAACTGGGCTTCTCCAACATCGTCATCGAACGGGACGCCAAGGAGTAACCATGCGCACCCTGACCCTGATGGCGGCCACCCTGCTGCTGGCCGCCTGCAACACGACACCGAGGGAGCCCCTGGTCGGCGCGGATCGCGACGAACATGGCTGCATCGGCAGCGCGGGCTATCAGTGGTCGGCGCTGGCAGGCCAGTGCGTGCGGCTGTTCGAGCAGGGCATTCGCCTCAATCCGACCGATGCCGGTCAGACCGTCAGCGCCTTCGTGCTGTTCAATGCCGATCAGAGTCAGGCCGAGCTGACCCTGCCAGAGGGCGAGCCGATCCGGCTGATCCGCCAGGGCGAAGAGGGCAACTGGTCCTGGCAGGGCGGTGGCTATCAGCTCTTCCCCTGGAAGGGCTATGTGCTCAAAGCCGGCGACCATGTGCTCTATCACGGCGATCTGACCCCCTGAGCCTCGTCATCCCTCCCCCCACGCCCTGATGGGCGCAGAGCAGGCATAAAAAAACCCCGTTGCACGCAACGGGGTTTTTCATGATACCCGGCAGGATCAGTTGCCGAGGGTGGAGAACAGGCTCTGTTCCAGGCTGCCGCGGGAGACGCACACCGGGGTGATGGAGGGAGCCAGTACCCGCTCGCCGGAGGACTCGACGAAGTAGAGCTGGGTGTTGCCCTTGACGTTGACGGTCGCCACGCTGTTGTTGCCGCTCTGGGTGATGATCAGGTTGATCTGCAGGTTGGGGTTGCCCAGCGCCACCTTGGACCCCATGGTGCCGCAATCCAGCCACTCCAGACCATCGGCCGAGTTTTCCACGTTGGCGGTCATCAGACCGGCACCACGCTGGCTGTTCTCGATGTTCAGGCCGTGATCGCCGAACCACTTCTCGGCACGGGCCCACACCAGATCCACCGGGATCGCCATCTCCTGGGTGTTGTTGGTTGCCTTGGCAACCGGCGGGGTATAGCGATACTGCTCGCCGCCGTTGTTGTCGCTCGCACAACCCACCATCAACAGGGCCAGAGCGCCCCCCATTATCTTCTTCATGCTGCTTCTCTCATCCATAAGGCCATAGGCCAACCGGCGGCTATTATGGCGATCGCGACACAGACTGTCAGCAGGGATCCGCACAAATGGCGTACTCTTAACCCAGGCTTTACAAAACCCACCTGTTATCATAGATTTGCTCGAAGTCTCCCCCGTGAGTGCTCTCGTGACTTCTTCGTTCTCCCTGGCGCTGCTGCAGCAGATCATCGACCAGTTACCCATGAATATCTTCTGCCGGGACAAGCACGGACGGTACCTGTTTGCCAACAAGGCATTCGCCAGAGAAGCCGGCCTGCAAGACCCGAGCGAACTCATTGGCAAGAGCGATGCCGAGATGCCCTGGGGGGATGTATTCCGGGAGGAAGATGACCGCCTGCTGGCCGACGGCAAACCCCTGCTGCACCAGCAGCTCCATTGCCACAGCGGCGAAGGCGCCAGCTGGATGGAGATCAACAAGGTTCCCCTGTATGACGAGCACGGCGATCCCATCGCCCTGTTTGCCATGGTCAGCGCCATCGATCAGCGCAAGGAGCTGGAGCAAACCTTCCGCCAGCAGCAGTTGCTGCAACGCCGCCTGCTGGATGCCATTCCCGACCTCATCCGTCTCGAGGATCACCAGGGCGTGCTCATCGACTGCAACCAGGCCTTTCTCGACTTCATGGGGCTGGTGGCAAGCGAGGCTCTGGGTCGGCGCGTCCCGCCCCGGCTGCCCGTCGAACAGACCCTGGGTCAGGGGGAGTATTGCGTGGTGGATGCCCAAGGCAGAGGCCGCCATCTGGAGGTCACCCGGGTCGAGGTGCCGGATGACGAGGGCAACTCCCTCGGCATCCTTACCCTTAGCCGCGACATCACCGGGCTGCGCACCACCCAGGCCCAGTTGCAGCAGGAGCAGCACTACGACAGCCTGACCGGCCTGCTCAAGCTCTCCCACTTCCTCCAGACCAGCCGTCATCTGGGCGCCCGCAAGGCCAGCCTGCTGCTGGTGGATCTGCAACATTTTCGCGAGATCAACGATCGCTTCGGGATACGGGTCGCCGACCGCCTGCTGAGCCAGGTGGCCCGCCGCCTGCAACGGCTGGCGCCGCCCCAGTCCCTGCTCTGCCGGGTCGCGGCGGATGACTTCGCCCTGCTGCTGCCCGAGCTCCCCCTCTCTCTGGATACGTGGAGCCGCAACCTGCAGCAGGAGCTGATGACGCCCTACCAGGTCGAGGAGCACAGGATCCAGATCCCGGTGTTCCTCGGCATCGCCCATGGCAAGGCCAAGGATGCCGAGCGTCTGCTGAGCCACGCCGAGGCCGCCCTGGCCCAGGGCAAGCGCCAGCAGCAGCACTGCACCCTGTTCGACCCCGCACTCGATGCCAAGCTCAAACGCCGCCAGCTCATCGCCGCCCAGTTGCCACTCGCCATCAAGTCCGCCGAACTGACCGCCGTCTACCAGCCCATCATCTGTACCCACAGCAACCGGCTGCACGGGGCTGAGCTGCTCTGCCGCTGGCCCCATCCCGAATTCGGCATGATCTCCCCCGACGAGTTCATCCCGCTGGCGGAGGAGCTGGGGCTCATCGGCCAGCTCGGCCAGCTGATGCTGGAGCTCGGCTGTGCCCAGCTTGCCCGCTGGCAGGTGGCGGCCCCGGATCTGGTGCTCTCCATCAACCTCTCGCCCCTGCAGTTCCGCGATCCCGAGCTCTGCCCGCAGATCTTCGACTGCATCGCGCGCCACGGGCTCGCCCCCTGGCAACTGGAGCTGGAGATCACCGAAGGGGTGCTGATGGAGAATGCCGACGAGATAGAGAGCAACCTGGCCAGCCTCATCGAGGCGGGCTTCCAGCTCGCCATCGACGACTTCGGCACCGGCTACTGCTCCCTCGCCTATCTTCCCAGGCTGCAGGTGGCGACCCTCAAGCTCGACAAAAGCTTCACCCAGGGGCTGGCCACCAACCAGGCCACCACCGCCATCGTGCGTTCCGTCATCGGGTTGGGCCACGAGCTTGGCATCAAGATCACCGCCGAAGGGGTGGAGACACCGGAGCAGCAGGCCTGGCTGGTGCAGGTCGGTTGCGATCGGCTGCAAGGCTATCTGTTCAGCCGCCCCCTCCCACCGGCCGACTTTGCCCGCAGCTACCAGCTACCGGAGCAGTAAGCCAGCAACAACAAGGCCACCCGAGGGTGGCCTTGTTGTTTTTGCAAAGCGTACGTGATCTGGCGCACTTACTCCTGGAAGTAGGTGCCCCAGCCGTCGTAGTCCACCCCGTATTTCTCGAGGATGGGCAGCATCTTCTCGATGTCGGCGACGATGGTGTCGATGTCCAGCTTGCACTCCACCATGGCGTCGAAACAGAAGATGGTAGCGCCGTCGTCCAGCTCCATCTCCTCGGCGTCGGTCACTTCGAAACCGGCCTTGAACAGATCGACCGCCGCCTTCTCCAGCAGATCGAACTTCTGGCAGGCAAAGTGGTGCTCAATCTCGTAATCCAGATCCGGGTTGCTGCCATCGGCCAGCAGCTCGTTGACGATGGCGGCGGTCTCTTCGCGCCACTCTTGCATATTGGTATTCATATAAACCCCAGGCGATGTTGGATGGATGTCACCCCTGCCAGCCGCGTCGGCCCGGACCATGGCCAGGGGATGAGTGCGGCAAAGCATACCCGCAGAGCGCGGCAGGCTCAATCGATGGGCCAAGATAACTGGCGCCTCTTCCGGCTTGGCGCCAACGGGCAGCCCTCGGCACATCAGGCAGCCCGCCATCCTTCATGATGTTCTGCTGGCCGTCGGCCCGCCCTGCCCCGCAGGCGCCCCTCTTTTCATGGTTAAAACGGGGAAACCGGTCCAATCACGGGAAGATTGCTCGGATATCGAGCGAACGGTACATCAATCTGCGGCCTGTGGTTGACACCTCAGTCCAGAAAGGGTTTAATGCGCGCCGTTGCCCAGATAGCTCAGTCGGTAGAGCAGGGGATTGAAAATCCTCATGACACTTTTCATACCACAGCGCTGGACAGCACACCCTACAAGGCTTCGCTTTCAATGCGAGGCCTTTTTGTTATGCGTCTCTGGTCAATCTCTGGCAAGGTTGCTCACCGAGCTCGGGATTAATAATCCCCGCCTCATAATCCGCTGCTTCATCTGACAACAGATAGCAAAATCCACTCCCCCCTCCCCTGCAATGAATCGCCCCGGCTTCTCTAGACACTTTTGAGCCGTTCGAAATATTGCTTTTCACACTCTACTGGCGATAGCCCATTGTTGAAACTGTGCCGACGCTTGGGGTTGTAAAACATTTCAATGTAATCGAACACATCCTGCCGGGCCTCCTCCCGATCTGCATAGGTTTTACGTCGGATCCGCTCGCGTTTGAGGAGTTGGAAGAAACTCTCCGCCACCGCGTTATCATGGCAATTGCCACGTCTGCTCATGCTGGCCTTGAGCCGGTGCTCCCGCAAAAAATCCTGCCAGTCATAGCTGCTAAACTGGCTCCCTTGGTCAGAATGAACCAGCACTTCCTGCTCGGGTCGCCGTCGCCACACTGCCATCAGTAACGCGCTGATGGCCAACTCTCGGTCGATCCGTGGCCCCATTGACCAACCAATGACTTGTCGTGAAAACAAATCCAATACCGCGGCCAGATAGAGCCAGCCTTCATGGGTTCGAATATAAGTGATGTCCGTTACCCAGACCTTATTTGGCTCAGTCACATCGAACTGGCGTTCAAGATGATTCGGTGCAACCACCGTTGGCCGGCCACCATAATGACCGGGACGGCGACGATAACCGGTTTGTGAACGCAAACCTTCATGACGCATTAATCGCGCCACCCGGTGTTTCCCACAGGTCTCGCCCATCTCTCGCAGGTCATCCCGGATCTTGCGATAGCCATAGACGCCCCCGCTTTCTAGCCAACATTGCTTGATCTGGCCCAGGAGGCGTTGGTCTTCAAGTGCGCGGGCAGATAAAGGCTGGTGCTGCCAGGCGTAATAACCGCTCGGGTGGACATTCATCATCCGACACAGTCGGCGGATGGGATGTGTGGACGCGTGCACCCGGATGAAGGCGTACCTTACCCTGACAGCTTGGCAAAGTACGCGGCGGCCTTTTTTAAGATATCTCGCTCATCGGTGACGCGGCGCAGTTCAGCCTTGAGGCGCCGAATTTCGGCTTGCTGGCTGGAGTCATGCTGTTGCTGCACGGCGGGCTGGCTGTAGCGCCTGATCCAGGCGTAAAGACTGTGGCTGGAAACACCAAGTCGCTCAGCGACCTCTGCCACTGGGTAATGGCGCTCAGTCACCTGCTTGACGGCGGCCAGTTTGAATTCTTCCGTGTAACGTTGCTGCTTGCTCATAACACCTCCTGATTGACCTCAGTTTGAGGCTCTTGAGGTGTCTAGGAAAGTAGGGGCGATTCA
>NZ_JBFODR010000015.1:0-154603 GCF_040908425.1 Aeromonas sp. R2-1
GTGTGGCATTCGCCATGCGAGAGTAGGACACTGCCAGGCACCCAATACAAGAAACCCCGCTCACTCGAGCGGGGTTTTTTATTGCCTGAAGTTCAGCCCTCACTGGAGGGCAAACGGGCACTATGGTGCGGTCTCCCGCCGTGTTTTCTGATACTCGCATTCATCATCCCAGCCAATATCGACGTGTTTGTGGCCTGTCTCTGCTCAATATCTATTCGAAGACCCGCGTTCTGGATATAAAAAGCACAGAATGTGATGCTTCTACCTTTCTTGTCATGCCTGCTCTGGTTTAATTCCCGGGTCCACATCGATGGACCAAGGAATCACAATAATTTGAGGAATGGACACATGTTCAAAAGAACAGTAACGATGATGCTGGCGGCGGGAACCCTGGTATTAGGCGGTTGCGCATCCAATGGTGGTGCAGAGCAGGCGGCGGCGGACAACAGCGACTTCGGCGGCAAGTCCATCTACCTGCGTGGTGAGATGAACGACTGGATGGCCACCGACGAAAGCAAGGTCGTCAAGGTTGCCGACAAGCTCTACATGGCCAAGGGGACGCTCAAGAAAGAGTGGGCTCCTTACAAGTTCAAGTTTGCCGACTCCGGCTGGAGTTGTGGCACCAACTTCGGTTACAAGAGCCCGAGCGATGGCGTTGCCGTGCTCGGCGGGGAACCTGTACCGGTCAACCCGTGCTCCAAGTATGAGGACATGAAGTTCTCGCCCGAGGCGGATGGCGTCTATGAGTTCTATCTGAATATGGCGGGTGAGACACCGAGCGTATACGTCAAGAAACCCTGAGATAGTCTCTCGCTTTAAATCTCTCGGAAATTGAACCGGTTAAATGCCCTGGCCCAGAAATCTACTGGCCGGGGCATTTTTTTAGGATAGAATCGGCGCCCTTACGACAGATAAATCACAATATATTGTGCTTTAAGTCCTTAAATTTACTACTGGTAGTATTTTTGTCACGATATTGTCCCATTCACAGGAGGTTGATTGACCATGGCTAAATCCATTCCGGTACTGGAGGGCGTCACCGCCAGCCGCCAGATCCCTCTGCAGGAGACGTCTCTCGAGATCTGGGACAGCAAGTATCGTCTCAAGAGCAAGGATGGCGCCCCCATCGACGGCTCCATCGACGAGACCTACCAGCGTGTCGCTCGCGCGCTGGCTGCGCAGGAGCGCGAACCCGACACCTGGTATGAACCCTTCCTGTGGGCCCTGCGCAATGGTGCCATTCCGGCGGGCCGTATCACCTCCAACGCCGGGGCGTTTGAGCACAAGCCGGCGACCTCCACCATCAACTGCACCGTCTCCGGCACCATTGAGGATTCGATGGACGATATCCTCGGCAAGGTGCACGAGGCGGGCCTGACCCTGAAGGCGGGTTGCGGCATCGGTTACGACTTCTCGACCCTGCGACCGCGCGGAGCCTTCGTCTCGGGAGCGGGAGCCTATACCTCCGGGCCGCTCTCCTTCATGGATATCTACGACAAGATGTGCTTTACCGTCTCCTCTGCCGGTGGCCGTCGTGGCGCCCAGATGGGCACCATGGATATCCGTCACCCCGATGTCGTCGAGTTCATCCAGGCCAAGCGGGAGGATGGTCGCCTGCGTCAATTCAACCTCTCCCTGCTCATCACGGAAGAGTTCGTCAGTGCGGTGAAGGAGGATGCCCCCTGGCAACTGATCTTCCCCTACACCGCCAAGGAGGTGGAGCAGGATGGCATCGCGCTGGATGACCCTGCGAGGGTGGTCTGGGCGGACTGGCCCAACAAGGAGGGTGTGGTGATCAACGAGCTGGGTCAGGTGGCCTGCAAGGTCTACAAGACCCTGCCCGCGCGCAAGCTGTGGAACGTCATCATGACCTCTACCTACGACTATGCGGAGCCCGGTTTCATCCTGATCGATAAGGTGAACCAGATGAACAACAACTGGTTCTGCGAAGAGATCCGTGCCACCAACCCCTGCGGTGAACAGCCTCTGCCGCCCTATGGGGCCTGCCTGCTGGGCTCGGTCAACCTGACCACCTTCGTGCGCGATCCCTTCACCGAGCAGGCCGCATTCGACTGGCCTGCGTTTCGCAAGGTGGTGGCCATCTTCACCCGCATGCTCGACAACGTGGTGGAGATAAACCAGCTGCCGCTGGCCAAGCAGCGCGAGGAGATCACCGCCAAGCGTCGCCACGGCATGGGCTTCCTGGGGCTGGGCTCGACCCTCACCATGCTGCGCATCAAGTACGGCTCTGCGGCCTCCGTCGCCTTCACCGAACAGGTCTCCCAGGAGCTGGCGATGACCGGCTGGCAGGAGTCTCTGCGTCTGGCGAAGGAGAAGGGGCCGGCCCCCATCATGGAGCAGGAGTTCGAAGTCACCGGCAAGATGCTGCGTCTGCGCCCCGAAATGGCGGCAGATGGCATCAAGCTCGGCGACAAGGTGAAGGGCAAGGTGTTGCATGCCCGCTACAGCCGCTACATGCAGCAGGTGGCCGAGGTGGATCCCGCTCTGGTAGCCGAGCTGGCCGAGGTGGGCGGACGCTTCACCCATCACAGCAGCATAGCGCCGACCGGTACCATCTCCCTGTCGCTCGCCAACAACGCCAGCAACGGCATCGAGCCGAGCTTTGCCCACCACTACAGCCGCAATGTCATCAAGCCGGGCAAGAAGAGCAAGGAGAGCGTGGATGTCTACTCCTTCGAGCTGCTGGCCTATCGCGAGCTGGTGAATCCGGCCGCCATGCCCTATGCCGAGGAGGAGGGTAGCCGCCTGCCGGATTACTTCATCACCGCAGACGACATCACGCCGACCGGGCATGTGGATATCCAGGCGGCGGCCCAGCGCTGGATCGACTCCTCCATCTCCAAGACCGCCAACGTGCCGACCGATTTTCCGTTCGAGCAGTTCAAGGATATCTACCTCTATGCCTCGGACTCCGGCCTCAAAGGCTGTACCACCTTCCGCTTCAACCCGGCCGCCTTCCAGGGCGTGCTGGTGAAGGAGAAGGATCTGGAGAACACCAGTTACGAGTTCACCCTGGAAGATGGCACCGTCATCACGGCGAAGGGGAACGAGGAGATCGAATACGATGGCGAGCTGCACACCGCCGCCAACCTTTATGACGCCTTGAAAGAAGGCTATTACGGCAAGTTCTGAGGACGAGACATGGTCAAGAAGATCGACAGAAAAATCGTCGCCTACAAGGTAAAAACCCGGGATGAGCCGCAAGATGCGCCGACGCCCCAGGATGACGTGGTGCACATGCATGAAACCGTGCTGCGCCCGGAACGGTTGATGGGCACCACCTACAAGCTGAAGACGCCGGAGCACGTCTCCGAGCACTCGCTGTTCATCACCATCAACGACATCATTCTCAACGAGGGCACGGTGCACGAGACCCGGCGCCCGTTCGAGATCTTCATCAACTCCAAGAGCCTGGAGCACTATCAGTGGATAGTGGCGCTGACCCGCATCATCTCGGCGGTGTTTCGCAAGGGAGGGGACGTCACCTTTCTGGTGGAGGAGTTGCGCTCCGTGTTCGATCCCAAGGGGGGTTACTGGAACAAGGGCAAGTACGTGCCTTCGCTCATCGCCGAAATTGGCAACGTGATCGAAACCCATCTCACCGAGATAGGCATGCTCAAGGTACCCGGGCTGGACGAGCACCAGCAGGCGTTCCTGGCCGAGAAGCAGGCGCAATTGCAGGCACAGCAACAGGCAGAAGAGCAGCCGGCGGGCAGCGGTTTCCCACCCAGTGCCGCGCTCTGCTACAAGTGCCACACCAAGGCGCTGGTGCAAAAGGATGGCTGCATGACCTGTCTCAACTGCGGGGATTCCAAGTGCGGTTGAGGTGCTGATTGCCACCAAAGGCCGGCGACATGCCGGCCTTTTCGTTGCTGATTTTATGTTCGAACGACGCCCATGATGGCAGCGATTTGTTGCGCACCGGTAAATTCGGGCGTAGCGTTGGGGGTAATAAAACTGTCACGGCCGTGTGGTTTCAATGACATCTGAGATTCACACACGTGGCACCTTCAGTGCCAAGGAGGATGCTTATGGACAACACGGACCGAAAGCTGTTTATCCTGGATACCAACGTTCTGCTTCACGAACCCCTCGCCATCTACTCCTTCAAAGAGCACGACGTGCTCATCCCCATGACGGTGCTCGAAGAGCTCGACAACATCAAGGATCGCCAGAAGGACGTCAGCCGTGATGCCCGCATCGCCATCCGTGCCCTGGAAGATGTGTTCCGCGATGCGACTCCGGAGCAGATAGTGCAAGGAGTGGCACTGGCCGGCGAGGCGAGCGGCCGTATCTCCATCTTCAGCGATCACCATCTGCCCCAGGATGCCGAGGTGTTCACCGACAAGGAGGCGGACAACCGCATCATCAACGCCGCCCTCTACCTGCAAAAGCACGAGATGAAGCGTCAGGTGGTGCTGGTCACCAAAGACATCAACATGCGCCTCAAGGCCAAGGGAGCAGGTCTTGCCCATGTGGAGGATTACCGCAGCGACCAGCTCATCGACGACATCCGCCTGCTCGCCAAGGGCTTCCAGGTGGTGCCCGGCAGCTTCTGGGAGCGGGTCGGTGAGTGCGACAGCGAAACCCATGGCCGCGATACGGTCCACGTCATCGATGCCAACCTGCTGGAGGGAGTCCACGTCAACCAGTACCTCCTGGACGAGGAGAACTTCTTTGCCGCGCGGGTGCTGAGCCACGACGGCAACAAGATCCGCCTGAAAGATCTCGGCCGCGAGCGGCTGATGTCCCGCAAGGCCTGGGGGGTACATCCCAAGAACGTCTATCAGGGCATGGCGCTGGATGCCCTGCTGGATCCGCACATCGACCTGGTGATCCTGACCGGCCCGGCGGGCTGCGGCAAGACCCTGCTCGCCATGGCGGCGGCGCTGGAGCTGGTGATCGAGAAGGGGATCTACGAGAAGGTGATCGTCACCCGCAATACCCCGGAAATCGCCGAGAGCATCGGCTTCCTGCCCGGGACCGAAGAAGAGAAGATGATGCCCTGGCTGGCGGCGGTCACCGACACTCTGGAGGTGCTGCACAAGCAGGACGAGAACATGAGCGGGTCCCTCAGCTACATCATGGAGAAGGCCAATATCCAGTTCAAATCGGTCAACTTCATGCGCGGGCGCAGCATCCAGAACACCTTCGTGCTGCTGGACGAGTGCCAGAACCTGACCGCGTCCCAGATCAAGACCATCATCACCCGCTGCGGTGAGGGGACCAAGATCGTCTGCTCCGGCAACCTGGCTCAAATAGACTCCAACTACCTGAGCCCGGTGACCTCGGGGCTGACCTACATCGTCGAGCGGTTCAAGGATTTCGACGGCAGTGCCAACATCTTCCTGAACGGGGTGGTGCGCAGCCGGCTGGCTTCGTTTGCTGAGGAAAACCTCTGATTTGACGGGATCTCTGCATGAGAAAGGGGAAGCCGGACGGCTTCCCCTTTTTTGATCCCGCCTATCTCATGCCTCTCTCGGTCGGCCCAGGTAGCGCAGCAGCCCGGGGTGATCGCTGCTGTGCAGGATATCCGGCTTGCCCTGCAAGGCGATACGTCCCGTGTCGATGAAGAGCACCTGATCGGCGATGAGCTGGGCATCCTCCTGGGAACGACAGGGAGAGACCATCAGCTTGTCAGCCCTTCACTGTGGCGCCAGAGCGCGGCCCAGGTAGCGCAGCAGCCCGGGGTGATCGCTGCTGTGCAGAATATCCGGCTTGCCCTGCAAGGCGATGCGTCCCGCGTCGATGAAGAGCACCTGATCGGCGATGAGCTGGGCATCCTCGGGGTTGTGAGAGACCATCAGCACGGTGATGCCCTGCTCGCAGGCGAGGCGGGCGACCTCCGCCAGCATCTCCCGCCGCAGGGCCGGATCGAGGGCCGAGAAGGGCTCGTCCAGCAGCAGCAGCGGCCTGCCCCGCACCAGGGCGCGGGCCAGCCCCACCCGCTGCTGCTGGCCGCCGGAGAGCTGCTCCGGCAGGCGCGTCAGCATCTCCCCCAGGCCCACCTTGTCAGCGGCCTCCTGCACCAGCCTTTTCTGGGCCGGATTCAAGCGCAGGCCGGGATGCAGGCCGATGGCGATGTTGTCGAACACCGACAGGTGCAGGAAGAGGTTGTGATCCTGGAACAGGGTGGTGACCGGGCGCTCGGCGGGGCCCAGTGACAGCAGATCCTGGCCGTCGAAGGTGAGGGTGCCCGACTCCACCGGCACGAAGCCCGCGATCATGCCGAGCAGGGTGGACTTGCCGGCGCCGCTCGGACCGATGAGGGCGGTGATCTCCCCTTTGGGCAGGGTCGCACTGAAGGTCACCTGCCAGTCGGGATAACTGGTGACCAGTTCCTCAATTACCAGCATGTTTGGCTCCTGAATGTCGTTTTATAGAACAACAAGTAAGAAAAATTGATGAAAGGCAGCGTGAGTGACTGCCCCAAGGGGCGCCCCAGGGACGTGCCCAGCCGGATCCTGGGGGCGGGGAGGCGGCAATGCCGCCGGGGATCAGTGATCCACATGCCTGCCTCCCAGTCCCCGCTCCACCAGCCAGAACAGGGAGAAGCAGAGGGTGAGCAGCAGCAGGGCGGTGGCGGCCGCCTCGGTCAGCCGGTAGCTGCCGAGCTGCTGATAGAGCAGCCAGGGCAGGGTAGTGAGGGTCTGGCTGCCGAACATGGCGATGGCCCCGAGATCCCCTAGGGACAATATCATCGAGAGCGCCATGGCCAGGGCCA
This sequence comes from Aeromonas sp. R2-1, assembly GCF_040908425.1. Lineage (NCBI taxonomy): Bacteria > Pseudomonadati > Pseudomonadota > Gammaproteobacteria > Aeromonadales > Aeromonadaceae > Aeromonas > Aeromonas sp. R2-1. The sequence goes on from NZ_JBFODR010000015.1 coordinate 6,746, forward strand.
GCGGACGGCGCAGCAGGGGCCACTCCACCAGGCGCAGGCGATGCAGGCCGCGCACCCCCAGGCTGTCCGCCAGCCTATCGTACTGGCGCACCACCAGTTGCATGGGGGCCGAGAGGGTGCGCAGCACATAGGGCAGCGCCATCAGGGCGTTGACCAGCACCACCAGCCAGGGGCCCAGGGCAAAGACGTCGGTGAAAGGCATGAACAGGATGAAGAGGCCGGTGGAGAGCACCACCGCCGGGATCATCAGGATCATGGAGCCGCTGGCCTCCCACAGGGCGGCGGCCCGCCGTTTGCGATCCCGCACCCTCAGATGCCGGCTGGTGAGCAGCAGCCCGGCGCCGAGCAAAGTGGCCAGGGAGCCTGCCGCCAGGGCTATGCCCAGGGACTGCCCCCCTGCCTGCCACAGCCGGGGTGAGCCGAGCGCCGCCAGCAGACCGGGGTTGAACCCGGCGACCACGATGGCCAGCAGGGGCGGCAGGAAGATGGCGAGCCCCATGGTCAGGGCCAGGCCATCCACCAGCGCGCTGCCCTTCTGGTGTCTGTCGGGACGCAGGCAGGGGCGACGGCTGGTGAGGCGACTGGCCGGGGTGGTCTGCAGCTTGTGTTGCAGCAGGAGCAGGGCCAGGGTCAGCAGCAGTTGCACCAGGGCGAGCCCGCCAGCGGTGGCGAGATCGAAGTCGAAGCGCAGCGCCTGGTAGACAGCCACCTCCAGTGTGGTGGACTTGGGGCCGCCCCCGAGCGCCAGCACTGTGGTGAAGCTGGTGAAGCAGAGCATGAAGATGAGGCTGGCGAGCCCCGGCAAGATGCCGCGGATGAGCGGCCACTCCAGCAGCCGGAAGATGTGGGAGGAGCGCATGCCGAGCTGGCTGGCGAGGCGCCAGGAGGACTCGGGGATGCTCTCTATGCTCTGCAGGATGAGGCGGGCGGCCAGCGGCATGTTGAAGAAGACATGGGCCAACAGGATGCCGAACAGGCCATAGAGATAGTTTCCGGGATCCAGGCCTAGGCCGTGCAGCAGTTGCGGCAGCCAGCCCTGACGACCGTGCACCGCCACCATGCCGAAGATGGCGATGATGACCGGCAACACCAGGGAGAGGCCGAAGAGCTTGAGCAGCAGGCGGCGTCCGGTGAAACGGCGTCGCGCCAGGGCTCTGGCCACCGGGATGGCAAGCCCCAGGCTCAGCAGGGTGGAGAGCAGTGCCTGCCAGAGGCTGAAACCCAGCACGTGGCGCAGGTAGGGATCGCCTAGCAGGGCGCGGGGGGAGAGGGCCCCCGCCTGCCACAACAGGGCGACCAGCGGCCCAATGGAGAGCAGCAGGATGACCAGGGTGGCTGCACTGCCGGGCAGCCACCAGAGGGTGCGACGACCTGAACTCACTGGGTGACGGCTTGCAGCCATTCGCGGATCCACCCCTTGCGGTTGGCGGCTACCTCGTCAGCGCTGAAGGTGAGTGGCTTAGCTACGGTGATCATCTGTTCGAACCCCTTGGGCAGCGCCACGTTTGTCACCGGATACATCCAGTTGCCGCCGGGGATCTCGTTCTGGAAGGCGGGGCTCACCATGAATTGCAGGAACTGGTCAGCCAGTTTGCCCTGTGTGGCGCCCTTGAGCTTGGCTGCTACTTCCACCTGGCGGTAGTGACCCTCCTCGAACGCGGCTGCCCGGTACTGGGGTTTGCTCTCGGCAATCAGGTGATAGGCGGGGGAGGTGGTGTAGGAGAGCACCATGTCCGCCTCGCCGTCGAGGAACATGCCGTAGGCCTCTGACCACCCCTTGGTGACGGTGACCGTCTTTTTGGCCAGTTGCGCCCAGGCGGTCGGTGCCTCATCCCCGTAGACCGACTTCATCCAGAGCATCAGGCCCTGACCCGGGGTGGAGGTGCGGGGATCCTGATAGATCACCTTGATATCGGGGCGCGCCACCAGCTCCTTCAGGCTCTTGGGGGGCTGCTTGAGCTTGTTGCTGTCATAGACGAAGGCGAAGTAGCCGTAGTCATAGGGGACAAAGGTGTCGTCCTGCCAGCCACCCGGCACCTTGAGGCCATCGAGCCTGGTGGAATGGGGGGCGAACAGGCCGCTCTGTTTGGCCTCGCTGATGAGGGCATCGTCCAGCCCCAGCACCATGTCGGCCTTGCTGTGCTGGCCTTCCAGCCGCAGCCGGTTGAGGATGGCGACGCCATCCTCGAGGGGCACCAGATTGAGGGTGCAGCCGCACTCCTTCTCGAAGGCCTGCTTGATCTTGGGGCCCGGCCCCCATTCGGCGGCGAAGGAGCCGTAGGTGTAGACGGTGAGGGTGTCGGCGGCAAACGCCTGGGCAGAGAGCAGGCTGGTGGCGATCAGCAGCAGGGTCTTCATCAATGGCACTCCTGTGGGTGTCGGGGTGCTCATCAATGGCACCTCGCGTGTGGTGAGCGCCGGCGGATGAGGGCACAAAAAACGCGCGCCATGCCTCAAATTCCTCCGCCAGCATTATCTGGATCAGGTTCACGGGTATAATCTCAGCGGTAAACCGCACCCCGTTTGAGCAACGCATCGCATTGTATTGGCGTTCCTGGGGGGAGGCCAGCACTATGTTTCGTGGGCCGCATCGTGCGAGCCACCATCAAGGAGGAAGTCCCCAGTGATCACCAGCACCAAGGAAAGACGTGCCTTCCAGCGCATGGTCATCAATGCCCCCGTCACCCTGTTCCAGCATCAGCAGGTGCTGGAGGGGGTCTGCCGGGATCTCAGCGCCAACGGCATGGGGGTCGAGGTGAACAAGCACGCGTTCGATCTGGCCCAGCCCATCCGGGTGAGCCTGGCGACCAGCAGCAATCTTCTGCCTCCCTTCGAGGCCCAGGCCCGCATCGTGCGGGTGCTGGAGGAAGAAGACGGTCTCCTGCTGGCGCTGGAGTTTCTCTCCCTCACCTGAGAGCCGGGCGCCCGTCCTCCTCGAGACAGGCCAGCCATGGGCTGGCCTGTCTCATTTCCCCTCATCCTGCACCGGCTGCACGCTCAACTGGCCGCTGTCGACCAGCGTCTTGCTGGTGGGCGCGAGCTGGCCCATGGGCAGCTGTGCCGGGCCGGTCGGCTCCATCAGGAGGTAGGTCTCCCCCGCCCGGCTCAAGGTGGCCTCCCCCGGTTTGGCTGGCAGGGCCACCCCCAGCAGGGCGTGTCCCGGCACGAACACCATGGCCTGCTTGAGATCGGGATACCCCTGGGCCAGCAGGGCGGCCATCAGGGTCACCTTGCTGTCGCAATCCCCCCGGTTCTGCTCCAGCACCTGGCGCGGGCTCAGAAACCCCTTGCCAGAGCGGCCCGACTGGCTGTCGAGCAGTTGATAGGGGATGGCCTGGATGAAGTCGAGCATGTGGGCCACCGTCTTCTGGCGCGCCTCGGTCTCGGTGGCCCCTTCCTGCTTGAGCTGCTCCATCAACGGGGCCAGTTCGTCCCGGCTCTCCAGGGCGATGCGCACATGATCCTGCTTGATGGCGGGAGCGCCGTCGGGGGCAGTGAAGGGCTGGAAGTAGTGCTGCGTGAGCCAGGCGGTCTCCAGTTTGGCCTGCTCGGGCTTGACCCATTGGGAGGCTTCCCGCGCCTTGTCGGCGTTGCGGCTCTTGATGCTGAGGCTCATGGCGGGGCGAACGAGGGAGAACTGCACCTCGGGGAACGCCAGGGGGGCCTGTTGCAGCAGGCTTTGCAGTACGTCTTCCTGCATCCTGGCCGGACGGTAAGCGATGAGAGGGGGCAGCTTGCCCGCCTCCAGCCGGTAGCTGAGCTGCTGCGCCTTGCCCTCTCTGTCCTGCCAGCCGACATTGAGCTGACCGCCACTGTTGGTGAAAGAGGTCTGTCCGCCCAGGGCCGGGAGGCTGAGCAGCAGGCAGAGCAATGAAAGGGCGCCCCTTGCGGACATAGGTGTCTCCTGTCGGACATGCAGAGGTGGCGGGCTTTGTACAGCGACCCGACAATAAAACAGGGAGCCTCGGCTCCCTGTTGATTCTACTCGCTTTCTTGTCGCAGGTTCGTCAAATCCAGCTTGGCTGCTTCGCCTCGAAGGCGCTGATGGCGGCCTCGTGCTGCAGGGTCAGACCGATGGCATCCAGCCCGTTGAGCAGACAGTAGCGACGGAACTCGTCGATTTCGAAGCCGAACGTGAGGCTGCCTGCACGCACCTGGTTGGCCTCCAGATCCACTTCGATCTCGATACCCGGCTGGGCGGTGACCAGTTGGAACAGGGCGTCGACCTCCTCCTCCTTCAGACGAACCGGCACCATGCCGTTGTTGATGGCGTTGCCGTAGAAGATGTCGGCAAAGCTCGGGGCGATCATGGTCTTGAAGCCGTAGTCCGCCAGCGCCCAGGGGGCGTGCTCGCGACTCGAACCGCAGCCGAAGTTCTCGCGGGCCAACAGGATGCTGGCACCGGCGAATTGCGGCTTGTTCAGCACGAACTCCGGGTTGGGCTGCTCCCCTGCATCGTCCAGGAAGCGCCAGTCGTGGAACAGGTGCTTGCCAAAGCCGATGCGGTTCACTTTCTGCAGGAACTGCTTGGGAATGATGGCGTCGGTGTCGACGTTGGCGCTGTCGAGGGGAACGACGATCCCTTTATGCTGTTTGAAACCTGTCATGTACGTTCCCTCTTACAGTGCGCGAATGTCGGCGAAGATGATGTCGGTGACGGCGAAGAGCCGTCCGTGTTGTTTGAATGCTTTCATCCTCAACCCCTCTTACAGCGCGCGAATGTCGGCGAAGCGGCCGGTGACGGCGGCGGCGGCGGCCATGGCCGGGCTCACCAGGTGGGTGCGACCGGCACGACCCTGACGCCCCTCGAAGTTGCGGTTGCTGGTGGAGGCGCAGCGCTCCCCCGGTTGCAGCCGGTCGTTGTTCATGGCCAGACACATGGAGCAGCCGGGCAAACGCCACTCAAAGCCTGCCTCGATGAAGATCTTGTCCAGCCCCTCGGCCTCGGCCTGGGCCTTCACCTGCTCGGAGCCCGGCACCACCAGGGCCTGTACCCCGGCGGCCACCTTGCGACCGCGGGCGATGGCGGCAGCCGCGCGCAGATCCTCGATGCGGCTGTTGGTGCACGAACCGATGAACACCTTGTCGATGGCCACGTCGGAGAGCTTCTGGCCCGGTTGCAGGTCCATGTAGGCGAGGGCCTTGCGGGCGGACTGCTGCTCCACCGGATCGGCGAAGGATTCCGGTGCAGGGATGGGCTCATTGACGGCAATCACCTGGCCCGGGTTGGTGCCCCAGGTCACTTGCGGGGCGATGTCGGCGGCGTCGAGCACCACTTCGGCGTCGAAGTGGGCACCTTCGTCGCTCTTGAGGGTCAGCCAGTAGGCGATGGCCTGTTCCAGCTCCTCCCCCTTGGGAGCGAACTCCTTGCCACGGATGTAGTCGATGGTGGTCTGGTCGGGGGCAATCATGCCCGCTTTGGCGCCGAGCTCGATGGCCATGTTGCACACCGTCATGCGCCCTTCCATGGTGAGCCCCTCGATGGCTTCACCGGCGAACTCCACCACGTAGCCGGTCCCGCCTGCATGACCTACCTTGCCGATGATGGCGAGCACCACGTCCTTGGCGCTGATGCCTGCGGCCAGCTTGCCGTTGACAGAGATACGCATGGTCCTGGCACGGCCCTGTTTCAGGGTCTGGGTGGCCATCACGTGTTCCACTTCGGAGGTGCCGATACCGAATGCGAGCGACCCGAAGGCGCCGTGGGTGGCGGTGTGGGAGTCACCGCAGACGATGGTGGTGCCGGGCAATGTGATGCCGAGCTCGGGGCCCATCACGTGGACGATGCCCTGGTACTTGTGGTTCAAGTCATAGAGACGAACCCCGAACGCCTTGCAGTTGGCGGCGAGCGTCTCCATCTGGATGCGTGCCATCTCACCGGAGGCGGCGATGTCCTTGGTGGTGGTGGAGACGTTGTGATCCATGGTGGCCCAGGTCAGATCCGGGCGACGCAGCTGGCGGTTCATGGCGCGCAGGCCGTCGAATGCCTGGGGGCTGGTCACTTCATGCACCAGATGACGGTCGATGTAGATGAGAGGGGTTTCCCCTTCCACTTCCCGCACCACGTGGGCGTCGAACACTTTCTGATAGAGGGTCTTGGACATTGCTCGGTTTCCTTGTTATCGATGCCGTGGGGTCAGATGCGCGCGGCGATCTGGCTGCCCATGTCGGCCGTGCTCTGCACCGGGTGCGTGGCGCTGGCCTGATGCAGGTCGGCGGTGAAATAGCCTTCTGCCAGGGTCTGGGCCACGGCCTGCTCGATGGCCTGGGCGGCGGCTTCCTGGCCGAGACTGTAACGCAGCATCAGGGCGGCGGAGAGGATCTGGGCGATGGGATTCGCAATCCCCTTGCCGGCGATATCCGGGGCCGAGCCACCGGCCGGCTCGAACAGACCGAAGCCGGATTCGTTGAGGCTGGCGGAGGGGAGCAGGCCCATGGAGCCGGTGATCATGGCGCACTCGTCGGAGAGGATGTCACCGAACAGGTTGGAGCAGAGCAGCACGTCGAACTGGGACGGATCCTTGATGAGCTGCATGGTGGCGTTGTCGATGTACATGTGGTTCAGGGCCACGTCCGGGTAGGACTTGGCGACCTCGGTCACCACCTCGCGCCACAGGATGGAGGAGGCGAGCACGTTGGCCTTGTCGATGGAGGTGACCCTGGCCTTGCGCACCCGGGCCGATTCAAACGCTATCTTGGCGATGCGCTCGATCTCGAAGCGGTGGTACACCTCGGTGTCGAAGGCCTTCTCGGTGGCGCCTTCCCCTTCACGCCCCTTGGGCTGGCCGAAATAGATGCCGCCGGTCAGCTCGCGCACGCAGGCGATGTCAAAACCGCGATCGGAGATGTCGGCACGCAGCGGGGAGAACTGCTCCAGACCGGTGTAGATGCGGGCCGGGCGCAGGTTGCAGAACAGTTTGAAGTGGGCACGCAGGGGCAGCAGGGCGCCGCGCTCCGGCTGATCGTTGGGCGGCAGGTGCTCCCACTTGGGGCCGCCCACCGATCCGAACAGCACCGCATCGGCCGCTTCGCAGCCTTTGATCGTGCTCTGGGGCAGCGGTGTGCCGTGGTTGTCGATGGCGATGCCGCCGACGTCGTGACGGTCATAGTCGAGGGAGAAGCCGAATTTGGTCTGCACCTTTTCCAGTACCTTGATGGCCTCTGCCATCACTTCCGGGCCAATGCCGTCACCCGGCAATACTGCGATCCGATAACTGCTCATACTCTCTCCGTCTTGATAGTGTGATTCCGTTTCATCCGGGAGGCCGGTCCGGGCCACTGCTCTGGCCCCGGTCCTCCCCATGTCATGCTGTCATCTTGTCCGGCGGCGGGCTCAGACGGTTTCCGATTTGATGGTGTGGTTGCGCTCCATCTGCTCGGCCACCTGGTCCGCGCGCCAGATGCTGTTGATCACGTGGACCAGGGCCTGGGCCGAGGATTCGATGATGTCGGTGGCCAGCCCCATGCCGTGGAACTTGCGCCCCTTGTATTCGGCGACGATGTCCACCTGGCCGAGGGCGTTCTTGCCCTCGCCCTTGCCCTTGAGTTCGTATTTATCGATGCGGATCTCGTAGCCGGTGATGCGGTTGATGCACTGGTAGACCGCATCCACCGGGCCGTTGCCGGTGGCGGCCTCGCACACCAGATCCTGGCCTACCTTGAGCTTGACCGAGGCGGTGGCGAGCACCGAGCTGCCGCTCTGCACGCCGAGGTACTCCAGCTTGAAGTGCTCGGGCTCCTCGTGGATCTGGCTGAAGAAGGCGAGGGCCTCCAGATCGTAGTCGAACACCTGGCCCTTCTTGTCGGCCAGGGTGAGGAACTTGGCGTAGAGATCGTCGAGGTCGTAGCTGCTCTCGGCGTAGCCCATGGACTCCATCCGGTGCTTGATGACGTGGCGGCCGGAGCGGGAGGTCATGTTGAGGTTGTTCTGGGTGAGACCGATGCTCTCGGGGGTGATGATTTCATAGGTGTTCTTCGCCTTGAGCACCCCGTCCTGGTGGATGCCTGAGCTGTGGGAGAAGGCGTTGGCGCCGACGATGGCCTTGTTGGGCTGCACCGGCATGTTGCAGATTTGACTGACGAGGGTGCTGGTGCGATGGATCTCGCTGTGGCGAATGTTGGTGTGTACCCCGAGCAGGTCGGCGCGGGTCTTCAGGATCATCGCGACCTCTTCCAGAGAGCAGTTGCCAGCACGCTCGCCGATGCCGTTGATGGTGCACTCGATCTGGCGGGCCCCCATCTGCACGGCACTGATGGAGTTGGCCACCGAGAGGCCCAGATCGTCGTGGCAGTGCACCGAGATGATGGCCTTGTCGATGTTGGGTACCCGGTTGAACAGGGTGTGGATGATGCCGGAGAATTCGGTCGGCACCGTGTAGCCCACGGTGTCAGGAATGTTGATGGTGCGGGCGCCGGCCTTGATGGCGGCTTCCACCATGCGGCACAGGTTGTCTATCGGGGTGCGGCCCGCATCTTCGCAGGAGAACTCCACGTCATCGGTGTAGCGCAAGGCGTGCTTGATGGCGCCGACCCCCATCTCCAGCACGTCTTCGAAGCTCTTTTTCAGCTTGCTCTCCACGTGGATGGAGGAGGTGGAGATGAAGGTATGGATGCGAAACGCCTCTGCCACTTTCAAGGCTTCGCCGGCGGCATCGATGTCTTTTTGCAGGGCGCGAGCCAGGGCGCAGACCCGGCTGTTCTTGATGTGGCGGGCGATGGTCTGAACCGATTGAAAATCGCCGGGGGAGGAGACGGGGAAACCCACTTCCATGATATCGACACCGAGCCGCTCCAGCGCCTGGGCGATCTGCAGCTTCTCCTTGACCGTCAAGCTGGCCGACAGCGCCTGCTCACCATCACGCAAGGTGGTGTCGAATATGATGACCCGATCTGACATGTGACTTCCCTCTTCCTAAGTTCGCTGCGTGCATCCTGCATGGCATAAAAAAACCCGTGCGGGGTGCACGGGTTTCTGTAAATTCCGGCTATGCCTTAGCCCGGCTACAAGGATCCCGCGCGAGGAGTCGCGATTAGGGAGAGCAGTAGTAGCGGAGCGGCAATACGCATGATGTCTCAATCCTTCCAGTCGATAACGCTACTACCAATAACGAGATTTTTATGCTGTGTCAACCGGAATGGACAGGTTCAATCCACTGGTTTATTTAATCGGATTGTAAAGGAGTGCAAATTCTCTTGTCCCATATTCGGTTCATGCCTGATTATCTGGTCATTCCTGCTGTACTCGATCACCCGCACAATCAGATCGACTTATCAGCCCTTGCTGAATTATCTGAGGTATTCCATGGAAAAACGCAGACCTGGCCGTCCAGTCGGACGTTCCGACATTCGTGACAAGCTGCTTGCCGCCGCACGCGAACGTTTTCTCAACACCCCCTACAGCAAGGTGACGACCCGCGAGATTGCCGAGCTGGCAGGCTCCAATCTGGCGATGATCCACTATTACTTCGGCAGCAAGGAAGGCCTCTACAAGGCGGTGCTGGGGGATGTGGCCGAGCCCCTTGAGCAAGCCTGGCACGACGAGAGCAGCAACCGCAGCCTGACCGATCTGCTCAACACCTACTATCAGGTGATGGCGCCCAACAGCGAGCTGACTTCCGCCATCTCCAGCGCATTGTCCACTGAAAAGAGCCCGGGGCGTGATTTTGTGCTGAGCCGCCTGCTGGATCGCCAACTTCCCCAGTTCGATGCCCTGCTCGAATCCATGCGCTCCAACGGCCAGCTGGCGGACAACCTGGACCCCGAGATGCTGAAGATCTCCTTCCTCAGCATGATGTGGCAGCCTTTCGTGATGAAGGATCTCTACGAACAGGTGTTTGGTCTGACGGTGGACGAGCACTTCATGAGCCGCCTCGCGGCCCACAACTGCCGCCTGATGGAAAACGGCCTGCGCGGTGCCCTGAACTGACTTTTTCGGGATGACGGATGAAAAAGGGCCCCTGGGCCCTTTTTCATCAATCTGTTATCTGGGCGTCAACGAAGTGTCATGCCGCCCTCCTAGTCTGCACTCAGGATGCAAGGGAGGGCCGTGATGAACAAGATCCAGCAATGGGACCTGCGGGTGTGCCGTGTCTGCCTGCTCCACCCCTACAATCAGCCGCAGGCCAGGATAAGCCGGCTTGTCTCCCGTACCGGTGACGGCCCCCTCTATGCCGTGGCGGCCTGCCTGCTCTGGTGGCAGGGGAGCGCCGGGCAGGAGGCGGTCAGGGTGGCGCTCTGGGCGTTTGCCCTCGAGTTGCCGCTCTACCTGCTGCTCAAGAATGCCCTCAAACGCCAGCGCCCGGCAGGGCTGCCTGTCTTCATCACCCCGTCGGATCGTTACAGCCTGCCCTCGGGCCATACCGCGGCCGCCTTTCTGATGGCGACCGTACTGGCCGCCAGTTTCCCGCTCTGGGCACCGCTGCTGTTTGTCTGGGCCGCGCTGGTGGGGGCGTCTCGGCTGCTGCTCGGGGTGCATTATCTGAGTGATCTGGTGGCCGGGGCGCTGCTTGGCGGTGGTTGCGCCCTCTGGGCGCTGGGTTGGAGCCAGGGATGAGGATACTGTTCGGCGTTCAGGGGACCGGCAACGGTCATATCAGTCGCAGCCGGACCCTGGCACGCGCATTGAAGAGCAGGGGCGTGGCGGTGGACTATCTGTTCAGCGGGCGCGCCGCCGACGGCTACTTCGAGATGGGGGAGTTCGGGGATTATCGCACCTTCCCCGGTATCACTTTCGCCAGCCATCAGGGGCGCATCTCGGGCTGGCGCACCCTCAAGGGACTCTCTCCCCTGCGTTTCTGGCAAGATCTGCGTGCCCTCGATTGTCGCGAGTACGATCTGGTCATCAGCGACTTCGAGCCGCTCAGTGCCCATGCTGCTCGCCGCTGGGGCAAACCCAGCCTCACCATCAGCCATCAGGCGAGCTTCGACTGGCCGATCCCACGTTGGGGAGAGAGCGGCTTCAACCGCCAGCTGATGCGCCATTTTGCGCCGGTACGCCAGTCCCTGGGACTGCACTGGTTCCATTTCGGCCAGCCCCTGCTGCCTCCCATCGTCGATCCCCTCGAGCCGGTGCCGGACAACCAGCAGATCCTGGTCTATCTGCCATTCGAGCAGACAGAGACGATCGCGGCCCTGTTGTCGCGTTTCAGCACGCAGTCGTTCATCTGCTTCCATCCCGAGGTGCGCAAGCGCAGCGAGTGGCGCAACATCCGCTTTGAACCTCAGGCCAGAGAGGGGTTCAAGCTGGCGCTGGCCGGTTGTCGCGGGGTCATCAGCAATGCGGGATTCGAGCTTGCCTCCGAGGCGCTCTCCCTTGGCAAGAAGCTGCTGGTCAAACCCCTGGGTGGCCAGTTCGAGCAGTTGACCAACGGCAGGACCCTGGAGCTGATGGGGCTGGCCCAGTTGATGGACAGCCTGGATGCCAATGCGGTGCGAAGCTGGCTGGAGGCCCCTTCTCCTGGCAGGGTACGCTATCCCGATGTGGCAGGAGAGCTGGCCGACTGGTTGCTGGCCGGGGCAGGGGAGGAGGTGGGGGCGCTCTCCCGCCGCCTCTGGGGCAGGACTCTCTTTCCGGAGGAGGTGTGTGACAGCCTGGGGGAGCTTGCCAGCCGCACCGGCCAGGAGCGTCCCTGGTTATCCCAACTCAGCGCCTTTGACTAAACTGAGTCGATCCCACCACGGAGAGGACGGACACCATGCGCTTTACCAATGAAAACGGCGACACCATGACCCTGGCAGACAATCTCACCCTGCATGAGCTGCTCGACATGGGTGTCAGCATCTCGGTCTGCGAAGAGACGGATCCGGATCAGCAGATCTGGCTGGCAGAACCCGAAGACGAGCAGTGAAACCAGCCAGTTTTTGACGGCCCACCCCCTCGGGGTGGGCCGTTTATTTTGTTCCTGACCGACGCGGGCAGCATGATCCGCTGGTTGTTCCCCCCAGGGCCCCTCTTTGTTGCCCGTCTGGTGGCCAAGTCACTGAATGTTAATAGCTGTTTGAAATTTATGACTGTTATGGCCAGACAAAGCCGTGGACAAGCGTTCACGGGCGGGTTAAGTTGGTTTTTCACCCGCTTTTCGGGTGAATGATGGAAAACCCCTATTTTTCTACTATCGACGGCTCCGAACTCGCCTGATCTGCCTGCAGACAACAACAAGACTCGGATCGGCGCTGCCGGGAAGCAGCGGACTGTCGATAGCTTTCGCTTAACGGAGCAAAGCCTGGAGGGCTTTATCATGGAGATGTTATCAGGCGCCCAGATGGTGGTTAGAGCGCTGGAAGATCAGGGAGTGGAACACGTTTTCGGCTACCCTGGTGGCTCAGTGCTCGACATCTATGACGCTCTCTTCGAAAACGGCAAGATGGAGCATGTCCTGGTGCGGCATGAGCAGGCCGCAGTGCACATGGCGGACGGTTACGCCCGCTCCACCGGCAAGGTGGGCACTGTGCTGGTGACCTCGGGTCCCGGCGCCACCAACTGCATCACGGGGATCGCCACCGCCTACATGGATTCCATTCCCCTGGTGATCCTGTCCGGCCAGGTGCCGACCAGCATGATCGGGGAGGATGCGTTCCAGGAGACCGACATGATCGGCATCTCCCGCCCGGTGGTGAAGCACAGCTTCCTGTGCAAGAAAGCCAGCGACATTCCCGAGGCCATCAAGAAGGCCTATTACATTGCCGCCAGTGGCCGCCCGGGGCCCGTGGTGGTGGATCTGCCCAAAGACGTGCAGAATCCGAAAGAGAAGTTCCCCTATCAGTATCCCGAGTCGGTTTCATTGCGCTCCTACAATCCGACCAAGGCGGGACACAAGGGCCAGATCAAGCGGGCTGCCAAGCTGCTGACCGAGGCGAGCCGCCCGGTCATGTACGTGGGTGGCGGCGCCATCAACGCCAATGCGGATCACCTGGTGACCAAGCTGGCGGAGCTGCTGAACCTGCCGGTGACCACCACGCTCATGGGGCTGGGCGCCTTCTCCGGTACCCATCCGCAGTTCATCGGCATGCTCGGCATGCACGGCACCTTCGAAGCGAACAAGAGCATGCACAACGCGGATCTCATCTTCGCCGTGGGTGCCCGCTTCGATGACCGCGTGACCAACAACGTGGCCAAGTTCTGCCCCAACGCTACCATAGTCCACATCGACATCGACCCCACCTCCATCTCCAAGACGGTACAGGCCCATGTGCCCATCGTCGGCTCGGTGGAAACCGTGCTGGAACAGATGCTGGAAGTGCTCCGCGAATGCGGCTTTGACAACGACAAGCAGGCGCTGGCGGACTGGTGGGAGCAGATCAACCAGTGGCGCTCCCGCAACTGCCTGGCTTACGAGATCCATCCCACCCTGATCAAGCCGCAGCAGGTCATCGAGACTCTCTACAAGGTGACCAAGGGGGAGGCGTTCGTTGCCTCCGACGTGGGTCAGCACCAGATGTTTGCCGCTCTCTACTACCCGTTTGCCAAGCCGCGTCAGTGGATCAACTCCGGCGGTCTCGGCACCATGGGCTTTGGCATTCCCGCCGCCATGGGGGCCCAGTTTGCCAATCCGGAAGCCGTGGTCTGCTGCGTCACCGGCGACGGCTCGGTGCAGATGAACATCCAGGAGCTCTCCACCTGCATGCAGTACGGGGTGCCCATCAAGATCATCTCCATCAACAACCGTGCGCTGGGCATGGTCAAGCAGTGGCAGAAGATGTTCTACGGCGGCCGTCACAGCCACTCCTACATGGAATCCCTGCCTGACTTCGTCAAGCTGGCGGAAGCCTATGGCCACGTCGGCATCGCGGTGAGCGATCCGGCGGAGATGGAGAGCGCCATGGAGAAGGCCTTTGCCATGAAGGACAGACTGGTGTTCATGGACATCTCGGTCGATCCGGACGAGCACGTCTATCCGATGCAGATCAAATTTGGCGCCATGGACGAGATGTGGCTGAGCAAGACGGAGAGAACCTGATGAGACACATCATTTCAGTACTGCTGGAGAACGAATCCGGCGCCCTGAGCCGTGTGGTGGGCCTCTTCTCCCAGCGCGGCTACAACATCGAAACCCTGACGGTGGCCCCCACCGAGGATCCCACCCTGTCCCGCATGACCATCGTCACCATGGGGGATGAGCGGGTGCTGGAGCAGATCCAGAAGCAGCTGCACAAGCTGGTGGACGTGCTCAAGGTGTGTGACCTGAGCGAGGGTGAGCACATCGAGCGGGAGATCGCGCTGGTCAAGGCGCGCGCCGCCGGTGGTGCCCGTGACGAACTGAAGCGGCTGGCGGACATCTTCCGTGGCCAGATCGTCGACGTCACCCCCGAGCTCTACACGGTGCAGCTCGTCGGGACCAGCGAAAAGCTGGACGCCTTCATCAAGACGGCTGCCCAGACCAACGAGATCATCGAAGTGGTGCGCTCCGGTGTCTGCGGCATCTCCCGGGCAGACAAATCCCTGCGTCCCTGATGTGGCCGGATGTGAAAATAGTTGTTCAAGGGCTCTTCGGAGCCCTTTTTCGTGTCTGGCAGCGTTGCGGGCAAGTGGGGGGCCGGTAGGGATGCAGGCCACAGCATCAGGAGGTTATCGAGGGGGTGAAAGAGAAGGGGGAGGGGAGGGGCTTCACCTGTCATTTTCTTTCAAATGATCGGTAAACTATCCACAAAAGCTGTGGAAAACTCTGTAGATTAGCGGTGTGTCTGGCGTTAGTCTCATGATCTTAAAGGGATATTTCAATTTGATCCTGGCTGGATCGCATTTGTGCAATCCCCTGGCGAGGGTGTGAGCGTTTGCTTATCCCTCGTGCCTTGCCAAGGGCGGAACGCGGATCTGTCCGTGGATCCGGACGGGATCCCGACCTGATCTTGCGGATCAACATTTCTGGGCACGAGCCATAAAAAAACCCGCCTCTCGGCGGGTTTTTCATTGCATCGGACTGCGGGTCGATTACTCGGCCTGTGCTGCCTGGATGCCGGTCAGGGCGATGGTGTAGACGATGTCGTCCACCAGGGCGCCACGGGAGAGGTCGTTGACCGGCTTGCGCATGCCTTGCAGCATGGGGCCGATGGAGACCAGCTCGGCGGAGCGCTGTACCGCCTTGTAGGTGGTGTTGCCGGTGTTCAGGTCCGGGAACACGAACACGGTGGCCTTGCCGGCAACCGGGGAGTTCGGTGCCTTGGACTTGGCGACGTTCTCCATGATGGCCGCATCGTACTGCAGCGGGCCGTCGATGATGAGGTCGGGACGCTTGGCCTTGGCCAGCTCGGTGGCTTCACGCACCTTCTCCACGTCCGCGCCGGCGCCGGAGGTGCCGGTGGAGTAGGAGATCATGGCCACGCGCGGCTCGATGCCGAAGGCGGCAGCGGAGTCGGCGGACTGGATGGCGATCTCGGCCAGCTGCTCGGCAGTGGGGTCCGGGTTGATGGCGCAGTCACCGTAGACCAGCACCTGATCCGGCAGCAGCATGAAGAAGATGGAGGAGATCAGGGAAGAGCCCGGGGCGGTCTTGATGATCTGCATCGGCGGACGGATGGTGTTGGCAGTGGTGTGCACTGCGCCGGATACCAGACCGTCGACCTCGTTGCGCTCCAGCATCATGGTACCCAGTACCACGTTGTCTTCCAGCTGCTCGCGGGCAACCACTTCGGTCATGCCCTTGTTCTTGCGCAGCTCGACCAGACGAGCCACATAGCGCTCGCGCACGGCAACGGGATCGATGATCTCGACGCGGTCGGTCAGTACTACGCCCTGCTGTTCGGCAACGCGGCGGATCTCGTCCGGGTTGCCCAGCAGCACCGGACGGGCGATACCGCGCTCGGCACAGATGGCGGCCGCCTTGATGGTGCGCGGCTCTTCCCCTTCCGGCAGCACGACGCGCTTGTTGGCCTGACGGGCCAGCTCGGTCAGCTGATAGCGGAAAGCCGGCGGGCTCAGGCGACGGGAGCGGGTGGACTTGGCGGAGAGAGACTCGATCCAGTGCTTGTCGATGTGACCAGCAACGTAGTCCTGCACCAGCTCGATACGCTCGCGGTCATCTTCCGGGATGTCGACGTTGAAGTTCTGCAGGCTGACGGCGGTCTGCCAGGTGTTGGTGCCGGTGATCATGATCGGCAGGCCGGTGGCCATGGCCTGTTGGCACAGGGCCATCACCTGGGGTTCCGGGTGGTAGTTGCCGGTCAGCAGCAGGGCACCCAGCTTGACGCCGTTCATGGCGGACAGGCAGGCGGAGACGATGACGTCGGAGCGGTCGCCGGAGGTCACCAGCAGGCTGCCCGGACGGAAGTGCTCGATCATGTTGTGGATGGAGCGGGCGCAGAAGGTCACGGTCTGCAGGCGGCGGCTTTCCAGCTCACCCTTGTTGATGATCTTGGCGGCCAGGTGCTTGGCGAGATCCTTGGCGCGCGGGGCGATCAGCTGGGTGTTCCAGGGGATGCAGCCGAGGATGCGAAGCGGGCTCTTGCCGAAGACCTGCAGTACTTCAAGGTTGTGGCCGGTATCGGCGCCGTGGTGGTGCGCTTCGAACATCTCGGTCAGGTCGGGACGGGTCACGCCGTGCTCGTCAACCGGGGCACCCACCTTGTTGATGACGCAGCCCACGATGCGCGGGTTGTTGACGCCACCGAAGTTGGAGCAGGCCAGCTCGATGCGCTCTTTGAGCTTCTGGCTGGAGTCGTTGCCCGGATGGGTCACGAACACCATGTCGGCGTCCAGCGCCTTGGCGACGTCGTAGTTCAGCTTGTTGGCAAAGGGTTGCTTGTCGGTCGGAACCAGGCCCTCGATCACCACCACTTCGGCGCCGTTGGTCTTCACGTGCTCTTCGAAGCGGGCCACGATCTCTTCCAGCAGGATGTCGGTGTTGCTGGAGGTGATCATGTTCTCGGCGTAGGAGAGGGCGAACGGCTCGGGCGGGTTGATGTTGGCAGCGGCGCGGATCACGGCGGTGGAGCGCTCGGTACCGGTTTCACCCGGACGCGGCTGGGCGACCGGTTTGAAGAAGCTGACATTGACACCGTGACGTTCCATGGCGCGAACGACGCCAAGACTCACGGAGGTTACGCCGACACCAGTGCCGACCGGGATGAGCATAATAGTGCGTGCCACTTATTACCCCTTGTTCATTTTTTGGGATCAGGAAAAGGCCGCCCTGGGGCGGCCTTGCTCTACAGCTAATTTATGCGCCGACCAGTTCCAGCGCGTCGTGGGCGATGACCCACTCTTCGTTGGTCGGGATAACCAGGGCCTTGGTGGAACCAGCCTTGGTGATCTCGCCGCCCTTGCCGAAGCGAGCCTTCAGGTTGGCGTCGTGGTCGACGTCAAAGCCCAGCAGGCCCAGCTTGTTCAGGGTGATCTCACGGATCGGGGCGGAGTTCTCGCCGATGCCGCCGGTGAAGACCACGGCATCCAGACGACCGTCCATGGCGGCGGCGTAGGCACCGATGTACTTGGCCAGACGGTAGCAGTACACGTCCATGGCGCGCTTGGCTTCTTCCTTGCTGTCGTAGTTGTCTTCAACGAAACGGCAGTCGGAGGTGACTTCGGTCAGACCCTGCAGGCCGGATTCCTTGGTCAGCATGGTGTTGATCTCGGCGACGCTCATGCCCAGCTTGTCGTGCAGGAAGAAGATGATGGCCGGATCGATGTCACCGGAACGGGTACCCATCACCAGGCCTTCCAGCGGGGTCAGGCCCATGGAGGTGTCGACGGACTGGCCGTTCTTGATGGCGCAGACGGAGCCGCCGTTGCCCAGGTGGCAGTTGATGATGTTGAGCTCTTCCACCGGCTTGTTCAGCTGCTTGGCCGCTTCCAGGCTGATGTAGTAGTGGCTGGTGCCGTGGGCGCCGTAGCGACGGATGCCGTTCTCTTTGTAGAGCTTGTACGGCAGGGCGTACAGGAAGGCTTCTTCCGGCATGGTCTGGTGGAAGGCGGTGTCGAACACGGCGACGTTCTTCTCGGCCAGTTCCGGGAAGACCTTCAGGGCGGCACGGATACCGATCAGGTGAGCCGGGTTGTGCAGCGGTGCGTAAGGAATGGCGGCTTCGATGCCGGCAATGACGTCATCACAGATGCGAACGGAGGAGGTGAAACGCTCGCCGCCGTGTACCACGCGGTGGCCGATGGCGATCAGGTTCTTGGACAGTTCCGGGTTGAGCGGCAGGATCTTGTGAACGATGAAGTCCAGCGCTTCCTGGTGAGCGGCACCGGCACCCAGATCAGCGTTGCCTTTCTCGCCGTTCAGCTTCCACTTGATGCGGGCGTCGTCGAGGTTGAAGCATTCGGCCAGGCCGGACAGCAGGTCATCACCGGTGGTTGCGTCAATGACAGCAAACTTCAGGGACGAGCTGCCACAGTTAAGAACAAGAACCAGCTTACTCATGAATAAATCCTATCGCAGATTGGGTTGGGTTGGAGGATGCGCCGGACGCGGTGCGTCCAAAAACTATCAACTTATCCTTATGAGGGTTGGCAATCTGTTGCTTGCCCCTTGTATAGTGATACAAGACCCGAAATTCAGACGTCCCTGACTGGTCAGTGGCCGTGCCCCAGCGTAAAAATGGGCGTACAAAGGATAACCTGATTGTTGAAAAATAACAAAGTCATCCTCAACCTTTGTTATTGCCTCTCAAATATTGTCGAGGTTTTGCCGTTAATGCGTTCGAAAAGAGCTCGGAGGTAGCATGAGCATGAACATTTTTGGAACTAAATTACAGCAAGGCCGTCATTATATGACTCTTTGGCCGCGCCGTCCCGAGCTTAATTCCATGTTCCCGGAGAATCGGGTGATCAGGGCCACCGAGTTCGCCCTCAAGGTGATCCCGGCACTGGCGGTGCTCAGCGTCATGGTGCAGTTCCAGTTTGGCGAGCTTCATTACTGGCCCTCCGTGATGGCGTCCGTGCTCTTCCTGCTCAGCCTGCCGCTGCAAGGGTACTACTGGCTCGGCCAGCGCGCCGATACCCGCCTGCCCCCCTCCCTCGCCACCTGGTATCGGGAGATAAACGGCAAGATGAACGAGCAGGGCGGTCAACGTCAGCTGGTGGCCCGTCCCCGCTACGAAGAGCTGGCCGATACCCTCAACGCCGCCTTCAAGCAGCTGGACAAATCCTTCCTCTACGAATGACTTTCCGGAGTCAGACTGACGACAAAGGCGCCCTCAGGCGCCTTTTTCACATTCTCAGGCGGCCAGCACCTTGCTGATCTCCTGGATGGAGAGCTTGTACTGACGGGGGCACTGACGCCAGACCGCCAGCATGCGCTGGTACTTGTCCCGCATGGCGATGTCGCTGGAGAGCTCGTCGCAGGGGCAGGGCAGTTCGGGGAAGCGCTTGTCCACTTCCAGCAGGAAGCAGACGTAATCCGCCAGTTCCCGCTCCTGGCTGCGGCTGTAGCCGTTGAAGGCAAGGCGGCTCTCGTTGACATCGGCCCGGGCGCTGGCATCCAGGTTGCCCCAGGAGATGGCCAGTGCATGGTGCAGCTCCAGGGTGTCCAGCACCTCCTGGCAGGTGGCGAGATCCAGATGGCCGAAGCTCTTCTCCAGCTCGAGGATCTGCAGGCAGTAGCCGCGCTCGACGATGGTGCTGGCACGCTGGTAAAACGCCGCCTTTTCCGGATTGAGTTTGGCCAGGATCTCGTACTGGTTGCTCAGGATCAGGCGTTCGGTGTGGCTCATGTTCATGGGCTGTCTCGCTGGAAAATGAATCTGGGGTCACGTTAACCCATATCCAGGATGAATTTTTTGATCTGAGAGGGGAGGTTGGCGAGAAAAGGGGGGAAGAGGTGCCCTGGTGGGCCGCCAGAGAGTGGGACTGATGCCGTGGTGAAACGAGCAGGGCCCGCCATGGCGAGCCCTGCAACAATGCCGCTGGTGGCTTAGCCCTTGACGAGGTCGAGCACCACCTGATGGTGATCGCTGGTCTTGAACTTGTCGAAGCGATGGGCAACCTTGCCCTCTTCGTCGATGAGGAAACTCAGGCGATGGATGCCGTCATACTCCTTGCCCATGAACTTCTTCGGGCCCCAGACGCCAAAGGCATCGGCCACCGCGTGATCCTCATCGGCCAGCAGGCGGAAGTTGAGGTTGTCGCGCTCCTCGAACTTTTTCAGGCGCTTGGCGCTGTCCGGGCTGATGCCGAGCACCACCACATTGAGGGCAGCCAGCTCGCTATTGACGTCGCGCAGACCGCAGGCCTGGGTGGTGCAACCCGGGGTCATCGCCTTGGGGTAGAAATAGATCAGCACCTTCTTGCCGCGCAGGTCGGCGAGGCGAACCTGATTGCCGTCCTGATCGGAGAGGGAGAAATCGGGGGCCTGGGTACCAGCTTCTAGTGGTGACATGGGGTCTCCTCGGATAAACGCCGTCAGGCGTACTTGTGATTGACGATGAATTCGAACGACTCGGCGCCCAGTCCACGACAGAAATCGGCGAAGGCTGTCTTCGAGCCGGGCTCTTCTCCCTGCTTGGAGAGATTCAACTGAAAGTTCGCCTTGAGCAGGTTGAAGGGTTGCTGTTCCAGGGTGATGGTCTGCATGGCCTGGATGTCCCAGCCGTGATCGCTGAAGAACTGGGTGCACTGACTTACGATGCCCGGCTGATCCCGGATCAGCACCTCTGCGCTGGCGCTGATGTCATATTGCAGGGAGTGGTGGCGCTCGGTGCGTTTCATCATGGTGATGAGATCCCACTCCTGGCTGCGCAGTGGGAGGCTGATTTCCAGTTGCATCAGGCTGTTCCAGTCACCGGACAGCAGCATGATGAAGGTGAATTCGTTGCCGAAGATGCCAAGACGGCTGTCGACAATGTTGCAACCGCAGCCACTGACGTGACGGGTCACCTCATTGACGATGCCAGGCCTGTCCGTGCCGATGGCCGTTACGACCAGGTAGTGAGTCATAAATCGTCTCTCGTCCATTATTGAGAATGCGTTGACCGCGGGTGCCGGCACCCTGCCGTGAGGCCTCTTGCGCGCGCGTGCATTCATACGTTTTGTGCCGGATGGTAACACGGCTTGTCCCGTGCCTCCCTTGTTTTTCAAAAGGGGCAGCTTTACCATTACGCCCCTGAAAATCGGGAGAATTATCCATGTTACGCGGTAGTATTGTTGCGCTCGTTACCCCCATGCTGCCCTCGGGCGACATCGATTGGGTCAGTCTGGCAGCGCTGGTGGAATATCATGTGGATGCCGGGACCAGCGCCATCGTCGCCGTGGGAACCACGGGAGAGTCGGTCACCCTGAGCGAGCAGGAACATATCGCCGTGGTTGAGAAGACGGTGGAATACGCCGCCGGACGCATTCCCGTCATCGCGGGCTGCGGCTCCAACAATACTGCTCACGCCATCGCCCTCTCCCGGCGTTTCGCCACCATGGGCGTGGTGGCGGGTCTCTCGGTGACCCCCTATTACAACAAACCCACTCAGGAAGGCCTCTATCGTCACTATTGTGCGATCGCCGAGGCTAGTGGTCTGCCTCAAATTCTCTATAATGTGCCCGGTCGCACCTGCTGTGACCTCAAACCCGAGACGGTGGCCCGTCTGGCCAAGGTGCCCGGCATCATAGGTTTGAAAGAAGCGACTGGCGATCTTGGCCGTACCCCGCTGCTGCGCGAACTGTGCGGGCCGGATTTCGCGCTTTATAGTGGCGATGACGCCAGCGGATGTGATTTTATGCTGCAAGGGGGCGATGGTGTCATTTCGGTCACCACCAATATTGCGGCGCCCCAGATGGCCGACATGTGTCGTGCTGCCCTGGCCGGTGATGCCGGGCAGGCTCATGACATCAACAATCGATTGATGCCGTTGCATCAGACTCTGTTCTGTGAACCGAGTCCCATCCCGGTGAAATGGGCCTGTGCCCGGCTGGGATTGATGGCGACGGCGACCTTGCGTCTGCCCCTGACCGATCTCACCCCCGAGGGGGAAGCGGCGATGGCGCGAGCACTGACGACTGCGGAGTTGATGGCGAGTGTTTAAAGCAAATGGAAAGGGAAATGCAGTGCGCCTGGTACTGAGTGTCGCGACGGTGGCCGTGCTGGCTGCCTGCAGCTCACCCCAGGAACGCAAAATGGCCAACCGTGGCTTCGAGTATGAAGAGAGCCGCCTCGAAGGCCGCGCCTTCCTTGTGCCCGCCGGGTTGAGTACCCCCGCCTTTAACAGCAATTTCGACATTCCGGCCCTGCCCGAGAGCAGCCGTGAGGGCGCCCTCGGGGCCAAGGTGGACGTGCGTCCGCCCGCCCAGTTGCTCACCGTGGTGCCCGGCAGCCAGGTGGTGGCCAATGCCAGCGAGCCGACCGTCGCCTTCTATGCCCTCAGCACTTCCCAGAGCGTGGAGCGCGATACCTGGGCCTTCCTGATGAACTTCCTGGCCGAACACAAGGTCACCACCGAGAAGCTGGACCAGCAGGACGGCGTCTTGCAGACCGGCTGGTTTGACAACTCCGCGGTGCTCGATGGCTGGGCGGAAGATGACGATGACTTCAAGATCCGTCAGCGTTACCAGTTCACCCTGCGCAACGATGTGCAGCGCCACGCCATCAAGATGTCGGTACGGGTGCTGGATCACGAAGAGACCATCGACGGCGAGACCAGCACTGTGCTGACGCCGGCGGACGCCCAGCGTTATGCTACCCGCGCCCTGAACCAGTTCTCCCTCTATTACGACAAGCAGCTCAAGGCCCGTGAACAGCACAAGTCCAGCGATGGCATGGGGTTGGAGCTGGGTCTGGACAACAACGAGCTGAGCGCCTGGATTGCCGAAGGGTCGTTTGACCAGGTGTGGCGCCGCCTCAATCAGGTGCTGCCTGCCTATGGTTTCACCATCAAGGATACTCAGCAGTCCCTGGGCTGGATCGACGTGGAGTACGATGAGCCGGACAGCGAGTTCTGGAAGGCCAAGGGAGCGGAACCGTTCAAGCTCGAGGAAGACAAGTATCGCTTCCAGCTCGGCGAGATGACGGGCGGCAAGACCTCCATCACCCTGTTCGACAAGGACAAGAAGCCTGTCGCATCCGGTGTCATCTCCCAGATGTACATCAGCCTGTCCGAGGCCTTTGCCAAGGGCTTGGCCGATCAGGGGGCGAAGTAAGCATGGAAACAGGGGCCTCGCGCCCCTGTTTTGTTATGTCCGGGTTGCCGCAGGGCCCGCGTGCCGAGCCGGTTGCCCCGGGCCTGAGTACCTGATGATGTGAATCCCCCACAGACAGGGGTCTGGTGCCCCTGCCTAACTAGTCCCACAACAGGAAGTGTTATTAGCCATGAGTCTTGCAGATCAAGTATTGGCGGTGAACGACGATTTGCCGATCCGTACCGATAAACCTGTCCATTCCGGCAAAGTGCGCAGCGTCTACTGGTTGACCCCGGCAGACAGTGCCCGGCTCATTCGGGAGAAAGGCTATGATGTGCCGGCCGATACGCCCCTGGCCCTCATGGTGATCAGTGATCGCATCTCGGCTTTCGACTGCATCTGGCAAGGGGTGGACGGTCTGAACGGCGTGCCGGGCAAGGGCGCGGCGCTCAATGCCATCTCCAGCCACTGGTTCAAGCTGTTCAAGGAGCAGGGGCTGGCGGACAGCCACATCCTGGACATCCCGCACCCCTTCGTCTGGATCGTGCAAAAAGCCCGTCCCGTGATGATCGAGGCCATTGCCCGCCAGTACATCACCGGCTCCATGTGGCGTGCCTACAAGGATGGTGAGCGGGAATTCTGCGGCATCACCCTGCCGGAAGGGCTCAAGAAGGATCAGAAGCTGCCCGAGATCCTCATTACCCCGTCCACCAAGGGGATCCTCAAGGGGCTGGATGGCGTGCCGGAAGCGGACGACGTCAACGTCTCCCGCGGCGACATCGAGCGCCACCATCAGGCCTTCGGCTTCCGCTCCCCGGCGGACATCGACCGCTACGAGGTGCTGCTCAAAGAGGGCTTCAACGTCATCAGCGAGGCGCTGGCTGCCCTGGATCAGGTCTTCGTCGACACCAAGTTCGAGTTCGGTTACGTGACCGATGCCGCCGGTCGCGAGAAGCTCATCTACATGGATGAAGTGGGCACCCCCGACAGCTCCCGCATCTGGGACGGCGCAGCCCTTCGCGGCGGCGAGATCATCGAGAAGTCCAAAGAGGGCTTCCGCCAGTGGCTGCTGAACCACTTCCCGGATCCGGACATCCTGCTCAACAAGAACCGCATGCCCGAGCGCTTCGCCCTGGCCCGTGACAACAAGCTGCCCACCGAGGTGATGATGGATATCTCCCGCACCTATGTGGGGATCGCCGAGAAGATCATCGGTCAGCCGCTGGTACGCAGTGCCAATCCGAAGCAGGAGATCATCGAGGTACTGCGGGAGCAGTACGGCCTGATCGACTGAGGCCGACCGCTTTTTTTGCCGCAGGCGAACAAACGTTTGCTGGTGGCAGGGGAGGCGCTTGCAACGCAGATGACAAAACGGGCCCCATGACGGGGCCCGTTTTCATTGGGTTGTCCGGAGCGCTCAGCCATTGACCCGGAAGATCTGGCCGGTCTGTACCCCCAGTACCGATTTCTTGTAGGCCTGGGCCACCCGGGCGGCGGGTACCGGCACGAAGCCCGGGAAGAAGTCGGCATACTTGCTCATGGACTCTTCCAGCACGGTGGGGCTGACCACGTTGATGCGAATGCCCCTTGGCAGCTCGCAGGCGGCACCTTTCACGAAGTGCTCGATGGCACCGTTGATGGTGGTGGCGCTCACCCCCCAGTGGATGGGCTCCTCGCTCAGAATGCCGCTGATGAGGGTGATGGAGCCACGGTCACTCAGGTGGGCAATGGCGGCCCGGGTCAGGTTGATCTGGCCCATCAGCTTGCTCTGAAGCCCCACCTGCCACTGCTCGTCCGTCATCTCGGTCAGGGCATTGAAGGCGACGCTGCCGCTGGCGACCACCAGGGCATCGAAGGATCCGACCTGCTCGAAGAGCGCCCGGATGGAGTCGGGGTCGCGCATGTCCACTCTGGCATCCCCCTGGCTGTGACCTACCCGGATCACCTGGTGATCCTGGGCAAGCAGTTCGCTGACGGCGGCGCCAATGGTGCCGGAGGCACCCACAATCACAATCTTCATATCTATCGCTCCTGGTTGAGATGAGTTGATGATAGCGGGATAAAAAGGGAGAAAAAGCGCTTATGATGAACCCATTGTTTCCATATTGGCGCTAATGATGGATATCACCCACTTGGCCAGTTTCTATGAAGTGGTGCAACGAGGCAGTTTCTCCGCCGCTGCCGATGCCCTGGGGGTGAGCAAGGGGATGCTGAGTCGCCATGTCAGCGCCCTGGAGTCCGCCCTCAATGCCCAACTGCTCCAGCGCACGACCCGCAGACTCAGCCTGACCGAGGCGGGGCGGGTGCTTCACCAGCAGGCCGGCGAGATCTTCGCCCTGGCCCGGGAGGCGGAGGAGGGGATCCGCGCCCTGACCGAGGAGGACAGCGGCCGCCTGCGCTTCACCTGCCCGGTCAGCACGGGGGACCGCATGGTGAGCGAGCTGCTCGCCCGTTTTGCCGAGCTCTGCCCCGGCGTCCAGGTCGAGCTCAACTTCACCAATGCCATGATCGACATGAGCCAGGGGGAGAATGACATCGCCCTGCGGGCCATGGAGCTGATCCCCGACAACCTGGTGGCCCTGCCGCTCGGCAGGCTCAAGGATGTGGTGGTGGCAAGCCCCGCCCTGCTGGCCCTGGAGGGGATCCCCGCCACTCCCTATGAGCTGGGGGGGCGCTCCTGCCTGCTGCAGGGCCACAACCCGGACTGGGAGCAGTGGCACTTTCGCCAGGGGGAGGAGGAGGCGCACATCCTGGTGCAGGGGCGAGTGCGGGCCAACCACTACAGCACCCTGCTGCAACTGGCCCGGGCGGGCATGGGCTTTGCCAAGTGCCCGTTGATGCTGGTGGAGGCCAGCCTGGCCCGAGGGGAGCTGGTGGCCGTGCTGACGGAGTGGCAGACCGGCCTGCACCCGATCCATGTGCTGCACGCCCAGCAGCGCCGGGTGCCGCGCAAGATCCGGCTGTTCAAGCAGGTGCTGGCCCAGTGGTTTGCCGAGCGGCCCCATTATCTGCTGGGGTGAGCCTGCATCCCGTTATTTTTCTGTCATCTGGGGCTGCTACCCTGCGCCCTTCATCGCGAAAGGAGAGTCAGGGAATGAAGCGTCATCAGGGTTGGGCAGGGGTTGCGCTGCTGTGCTGCGGCGGTGTGCAGGCCGAGGTCAGGGTCGAGGTGCCCCGGGATTTCCAGATCCTAGCGGTGAGCGTAGGCAAGGTGCAGGACGAGCTGCATGCCGTGCTGGCCGACGGGGAGCAGCAACTGCTGGTGCGCTACGAGGGGGTGATCCCGAGTCGCAACAGCAGCGACAACGATCGCCAGGTTCGCTCCGAGCCCCAGGTGCTTCGCTATGAGGCACGCGGGCAGTCGGTCCGCCTGCAGGCTCCCGTGCCTGCGGACGAGGCCGGGATGGAACGCTACGCCAGAGCCCCTGTCCTGGGCCTGGTGGCGGGGGGACAGCCCCTCGAGGTGCGCCAGGATACGCTGATGGTGCAGGGGATGCAGATCGGCATGGACTGGCATGCCAGGCTGATGGAGTACAACCGTGGCGAGGGGCCTGCCGTGCTCGCCGGTGCGGCGGATGTGGCTGCGGCCGCCGTGGCGACGCCCCGGGCCTCCTCCGTGCCGGCCAGCGCCCTGGAAGGGCAGTTGCAACAGCTTTTCCTGCAGGCGGACCCCGCGCTTCGCAAGCGCTTCATCGGTTGGGCCGTGCCGCGCCTTTAAGTTTGCTCCCTGTTGCAGTAACGTGGGCACATCTTTGATTCCCGATGTGCCCATGTTGATCAGCGAGGCCCCCATGTTTGAATTGCACCCCCGCCTTCAGGCGGATACCCGGATACTCGGGGATCTGCCCCTGTGCCGCGTCCTGCTGGCCAAAGACAGCCAGTATCCCTGGTTGATTCTGGTGCCCCGGGTCGCCAACCTGCGGGAGATCCATCATCTGGCCCCCGAGCAGCAACAGCAGTTGATGCAGGAGTCCTGCGCCGTCGCCACCCTGATGGAGCGGGCACTCGGCCCGGACAAGATCAACGTGGCGGCCCTCGGCAATCTGGTGCCTCAGCTGCACCTGCACCACGTGGCCCGCTTCAGCTCGGATGCGGCCTGGCCCGGTCCCATCTGGGGTGCCTGTCCCGCCATTCCCTATGAGGAGCAGGCCTTGCAAGGGGCGGCTGCCAGTTGGCAAACCCGTCTGGCTACCCTGGATGGATTTCAGCCATTTCTGACTGATAATCCAGTCAAGTGAGAGGTGGCTCGCGCTTTGGGCACCGGGATCACGCAATCTGTTAGCGTATCGCGTCGGTGCATGGTGACATGGGCGACACGAGTGACAGCCCCATTATTTCGATCAGCAGGAAGGTTCCATGATAGTGACAAGATCCGAGGATGATGCCGTATTGACCACAGAGGACGTACTGCTGAGCCTGTGCAATTCGGTGACGAGCGTATTGAGTGCGGCGACCCAGACCCAGGTGCGCTTCTCCGGCATGGTGCAGCGGATCAGCAAGACCTGCCTCAAGCCTGACATCGGCTGTTTCGTGCTGTTTGACGGCGGCTTCTCCGGGCTGGTGGTGATCAACTTCTCCGCCGCCGCGGCCATGGAGCTCTACCAGAGCTACATGCTGAGCATGGGGCTCTCCAAGGAGGATCTCGCCATCTCCCACACCTCGGACGAGGTGAGCAACGTCATGGGCGAGCTGATGAACCAGATCGTCGGCAGCTTCACCACCAAGGTGGGGCGCGAGCTGCAGACCCACATCACCCAGAACCAGCCCAAGATGCTGGCGCTCAACAAGCAGGTGATGCTGAGCGTCGACACCAACCTCGACAATCCCGAGACCCGCCGGGTGACCTTCTTCACCGCCAGCAACAACATCTTCTATCTGGAGCTGGCCATGGACAAGACGGAGTTTATCCGGATCCATGATGGCGGCGTGCAGGAGGAGGTGGATCCCGACGAGCTGATCGCCCAGGCCAAGCAGTCAGCCAAACCGGCACCGGCGGCCGCGCCGGCGAGCAACGAGCACGACGATCTGCTGGATTCCCTCGGCATCTGATGGTCGAAGGTTGTGCAAATGAAGAGGCCACCCCGGGGGTGGCCTTCTTGCTTGGGGCGGGTCAGAAGTTGTAAAGCAGCCCGGTACTGAAGCGAAGCGCCTCGGCATCGTAGAAGTCGATGTCGGAGTCGGCGCTGGAGTAGGCCGCGGTGAAGGTGGCGGCAAGGGGTTTGATGCCGAACAGGTTGTGCCAGAAGAAGGTGCCATTGAGGGCGAACTCGCTGGCATCGGCGCGCTGGCCGAACAGGGGATTCGCCTCGTCATACTTGCGCTTGCCGGCGTAGAGGTTGCTCACGATGGACCACTGGGAGGCGCGCTTGGCATAGGTCAGCTGCAGACCGGTGTTCTTGAAGCTCTCCGCACTCCCGTCCAGGCGGGCCTCCTTGTAGAGGAAGGCGGGCTCCAGCAGCTGGTCGCCGCCGAAGTGGTACTGGTAGGAGACAGCCAGGTCGTGGACCTTGCCGTTGCGGCTCAGCATGGAGGCGTAGTGGGTGCCGTGGGTCAGGTCATATTGCTGGCCGCTGCGCTCCTCGTCGAGCTCCACTTCCCGACTGGTCAGGGTGGCGTAGACGTTGCTGCCCCAGATCCTGTCCCAGGCAAAGCGCACCCCTTTCGAGGTGAGATCGGTGGCGCTGCGATCCACGCCGGTGGCGAAGGGATCGCTCCACACTTCCACCGGCATGAGGTTGAACACCAGGGAGGTGGCGACGATACCCTTGTCACCCATCTCCTGGCGCAGACCGAGTTGCTGGGTAAAGTCGAAGCGCACCGCGTCCTGGATGAGGTTGCCGAGGAAGACCTGGGTGCGGGTATCGGCGAAGGTGTAGCGGATATCGGCATTGAGCAGCGGGCTCAGACCGCTTTCGCGGCCGGGGGAGCCCAGATCATCGATACGGCTGTTGCTGTCGTCACCGGCATAGAAGTTGGACTTGTGGCTGCCGGCATTGACCCCGCCCAGCAGAAAACCGGACCAGCCGGTCTGGCGGGGGATCTCCCCCAGATCGGCGTGGGCGGTGGTGGCGACCAGCAGGCCAAGGCTCAACAGAACATGATTTCGCATCGGGTATGCTCCTGACATAACGAATGAGAAGGGTGACAGTGCGCCCCGGTATTCCGGTGGAACCGGTGCTGACTGAGGCATGGCAGGCATGCTACCCCAGCCGGAGTGTGACGTTAATCAATAATTGAATACGCGACGGACAAGAGTTCATGGCGCCGTACTGGTATCCTGTTTGCGCAAGAAAAGGGGAGAAAACAACGAGATGAAGCAGATCAAATCCTGGGCGCAATATTACGTCGACCTGATGACCAAGCTGGGACTGGTGCGCTTCAGCATGTTCCTGGCCACCGCCATCATAGTGCTGGCCGTGTCGATCCAGATGGGGGTGACCCTGTTTTTGCGCGGCACCGTGGACATCGTCGACCTGGTGCGCTCTGTCTTCTTCGGCCTGCTGGTGACCCCCTGGGCCGTCTATTTTCTCTCCATCGTGGTGGATCAGCTGGAGGACTCCCGCCAGCGGCTGACCCGGATGGTGCGCAAGTTGCAAGACATGCGCGAGCGGGATCTCGAGCTCAACAGCCAGTTGCAGGAGAACATCAGCCGGCTCAATGCCCAGATCGCCGAGACCAACCGGGCCGAGACCCTGCGCCAGCAAGCCATCGAGGATCTCGAGAACGAAGTGTTCCAGCGGGAGAAGGCCCAGTTGCATCTGGGGGAGCGTACCGCCCTCTTGCGCTCCTTCATCGACTGCTCCCCCGATCTGGTCTATTACCGCAACGAGGACGAGCAGTTCTCCGGTTGCAACCGCGCCATGGAGGAGCTCACCGGCAAGGTGGAAGCGGAACTCATCGGCCTGACCCCGTTCGATGTCTACAAGCACGACATCGCCAGCAAGGTGGTGGAGACCGACAAGCAGGTCTTCGCCCAGAACGAGCCGCTCACCTATGAGCAGTGGCTGGAGTATCCCGATGGCCGCAAGGCCTACTTCGAGCTGCGCAAGGTGCCCTTCTTCGACCGCTTCGGCAAGCGGCTCGGCCTGCTCGGCTTTGGTCGCGACATCACCGAGCGCAAGCAGTACCAGGACAAGCTGGAGAAGGCGAGTCGGGACAAGACCACCTTCATTTCCACCATCAGCCACGAGCTGCGCACCCCGCTCAATGGCATCGTCGGCCTGAGCCGGATGCTGATGGATACGCCCCTCGATGCCAGACAGCAGCAGCAGCTCAAGACCATCCACCTGAGCGCGGTGACGCTCGGCAACATCTTCAACGACATCATCGATCTGGACAAGCTCGACCGTCGTCGGCTGGAGATTGCGCCGGCTCCGCTGGATTTGCCCGCCTTCCTCGACGAGCTGGAGACGCTGTCGCGCATCCAGGCGGAGCAGAAGGGGCTCTACCTGCACTTCGACCGGGACGGCGACATGCCCCAGTTCGTGATGGCGGACGGCACCCGGCTGCGCCAGGTGCTGTGGAACCTGGTGGGCAATGCGGTCAAGTTCACCGATGAAGGGGGCGTCACCATACGCTGTCTCGCCCACGCCGCTGATGAACCGGGCAAGCTGGCGCTGCACTTCGAGGTGGAAGACACCGGGGTGGGCATTCCCCGCGCCCAGCAGGAGAAGATCTTCGCCATGTACTATCAGGTGCAGGGCAAGAAGCACGCCACCGGCACCGGCATCGGTCTTGCGGTCTCCCGCCAGCTGGTGCAGGCCATGGGTGGTCAACTCTATGTGGACAGCGACCCGGGCGAAGGCGCCTGCTTCACCGCCGAGCTGGAGGTGGACTGCGTCGAGCCCAAGGCCGCGGCCCCGGAGCCCGAGATGCCCTCCCTCGACATCCTGCTGGTGGAGGATGTGGAGCTCAACGTGACCGTGGCCTGCGCCCTGCTGAACAAGCTCGGCCATCAGGTCAAGGTGGCGCGGGATGGTGCAGAGGCGCTGGCCATGGCCAACCCGGATGATTTCGACTTGATCCTGCTCGACATCCAGTTGCCGGATATGACGGGGTTCGATGTGGCGGAGCAACTGCTCGCGCGCTACGGCGACAGCCTGCCCCCCATGGTGGCGCTCACCGCCAATGCCACCGGCGATCGCCAGTACTACCGGGATCACGGCATGCAGGATGTGATCAACAAGCCGCTGGGCTCCAAGGCGGTGCGGGAGGTGATAGGCCACCTGTTTGCGGATCTCGCCGGGGACGAGGCGGACGAGCAGGACGATGTCCACCATCAGGATGCCCTGCTGGATCTGCCCTTCCTCACCGATTACGCCAGCACGGTCGGCAAGCCGGTGCTGCTCTCCAGCGTCGAGCTGTTCGAGAAGATGATGCCGGACTACATGGCAGTACTCGACTCCAACATGATTGCCAGGGATCAGGCCGGTGTGGTGGAGGAGGCCCACAAGATCAAGGGGGCGGCGGGCTCCATCGGCCTGCGCCGGTTGCAGCAGACGGCCCAGCTTATCCAGAGCCCGGATCACCCCGCCTGGTGGGAGAACGTGGAAGACTGGATTGAAACCCTACGCCGGGAATACCCGGGTGACATCGCCCGCCTGCGGCGCTGGCTGCTCTCGTAGACACGACGCCTCAGGCAAGGAGCCACGACATGTATGACCGTTTGATCCCCCCCGAGCGCATTCACCCCTGGGGAGACGAAGACCTGCTGGAGGCGACGGAGCAGGACCGCACCCGCATCGTGCAGGCGGCGCCGGTGCGTCGGTTGCAGCAGAAGACCCAGGTCTTCCCGCTCGATGTGAAAGCCTCGGTGCGCAGCCGCCTCACCCATTCGCTGGAGGTGCAGGAGACTGGTCGCCAGATCAGTCGCCGCATCCTGGCGGCGCTGCCGGCCGGAGCGGTGTGCGAGGGGGCCTTCATCAATCTGGTGGAGATGTCCTGCCTGTTGCACGATGTCGGCAACCCGCCGTTTGGCCATTTCGGCGAGCAGGTGATGAGTCAGTGGCTTGCCCAGGAGCTGGACGGCCTCTTCGCCCGTGCCCACGACCAGTTGCCGAGCCCCCAGTGGGCAACCCTTCGCCAGGATCTGCTGGTGTTTGACGGCAATGCCCAGAGCCTGCGACTGGTGCACAGCCTCCATGAGCTGAACCTCACCCTGGGGCAGCTGGCGGCGCTGTGCAAATACCCGCAGCAGCCCCTGCCGGGCCTGCACCATCCCCAGGGCTATGGTCAGCACCACGGCTGGACCAGCAAGCGCGGCATCTTCTTCAGCGAACAACCCCTCTATCGTGCCCTCGGCCAGAGCCTGGGGCTGGCCGAGGGGTGCCGTCATCCGCTGGTCTACATCATGGAGGCGGCGGACGACATCTCTTACTGCATCGCCGATCTCGAGGATGCGGTGGACAGGCGCATCCTCACCCAGAGCGAGCTGCTGGCAGCCCTGCGCGAGGCGGACGAGGGCGGTTACATGGCCGACCTGCTCGATGAGGCGCTTGCCTCCGGTCGGGGGTTCTTCCCCCATTTTCGCCAGCATCTGACCCGGGATCTGGTGGCGCTGGCCGCCCATACCTATGTGGCCGAGCACGATCAGATCCTGAGCGGGGCCTATCCCCAGGCGCTGCTGCACGGTCAGGCTCCGGCAGCCCGGGTACTCGATACCCTCAAGCGGGTGGCTCGCGAGCTGGTGTTCATGCGCCCGGAGGTGGAGGCGCTGGAGCTGGAAGGCTATGCCGCCCTGCGCGGGGTGCTCTCCACCTACGCCTGCCTGCTGGCCCTGCCCGCCAGCCAGTTCGAGCGGCTGCTCGCAGGCAACGGCGGGAGCGAGCTCTTCTTTGCCCGGCGGCTGTTCCACCGCCTCTCTGCCCGCCACCTCAAGGCGTACCGGCTGGCGGTGGCGAGCCGGGATCCCCGTTTCGAAAAGGAGAGCGAGCAGGAGTGGTACTACCGGGTGCGGCTGCTGCTCGATTATGTGAGCGGCATGACGGATACCTATGCGCTGGAGGAGTTCCGGCTGTTGTCAGGGATTTGACTGAACCTCTTTTTGGCCGCATTCCACCCATATGGGTGGGAGAGATATTGCGTAAAATTCGGTGTTTTTTTACACTGCGGCAACTTGTTCAACTTTCACACGGTAAGGAGACGACCATGCAACATTCCATGTTCAACGTTGCGTTCGATCGCTGCTCTGGCAGCGCGAAGACTCGTGCTCTTTATTTGCCGCGTGGAGGGGACAGGTAACACCTGCTTTTTTCATCACCCGCGGTTGTCCCGCAGGGTGATCACCTCTCTCCGGGGGAACCGCACGTTCAACTGGAGAATATTATGTCTATCGAACTCGCCCTGCTGCGCCACGTAGAGACCCTGGTTCAAAAAAGGATCACCCGGCTGGAGCGTCGCGTCAGCTACCTGCATCTTTCACCTGCCCTGCTCAAAGACATCGGGCTGGAAGGCAAGGAAGTGCAGATCGCCCACATCCGTGAGCGGGAGTTTCAAACCGGTTTCCGGCTCGGGAATCGAATAACCTGAGGGGAGGGGGCCCGGCCCCCGACCTGGTGGATGGCAGGCCTGGGCCTGCCATTTTTCTTTCCTGATGAGCATTGTCTCAATTTAGTTGTCGCACATTGCGCCAAACACTCTATGATCCCCCTCCGTTTCGTATGGGAGTTGATAATGTTCCGCCGCTGCTGTCGTCTCATCCTGCTATGTGGTCTGGCTTTCTGGAGCCTGATGGTTGCGGCCGCGCCGGCGCAACTGGACCAGAGCAACTTCACCCTGGACGAACTGCACTGGCTTGCCACCCATGATGAACTGGTCGTCGGCATGCCTTCGGCGGCCTGGCCACCCTATGTCTATACCGATGGGCGCGGCAACTTCACCGGCCCCCTGGATGAATTCGCCTCCCAGATTGCAGCCAGGCTGGGGGTGAGCCTTCGCTACCGTGCCTATGCCAACAATGCGGCGGTCCAGCAGGCCTTGCTGGATGGCAAGGTCGACATGTTGATCGGGGTGGCTCCGAGCCCGACCCGCACCCTGCAGATGCAATTTACCTCCGAGCTGATGGCACTGCCCCGGGCCGTGCTGTTGACGGGGGGGCGGGAGAGCCTCTCCCTGGAGGAGGCCTATGGGGTGCGCTGGGTCTGCGTCTTCGGTGTCAGCGCCTGCGATGAGCTGCTGCGCCTTGGGATCTCGAACCTGATCACGGCCGACAGCCGGGACGAGGCGATCTTCATGCTCAAGGAGGGCAAGGCGGATGCCTACCTGGCCGAACTGCCCATGCTGAACAGGCTGCAAGCCATGGCGGGCATGGCGCTGGCCAGGATCGACTGGATGAGGGATACCTCCCTCGCCATGGCCGTGGCGCCCAGGAATGATGTCTTGCAGGGATTGCTGGAGCGGGCCCTCGAGGATATCTCTCCCCTCGAGCGTCGCGCCATTCTGGAGGCGGGGGATATCCTCGACTATGCCCTGGTGAAAAGGAGCAGGGAGATCGTCTTCAATCCGCAGGAGCAGGCGTGGTTGCAAGCACATCCGGTCATCCGCTACGGGGTTGCTCCGGATTGGCCCGGGATGAGCGAGGTGGACGACAGGGGGCGGCTCAAGGGGCTCATTGCCGATCTGCTGACACTGATGAGCCAGCGTGCCGGGCTCCAGTTCACCCTGGTGCCGACCCGGAGCTGGGCCCAGAGCATGGCGCTCTTCCAGGATCGCAAGCTGGATCTCATCCCGGCCATGACTCCCACCGCGGAGCGTCAGCAGTTTGCCCGGTTTACCCCCAACTACGCGTCGATCAACCGGGTGGTCGTGGCGAGGCAGGGGATGGCCGAGCTCACCGCCGCCAGGGCACTGAAAGGGCACAGGGTGGGCATGGTGGGGGGCTCGGTGGAGCAGGTCTTGCTGAACGAGGTGGGGGCCATCGCCGTGCCGGTGGCCAGCGATGCCGAATTGCTGCCCCTGCTGGACCAGCAGAAGGTCGACTATGTGCTGATGAGCACCACCACCCTGGAGCAGTCGCTGCAAAAGGGATTCAGCGACCGCTACCAGGTGGTCTTCTCCGGCAGCGACCTGCGGGTACCCATCGCCATGGCGACCCAGTTGCAGGACCCCATGCTGCAGCAGATCCTCACCAAGGTGCTGATCGCCATTCCCCCCGACGAGCTCTCCGCCCTGGAGAAAAAGTGGCTCTCCCTGACCATACAGACGGGACTGGATCCGAAGACGGTGCTGCTCTGGTCCTCCCTCGGCGGCGGCATTTTCCTGCTCTGCCTCTTGCTGTTCATGGGCTGGAACCGGACGTTGCGCCGCCAGATCAGCCAGCGGCGGGAGGCCGAGCGGCGGCTCGAGGAGCAGCTGGTGTTTGTCCAGATGATGCTGGATGCCCTGCCCAACCAGGTGGTGCTGACCAACGAGCGCTATGAAGTGGCAATGACGAACCGGGCGTATCGGCAGATGTTCCTCGGCGGGGAGAACCTGACGGGCTCCTATGAGCGGTTGCTCCAGGATCGATTGCCCGAGTCGATCCGTGCCAGGGTGATGGAGGAGGATGCCAGCGTCTGGGAGAGCGGAGAGGAGCTTCATGGACGGGGCGAGATCCGGTTTGATGACGATCGCCTGCACCAGATGATCTACACCAAGCGGCTCTTTGCGGGGCCCGATGACAAGCGGCTCGGGATCCTGACCGTGCTGACCGACGTGACCGAGCTGGAGCAGGCGCGGTTTGCGGCCCAGGAGGCGCAGACCCGGCTGACCCAGATCACCGACAGCATGCCGGGTCTGGTCTATCAGTATCACTGGCTTGGGCCGGGCAAGGGGCACTTCCTCTACACCTCGCAAGGGGTCAGGGAGATGGTGGGGGTGGAAGAGGACCTGGTCGGCATGGCGGTCACCGGTGCCTCCATCCTGGGGCTGACAGGCAAGGCGCACCAGGACTTCGTGGCCACGGTGGATCGTCATGCCCTGAGCATGCAGCCGCTGGATCTCGAGGTGGAGATCCGGCGCCAGGGGGAGGCGGGCTATTTGCAGATCCGTGGTCATTTCGTTCACCAGGAGGGGCTTGAAGGGGTCATATTGAACGGCGTGGTGCAGGACATCACCAAGCTCAAGCGCCAGGAGCTGGAGCTGCGCCAGGCCAGGCGGGTGGCGGAGGAGGCGACCCAGGCGCGCAGCCGCTTCCTCGCCACCATGAGTCATGAGCTTCGCACTCCCATCTCCGGCATGCACGGCATGCTGGAGCTGCTGCAAATGAGCCCGCTGGATGACGATCAGCGCTACATGTTGCGCAATATCTCGACCTCCACCAACCACCTGCTCTATCTGGTGAACGACATCCTGGACTTCTCCAAGATGGAAGCCGGGCAGTTGCAACTGCACCCCCATCACTGCCGCCTGACCTCGGTGATTTGCGATGTCATCCGGGGACATGCGGCCCTGGCCTATGGCAAAGGGCTCAACGTGACGCTGCGGTGGGGAAAGACGGTGCCGGATCTGGCCTGCATCGACGGGATAAGGGTGGGGCAGGTGATCTCCAATCTGTTGAACAACGCGGTGAAGTTCACCGAGGCGGGGGCGATCGCCATCCAGGTGGATTATGAAGACGACCGGCTGGCCTTCCGGGTCCGGGATACCGGGATCGGCATCGCCCTGGAGCAGCAGCGCACCCTCTTCATCCCGTTCAAGCAGGTGGAGTCCGACACCAACCGCCGATTTGGCGGCACCGGGCTTGGGCTTGCCATCTGTCATCAACTCACCCAGAAAATGGGGGGGAGCCTGACCCTGGAGAGTACCCCCGGAATGGGCACCTGCGTGACTTTCACGTTGCCTCTGGCCGAGTGCCAGTGGGAAGCGCCCCCCCTGACCGGCCAGGTATGGTGGTGGTTTGGGGAGGATGAGGGGCTGGAATCGGTGATGGCCAGGCTGGGCGCCAGACTGGTACGCATGGAGGCACACCATTGGCAGCAGCCCCTCGAGGGGCATCTGTTGGCGCAGGAGAATCACCTGGAGCAGGCCCTTGGCAGTGACTGGCTGGCCTGTTTGCAGCGTTCGAACCTCAAGGGCATAGTACTCTCTCCCCATGAGGCCCTGCGGGGGCGCATGGGTGGCGACGCCTGGTGGCGACTGGGACAATCGCCTCTCTACCCGGATCTGTTGCTGGAAACCTGCCAGTCACTGTTCAACCAGCAGGCGAGCCAGTCGATGGGGATGGAGGGGGAGAAGCTCAAGGGGCGGGTGCTAGTGGCCGATGATCACCCCGTCAACCGGGCATTGCTGACGAGACAGCTCGCTATCCTGGGGCTCGAGTCCGAGGTGGTGGAAGATGGCGAGGAGGCGCTGCGCGCCTGGCAGGGGCAGGACTTCGCCCTGCTGCTGACCGACTGCCACATGCCGGTGATGGATGGCTATGCCCTCACGCGAGCCTTGCGGGATGCCGGGGACAGTGCTCCCATTATCGGGGTGACGGCCGATACCTCTGAGGAGGCGAGCCAACAGATGCGTGATGCCGGCATGAACGACATGCTGTTCAAGCCCTACAGCCTGGATGCCCTGAGCCAGACCCTGGGACGCTGGTTGCCGGCTCAGGAAGAACAGCTCGCCTCGGAGGCGCCCCGGCAAGCCAGGGTTCAGCTGCCAGGCATAAGCTGGTTGACCCTGTTCGGGGATGAGGCGGTGGCACGCAGCATGGCCAGCGAATACCTGGAAGCCAACGAGCAGGATGGCGAGGACATGAGGCTGGCGCTGGCCAGCCAGGATACCCAGGCGCTGGTGGAGACGGCACATCGCATCAAGGGGGCCGCGCGCATGGTAGGACAGCAGGCATTGGCAGAGGAGGCGGCCCGGCTGGAGGCGGCGGCCAGATTGAAACAACTGGACAAGCTCGATGACCTGGCCAGGGCGGTACAGGCATTGATGGACTCTATCAGAGGTGAAACGGGGTTATGGCTCGATGAATAGCGCACGGCATGAGTTGGCGATCATGGTGGTGGAGGATCACAACTTCCAGCGCAAGGCCCTGATGCACCAGATCCGCGGACTGGGCTACGGCAACCTGCTGGAGGCGCAGGACGGGGAGGAGGCGCTGGCACAGTGTCAGCACCACAGGGTCGACATCCTGTTCTGCGATCTGCGTATGCCGGGCATGGATGGCATGGCGCTGCTGCGCCGCCTCTCCCTTGGCGGGTTCCGCGGCGGCATTGTGCTGTGCAGCGCCCTGGAGGATGACGTGGTCGATGCCGTGCTGCGCATGAGCCGGGCCTATGGCCTGCAGGTGCTGGGGCGCATCGAGAAACCCGCGTCTTCCCAGCAGATCGCGCAGCTCATCGGTGCCTGGCGGCCCCAGCAGGTGCGCAGCCAGGAAGAGGATGGTTATCACCTGACCCTGGATGAGCTGCGCCGGGCGCTGGATCAGGACCAGTTGCTGCCCTGGTATCAACCCAAGGTGGGTTTTCACAACGGGGAGTGGCTCGGCATGGAAGCGCTTGCCCGCTGGCAGCACCCCGAATATGGCCTCATCTCGCCGGCCCGTTTCATCCCGCTGGCGGAGCACAACGGGCTCATCGACCCGCTCACCGAGGTGATCATCGGCAAGGCTCTGCGGGACGGCCACCTGTGGGAGAAGACCGGGCTCTCCCTGAACCTGTCGATGAACCTCTCTACCACCTCCCTCATCGAGGGGGATCTGTGCAACACCCTGCTCAGCCACTGCCAGCGCTGGAGCATCAACCCCGAGCTCATCACCCTCGAAGTGACCGAGAGCGCCTTCGTCAAGGATCTCGGCAAGTCGCTGGAGGTGCTGACCCGCTTGCGGATGCACGGTTTTGGTCTCTCCATCGATGATTTCGGGACCGGCTACTCCTCCATGCAGCAGCTCGCCCTGCTCCCCTTTACCGAGTTGAAACTGGACAGATCCTTCGTGGATCGCTGCTATGAAGATCCCTCTCGCCTAGCCATCATCGAGTCCAGCATCGAGCTGGCTCGCAAGTTGGGCTTGAAATCGGTGGCCGAGGGGGTCGAAGATGAGGCGACCTGGCAATTGCTGGCGAAGCTGGGGTGCGATCAATGCCAGGGCTTCTTCTCCGCCCGTCCCATGCCCCGCGAGGAGCTGATGGGATGGCATCAGGGTTGGCGGGCTCGTTTGCCCGCGCTCATCAGACGCTAATCCCGGGCAGGATGCCCGACGAATTCCAAGGATGGCCATGAAAATATCAAGCAAGTTGTTGTTGAGCTTCTGTTTTATCAACCTGCTCATCATTCTCTCCTCCGCCCTTGTCTATCATCAGCTCGGCCGGATCGAAGGCTCGCAAGATGCCTTGCTGGCCCAGGCCCTGCCCGCCCTGCAGCGGGACGAGGCGAGCCAGAAAGCCCTGATTGCCACCGTCTCCTCCCTGCGGGCCTATCTCATCCTCGGCAAGGATCCGGCACAGGGTGATCGCATCAAGCAGGAGTGGGAAGAGGCCTGGCACGCCATCGAACGCCAGCGTTTCACTCCCGACCTGACCCGGGCACTCAAGGATTTCAAGGGGGCACAGTCACAGGTGTGGGCCCTGGCTCACACCGAAGAGAACCTGCCCGCCCACACCCTGATGCTGCTGGAGGCCGGCCCCCTGGCGGAGTCGGCCCTCGATCAGTTGCAGTCTTTTGCCAATGAAGAGGTGGCGACGCCCCAGGCGACGTTGCCCGGTGACAGGCGCCTGCTGCTCAAGCAGGTGGGGGATGCCTACAACAGCCTGGGCAATGCGCTCTCCGCCCTGCGGGATTTCCTCATCTCGGGGGAGAAGGAGTACCTGGACAAGTACCGGGACTACTACCAGTTCCACCAGCAGCGGGTGGCCGAGCTGAAACAGCAAGAGGCCAACTTCACCGAGGCACAAAAGGGGCTCTGGACGCTCTTTGAAGAGATGTCAGCCCCCTTTGCCGAGCTGGTCGGTCAGGTGATCGAGAAGCGCCAGGCTCCGGACTGGGACAGGGCCAACCACCTGATGGCCACCGAGATAGAGCCCGCCCTGACCCGGCTGGCGGATCAGCTGGCGACCCAGGTGACCCATACCCGTGCCGAGGTGGACAAGATGGCGGGGGAGATGGCGGCCGCCAGTCAGACCATTCACCGCACCCTGCTGCTGGCCACCACCAGCGTCATCCTGCTGGGCACCCTGGTGGCCCTGCTGTTCAGCCGGCGCCTGACCCGGGACATCGCCAGCCTGGTGAAACGGGCGGGCCTGGTGGCCGATGGCCGCCTCCCCGTCACCCCCTTGCCCGTGCTTCGTCAGGATGAGCTGGGAGGGCTCACGGGCTCCATCAATCGGATGTCGGCACAGTTGCGCGAGCTGGTGGGGGAGATCCAGGGGGCGGTCGGTCAGGTGGAAGGGGCTGGCCGCGAGGTGGGCCAGACCACCAATGCCATCGTGGATGATCTGGCGAGCCAGAATCAGCGTCTCGATGCGGTGGCAGCCGCCATCGAGCAGATGTCGGTCAGTACCCGGGATGTGGCGGGCAACATTGCGGACGCGGCGGGAGCGGCTCGCCAGACCGAGCAACAGGCAAGGGAGGGGGAGCAGGCCCTCGCCCGCATGGGGACCACCATGGCGCAGATTGGTGCCATGATTGCCCAGGCAAACCAGGCGATGACGCAGCTCAGCAGCCAGAGCGAGCAGGTGGGGAGGGTCACCGAAGTGATCGCCACCATCGCCGAGCAGACCAATCTGCTGGCACTCAATGCGGCCATCGAGGCGGCGCGAGCCGGTGAGCAGGGACGGGGATTTGCCGTGGTGGCCGATGAAGTGAGGCAGTTGGCCAGCCGCACCAGCGCATCGACCATGGAGATCAACCAGACCATTGCCAGCATCCAGCAGCAGACCCGGGAGACCGCGGATACCGTGGGCAGCGGTACCCTGCTGGTGGAGCAGGGGCGCTGCGCCGTGGCCTCGGTGACCGAGACTCTGGAGTCGATGGCGACGCTGGTGCAGGATCTCAGCGGCCAGCTTGCCGCCATCGCCACCGCCACCGAGCAGCAGTCAAGGGCGGCGCAGGAGGTGGCGGGCACGGTGGAGGAGATTGCCGGGCTCAGCCATCAGTCCAGCGAGCATGGCCAGCAGGGGGAGCAGATCGCCGCCCGCCTGACCCGGGAGACGGGGAGACTGACATCGGCCATCAGCCGCTTCGAACTGGATGCCTGACGAAAGGAAGAGAAAAACGGGGCAGACCTCTGGGTCTGCCCCGTTTTTTTCGGCCCGAAAACCTGGTGGCGGAAGGACGCACGACGCAGGTGCGGTCCTGACCGATCGGGAGCAGAGGGATGGTGTCTTGTGTACTGCCCTGTGGCTCTTTCTGCCGACAGGACGGGTCACTCCAGGCGGCGGAAGGCCTGGTTTTCGAAGCTGCTGCAGGTCTCCTGGTTGAGCAGGTTGACCAGCAGGATGGCCCGCTTTTCGCCATCCGGCTCCAGATAGATGGCTTCAAACCCGGCGAGGGGGCCGGATTCGATAAGTACCTTGTCTCCCTGGGTCGGCAGACGGGCATAGCTGGCGCGCGCCTCGTCGCTGTCGTCCCGGCTCATGAGCCGGTAGATCAGCTGGCTGCTGACGGGGGTCCACTCCTTGCCGAAGTGGATGATGCGACTGATGCCCCGGGTCGATTTCAGGGTGATCGGGGTGACCTCTTCCAGATCCACGTAGATGAAGAGATAGTTGGGGAACATGGGCTCGCGCTGGGGCACGCGCTTGCCTCGCCGCAGTTTTTCAATCTCGACCATGGGGTAATAGGATTCCACGCCCTGGGCTGCCAGATGGGCGCGGGCGCGGGCCTCTTCCTTGGGTTTGCAGTAGGCCAGATACCATTTCTTCATTGTTGTTCTGTTTTTCGTGTTGCCGTGCTTGTGGCTATGATAACGGGGGTAAAAAAAAAGGCCACGCTTGACGTGGCCTTTTTTCCAGAGTGAGTGATTACCAACCTTTCACCAGACCGCCCTTGAACAGCTCGGTCCCCTTCTTGAAGACCTCGTCGGTCTGGAAGGACTGAACGAACTCCTTGACCTTCTCGTCGTCCTTGTTGTTCTCGCGAGCAACGATCAGGTTGACGTAGGGGGACTCCTTGTCTTCGACAAACAGGCCGTTCTCGGTCGGGGTCAGACCAATCTGACCGGCGAAGGTGTTGTTGATGATGGCCAGATCCACGTCTTCCAGGGAGCGCGGCAGTTGTGCGGCTTCCAGCTCGACGATCTTGAAGTTGCGCGGGTTGCTGGCGATGTCCAGTACGGTCGCTTCCAGACCGGCACCCTCTTTCAGCTTCAGCAGGCCCTGCTTCTCCAGCAGGATCAGGGAACGACCCAGGTTGGTCGGATCGTTCGGCACCGCGATCTGGGCACCGTCTTTCAGCTCGGACAGGGCCTTGACCTTCTTGGAGTAACCGGCGATCGGGTAGACGAAGGTGTTGCCGACCGGCACCAGCTTGAAGCCGCGATCACGGATCTGGGCATCCAGGTAGGGTTTGTGCTGGAAGGCGTTGACGTCGACGCTGCCGTCGTTCAGGGCCACGTTCGGGGTGACGTAGTCGGAGAAGGTGACCACTTCGACGGTCAGGCCGTATTTTTCCTTGGCCACCTTGGCCGCGGTCTCAACCAGCTCGGTCTCGGGACCGGCGATGGCGCCCACCTTCAGGGTCTTGTTCTCTTCCTTCTGGCCGCAGCCGACCAGTACCAGGGTTGCCAGCAGCGCAGCGGCTGCGGATTTGATGCCCAATTTCATAAAAACCTCCTGTCAGAAATCGACGATTAACGATGATCACATTGTTTGACCAGGCGCTCACCCGCGCTCTGGATGAGTTGAACCAGCACCACCAGAATGACCACGGTGACCAGCATGACGGTGGGATCGAAACGCTGGTAGCCGTAGCGAATACCCACATCACCGAGACCACCGCCTCCGATGGCACCTGCCATGGCGGAGTAGTTCACCAGGGTGACGAGGGTGATGATGACGCTGTTGAGGATCCCCGGCAGGGCCTCGGGCAGCAGCACCTTGGCGATGATTTGCAGGGGCTTGGCCCCCATGGCCTTGGCCGCTTCCAGCAGGCCGTCAGGCACCTCCATCAGGGCCCCTTCCACCAGGCGGGCGATGAAGGGAATGCAGCCCACGGTCAGCGGCACGATGGCGGCGATGGTGCCGATGCTGGTGCCGACGATGAAGCGGGTCAACGGAATGATGGCGACCAGCAGAATGATGAAGGGCACGGAGCGACCGACGTTGACGATGACGCCCAGGACCTTGTTGAGCAGCGGATTGGCCAGGATCTGGCCTGCCTTGGTCACGTGCAGCGCCACGCCGAGCGGCAGGCCGAGCAGGCAACCGAACAGGGCGGAGGCAAACACCATGATCAGGGTGTCGCCGAGGGCCGTGATGAGCAGGTTAATCATTGCTTCGGACATAGCCCATTACCTCCAGCTGAATGTGGTTGTCGATGAAGAACTGCTGGGATGCCTCGCACTGGGCCTCGTCCCCGAACAGCTCGGCCAGCAGGAAGCCGAACTTGACCCCGCCGGCGTATTCGATGTCCGCACTCAGGATGCTGATATCGATGTTGAAACGGCGGCTCACCTCGGAGATGAGCGGCGAATCGACGGTCGCGCCGGTGAAGCCGAGCTTGACCAGGGGGTAGCTGCCGGGCACGCGCTCCGCACTCATCCGCTCCTGATACTCCTGCGGCACCTCCAGATGGATGGTGGAGTGGATGAAGTCGCGGGCCAGCTGGGTCTTGGCGTTGCTGAAGAACCAGGCCACCTCTCCCTGCTCGATCAGGCGACCGTCGCTGATGATGGCGACCTCGTCACAGATCCCCTTCACCACGTCCATCTCGTGGGTGATGAGCAGTATGGTGAGCCCCAGCTTGACGTTGATCTCCTTGAGCAGGGTCAGGATGGAGCGGGTGGTCTGGGGGTCGAGGGCCGAGGTGGCCTCGTCGCACAGCAGCACCTTGGGAGCCGGTGCCAGGGCACGGGCGATGGCGACGCGCTGCTTCTGGCCGCCGGAGAGCTCGGACGGATAGGCGTGGGCACGGGCTTCCAGCCCGACCAGGGCCAGCAGTTCGCTGACCCGGCTCTGGATCTTGTCCTTGCTCCAGCCCGCCAGCTCCAGCGGGAAGGCGATGTTGGCGGAGACGGTGCGAGAGGCCAGCAGGTTGAAGTGCTGGAAGATCATGCCGATCTGGCGGCGAGCCTGAGTCAGATCCCGCTCGCTCAGGGCGACCAGGTCCTGGTCATCGACGATGACCTGCCCCTCGGTGGGGCGCTCCAGCAGGTTGACGCAGCGGATGAGGGTACTCTTGCCGGCACCGGAGGCACCGATCACCCCGAAGATCTTGCCTTGGGGCACATGCAGGCTCACGTCACGCAGGGCGTGCACGGCATCACTGCCTTTACCGTAGACTTTGTTGAGACCGATCAACTTAATCATGGATTCTTCCGTGCTAACAGCCTTAAAGCACAGGGCGCTACAGGCGGGTAAATTGGGCAGAGGTTTCACTGGGTAGCTCTGTCATCATGGAGGATGATGCTAAGATGTCCGGATGGCTGTGTCAACGCATGTTTTTACGTCTAGACGTC
The DNA here is from genome assembly GCF_040908425.1 of Aeromonas sp. R2-1. Lineage (NCBI taxonomy): Bacteria > Pseudomonadati > Pseudomonadota > Gammaproteobacteria > Aeromonadales > Aeromonadaceae > Aeromonas > Aeromonas sp. R2-1. The sequence continues at coordinate 51,361 of NZ_JBFODR010000015.1, forward strand.
TAAAAAATGGATAAGGATTCCCGCCATTTGACTATGGTGTGGAGGTATCACCACCAGTATCAATATTAGATTCCGATTTTATGAATCTAGTCCGAATATAAGCTGGTAAATATCTTTTATGTCGTCGATTTGATGCCTCCCTTCGGGCAAGGTGCCCGGTCGTCCGGGCAGCATCGCTGCCGGTTTCCCCTTCCTCCTGCCGTCTCTTTTTCTGCTTTCTTTTCCATCTCCTTGATGCAGAACAATAAATGACCAGTTCGTGGCCGTGTCGACATGCCAGCTCCCTATACTGGCTGCAGGTGGATGCCAGGAGGGAGGCGAGATGCGATTCCAACAGATCAAGGACCTGATGCTCTATCTCGAGGAGCTTCATCATCGGCAAGGGCGCATTTACGGGCGCCAGATCCCCCGGGTGGATGCTGAGCGCAGCAGAATGTTGCTGGCCTATCTGCAAGGGCGGGAGGATGCCGCGGCGGCCCATCTGCACGATTATCGCGAGCAGATGGGCAGCGCGGTGAAGGAGACCTGGCTGGATCAGGGGTTTGGCGAGGATCTGCTGGCCGAGGGGGATCGTCTGGCGCTGCCCGCCACAACCCAGCCCGCGGAGATAGTGGCCCTGGTGTCACGCCAGGAGGAGAGGCTCATCGGCGAGCTGGAACGTCTGGCCCGGGAGTGCCCCACGCCCGATACGGCGGCGCTGCTGAAAGCCCTGGCCTCCATGGCCCAATCCCGCCTGACCCGTCTGGTACACGGTGCTCATCGCCTCGACGATCTATGAGCCGGATGGGAGAGACCCGGCACGGGCCGGGTCTTCTGATGTTGCTGGCGGTCAGCCCCCTTGCCGGGCCGCGCCATAGAGGGCGGCGCCTATGATGCCGGCCTGGTTGAGGTTCGCGGCCGCCACCAGGGGAGCCCGGGTCTCAATTTTGTCGATGAACTTGTCGAGCTTGGCGGCGCTGCCGCCCCCCAGGATGAAGAGGTCGGGGGAGAACAGAAACTCCAGGCGAGCCAGGTATTTGTTGAAACGTTTGCCCCAGCGGCCCCAGGAAAGATCCTCGCGCTTGCGCACCGCATCGGAGCAATAGTGTTCGGCCACCATGCCTTCCAGCATCAGGTGACCCAGTTCGGTATTGGGCAGCAACTGGCCATTGACGAAGACGGCGGTACCGATGCCGGTGCCGACGGTGATGAGGATGATGACGCCCTGGCGATCCTGCCCGGTGCCAAAGCGCATCTCCGCCAGACCGGCCGCATCGGCGTCGTTCAGGACATGGCAGGGCAGGCCGGTCACATCGGCAAACAGGTGGGCGGCATCGGTCTCAATCCAGCTCTTGTCGATGTTGGAGGCATTCTTGGCGATGCCGTTGTGGATGGTGGCGGGAAAACCGCACCCCACGGGACCCTTCCATTGGAAGTGCTCGACCAGCGCCTTGAGGGTGTGTGCCACGGCGGCCGGGGTTGCCGGTTGCGGTGTGGCGATGCGGTGGCGTTCGCCAATCAGCTCCCCGGTTTCGGTGTCGACCAGGCAGCCCTTGATCCCGGACCCCCCAATATCTACTCCCAGCATCTGCATCAGAATCTTCCTTTTATTGTGCCGATGTTCAATGGTCGGCAGAGCATGAAAAAATGGCTGCGATCCGGCAAGTGCCAGATCACTTATGCGTGATCGGGCAGACCTTTTTCGATGCAGCGGATCAGCAATCGCGTCTTTTTATTCTCTTCCTGCTGACGCCTGGCCAGGGTCGCCAGCGCCCACTCGATATGCTCGGCCACCATGGACGCCGCCTCAGGCAGCGCCTGTTGCAGGGCGGCCAGGACCTCGCTGCTGGCCGGTCCGTTGCCAAGGGCCACCGCCAGGTTGCGGCGCCAGCGCTGATAGCCGATGCGGCGGATGGGGCTGCCTTCCGTGTGCTTGAGAAATTCGGCCTCGCTCCAGCCCCACAAGGTCAAGAGGGGCGGGCGGTGCAGATTGGGGCGCGGGCTGAAGTCGGGCTCCGGGCTGGCATCGGCATAGCGGTTCCAGGGGCAGATGAGCTGGCAGTCGTCACAGCCATAGATGCGATTGCCCATGAGCGGCCTGAACTCCTCGGGAATGGGGCCGTCGTTCTCGATGGTGAGATAGGAGATGCAGCGCCGTCCGTCTACCACATAGGGGGCGATGATGGCACCGGTGGGGCAGATATTGATGCAGGCCACGCACTTGCCACACAGCTCCTTCTCCACCGGGGCATCCACGGGCAGCGGCAGGGCGATGAGCAATTCTCCCAGAAAGAAGAAGGAGCCGGCGGACTCGTTGAGCAGGAGCGAGTGCTTGCCCACCCAGCCAAGGCCGGCCTTGGCCGCCAGCGGCCTTTCCAGAATAGGGGCCGAGTCGACGAAGGGGCGCCACTCGCCCAGGGGTTGTCCCGCCGCCCGCAACAGGGTGTCGCACCGCAGCTCGATGCGCTCCCCCAACTGCTTTAGCCGGTTGCGCAGCACCTTGTGGTAGTCGCGGCCGAGGGCATAGCGGCTGATGTAGCCGAGGGTGGGATCGCGCAGGGTGGCGGCAAAGCCCGCCTCGAACGGCAGATAGTTCATCCGCACCGAGATGACCCGCAAGGTGCCCGGCAACAGCTCGTGGGGGCGGGCCCTCATCATGCCGTGGCGCGCCATGTAGTCCATGGTGCCGTGATAACCGGCATCCAGCCAGGCCTGCAACCTTGGCTCTTCCAGGGTGAGGTCGGTGTCGGCGATGCCGACCTGGTCAAATCCTAGCTCCCTTGCCCAGAGCTTGATATCGTGGGCCAGTTGCGCAAGTTCGGCAGCCGTCATGCAGCATCCCCCCTCTGCCTGCAGGAGTGTGGCAGGCGCAGGGCGGCAATATGGCGTGCCAGTTGCCGGGTCATGGGATGATGAAACGTGGGGGCCGTCATGGTAGAGGTGTTCGGGGACGCTATCCGCAAAAATGAGTGGGAGAGTCTAGCACAACCCCTGTGGCGGGCCGAGCAGATCCGCAGCATGGAACGGCGCTGGGCCGAGCAGGAGGGGCTTCCCCTCTATGTGCTGATGGAGCGGGCCGGGAGTGCGCTGTGCAACTATGCCTGTCACCACTGGCCCGACAGCCGCCAGTGGTGGATCTTCGTCGGCCCTGGCAACAACGGCGGTGACGGCTACGTGCTGGCCCGCCTTGCCCGGCGCATCGGCCTCGAGCCTTTGGTGATTGCCGCCCGGGCTCCCGGCCTGCTGAGGGGAGATGCCAGGCGGGCTGCCGAAGAGTGGCTCGCATCGGGGGGGAGCGTGACCATGGCCGAGGATCTGCTGCCCGCCACGCTGCCGCCGCCGGATCTGGTCATAGACGCACTGCTCGGTACCGGCGTCCAGCTTCCCCTCTCCTCGTCAATGACAAAGATCGTCGCAACAATCAATGGCTTGAACGCGCCCGTGCTGGCGGTGGATCTCCCCTCCGGTCTCAATGCCGACACCGGCCGCGCCATGGGCGCACTGGTGCGTGCCACCCGCACCCTCACTTTCATCGGCATCAAGCAGGGCATGCTCACCGCCGACGGGGTAGACGGAGTCGGCCACCTCGACCGGGATCCCCTGGGAGTGACGCCGGGGGAGGAACGGGTTCCCGCTGCCGAGCGGATCGATTATCCCAGCCTCAAGGGGTTGCTGACCCCGCGCAGGCGCTCGGCTCACAAGGGACACAGCGGCAAGGTACTGCTGACGGGGGGGAACCTCGGCATGCAGGGGGCCATCCTGCTGGCGGGTCAGGCCTGTCTGCGGGCGGGGGCGGGATTGGTACGCCTGCGCCAGCACCCGGATTGCCCTGCGGCCAGCCTGGTTCAACCCGAGCTGATGGGATGCCCGGCGGACATGGATGAAGGGTGGGCATCGGTGCAGGTATTGGGCCCCGGGCTCGGTCAGGATGAGTGGGGCCGGGCTCGGTTCGAACAGGGCATCGGAGCCGCCGTGCCACTGGTATTGGACGCCGATGGATTGAATTGGCTGGCGCAGGCCCCCCGTCATCAGGATAATTGGGTGCTCACACCCCACCCCGGGGAGGCGGCTCGCCTGCTGGGTTGCTCCATCGCCGAGGTCGAGGGGGACAGGTTTGCGGCCGTCTCGCGACTGCAACAGCGCTACGGTGGTGTGGTGTTGCTCAAGGGGGCGGGGTCGCTCATCTGCGACGGCAGGCGCATTTCCCTGTGTGACGAGGGCAACCCCGGCATGGCCAGTGGCGGCATGGGTGACCTCTTGTCTGGTATAATCGCCGCCCTTCTGGCTCAGGGCTGGTCTGCGGGCATGGCCACCCGACTCGGGGCCGTGATCCACGCAGAGGCCGCCGATCTGGCGGCTGCCGAGGGTGAGAGGGGCATGCTGGCATCGGATCTGCTGCCCTGGATCCGTCGTCTGGTCAATCCGACACAGTAACAAGTAACAAGAAGAACATGGCAAAAACCTTGATGATGACACTGCCGGACGAGGCAGCAACAGTGGCGCTGGGTGGCCGTCTGGCAAAGGCGTGCCAACAGGCCACCACGGTATTTCTGCACGGTGCCCTCGGGGCCGGCAAAACCACCCTGACCCGAGGCTGGGTGCAGGGACTGGGTCATGAGGGCAAGGTCAAGAGTCCGACCTATACCCTGGTGGAGCCCTATGAGCTTGCCCAGTGGCAGGTCTATCACTTCGATCTCTATCGACTGGCGGACCCGGAAGAGCTGGAGTTCATGGGCATTCGCGACTATTTCGCCGCCGATACCCTCTGCCTGGTGGAGTGGCCAGAGAAGGGCGACGGCTGGCTGCCAGCCCCGGATCTCGAGATCACCCTGAGTTATGCAAACGAGCAGCGCGAGGTGCAGATTGATGCCCGCACTGCTATCGGCGAAGCCATTCTGGAACGGTTGTCATCTCAGTGCGCGTGATCCTTGTTTTTGTTCTCTCCCTGATGGCATTGCCCACCTGGGCCAATCAGCTCAAGAGTGTGCGGGTGTGGCCATCACCGGACAACACCCGGGTGGTGCTCGACATGAGCAGCGCCCCCAATTTCAACTACTTCACCCTGACCGGTCCGAACCGTCTGGTCATCGACCTGAAAGGGGCGAGCAACGCCACCAACCTGGCCCGCATCGAGAACAAGAGCGAGCTGGTGCGCAAGATCCGCGAGAGCACGCCGCTGGAGAAGGGGGGCCTGCGACTGGTGCTGGATCTCGGCTCTGCCATCAAGCCGGTGGTCTTCCCGCTGGCGCCGGCAGGCCCCTATGGCCACCGTCTGGTGATCGATCTTCCCTATGAAGAGAAGGGGAGCGCTGCGGCGCAGCCCGCTCCCGTCGGGGGACACGGCAAGGCCATCGTCATCGCCATCGATCCTGGTCACGGTGGGGAAGACCCGGGCTCCATCGGCCCGCGCCGCACCTACGAGAAACGGGTGACCCTGGCGGTCTCCCAGAAGCTGGCGGCCCTCATCGACCGGGAGCCCGGCATGCGAGCCGTGCTGACCCGCCGTGGCGACTACTTCGTCGATCTCAACAAACGCTCCGAAATCGCCCGCAAGGCCAAGGCCGACCTGCTGGTGTCGGTGCATGCCGACAGCTTCCACAACTCGACTCCTCGCGGCGCCTCCGTCTGGGTGCTGTCGACCAATCGCGCCAACCGCGAGATGGGTAGCTGGCTCGAGAAGCAGGAGAAACAGGGGGAGCTGCTGGGGGGCGTTGGCAAGGTATTGGCCGAATCCGATCCCAACCCCTATCTGGCGCAGACCTTCCTGGATCTCTCCATGGACAAGTCCAGGGCCGAGGGCTATGACGTCAGCCGCCAGATCCTGCGCTCGCTCGGCCGGGTGGCCAGATTGCACAAGAAGGCGCCGGAACATGCGAGTCTGGCGGTGCTGAAGGCGCCGGACATCCCCTCGGTACTGGTGGAGACGGGCTTTATCTCGAACCACGCCGAGGAGAAGCTGCTGGCCACCGCCAGCTATCAGGATCAGCTGGCCCGGGCCATCTTCGAGGGGATCCGCAACTATTACCGCAGTCATCCGACCAAGGGGCCCATGCTCACCGGCAAGGGCCAGGTTGCTGCCCCGCCGCGTCAGGCGCCTGCCAGCAAGCCGGTCGCTGTCAGCAAGCCGGCTGCCCAGCCAACGCAGCAGGTCGTAACCAACCGGATGCCGGCGAGCGAGCCCTATCGCGTCGGTGATGGCGGCGCCCCGGTCAGCAGTGTCGGCAGCGCCTCCGGTGCCGGCGTGATCAAACCTTACAAGGTCGCAGCCCAGGAGCCGAGTGCGCCGGTAGCCAGCGTGCAGAGCAACGACAAGTCCAACATGATCCGCCACGTGGTGACCCGTGGTCAGAGTCTTTCCCGTCTCGCCGAGAAACACGGGGTGAGTCAGGCGCGACTGGTGGAGATCAACAAGCTCAAGTCACGGGACATCCAGATAGGGCAGGTGCTCTATATTCCGCGAAAATAGCGCGGGCTGAAGAACGCCGCTCTTCTCTGCCGATGGCAGGGAGGGGCGGTGAGCGTTGATGGCGCCAGGTCCACCTCTTCCCCTTTTTCATCTGCAGGAGCAAGCGATGCCAATCCGTATATTGCCGCCGATTCTGGCCAACCAGATTGCTGCCGGTGAGGTCGTGGAGCGGCCCTCCTCCGTGGTGAAGGAACTGGTGGAAAACAGCCTGGATGCGGGGGCTGACCGGGTCGAGATCGACATCGACAAGGGAGGCGCCAAGCTTATCCGCATTCGTGACAACGGCTGCGGTGTCGCCAGGGATGAGCTGGTGCTGGCGCTGTCGCGCCACGCCACCTCCAAGGTGGCGACCCTGGACGATCTGGAAGGGATCAACAGCCTGGGCTTTCGCGGGGAGGCGCTCGCCTCCATCAGCTCCGTCTCCCGCCTCACCTTCACCTCCCGTACGGCAGAGCAGAGCGAGGCCTGGCAGGCCCAGGCGGAAGGGCGCGAGATGAGCGTCACCGTCAAGCCGGCAGCCCACCCGGTGGGCACCACGGTGGAGGTGGTGGATCTCTTCTTCAACACCCCGGCGCGGCGCAAGTTCATGCGCAGCGAAAAGACCGAATTTGCCCACATCGACGAACTGGTGCGCCGCATCGCGCTCTCCCGCTTCGACGCTACCCTGATCCTGCGCCACAACGGCAAGGTGGTGCGCCAGTACAAGGCGGCCAACACGGTGGCGGAGCAGGAGCGCCGCCTCGCCGCCGTCTGCGGTTCCCCCTTCATGCACCATGCCCTGGCGGTATCGAGCGAACACAGCGACGTGCGGTTGTGGGGCTGGCTGGCCACCCCGGCAGGAGCCAGGCCGCAGAACGACCTGCAATACACCTATGTCAATGGCCGCATGATGCGGGACAAGCTCATCAATCACGCCATTCGCCAGGCCTATGACGAGCTGCTGCCCGCCGATCGCTTCGCGGCCTATGTGCTTTATATCGAGCTGGATCCCCGCCAGGTAGATGTCAACGTCCATCCGGCCAAGCACGAAGTGCGTTTCCATCAGGCGCGTCTCATCCACGACTTCATCTTCCAGGCGCTGTTTACCGCCTTGCGCCACGACGGAGCAGGGAGCGCCACCGATGCACCCCTGGCCGAGACCCAGGTCGAGCTGCCGGGCAGCCCGGAGATCACCTATCCGGGTCAGGCGCCGCGCACCGAGTGGTACGGTGCCGAACACGGCTATCGGGCTCCTGCCCCTGCACGAGATGGCGACGGCGTGCGGGAAGGCGGTGGTGGCAGGGGAGGACACTACCAGCCTCCCGAACCCCCGAGCCGGGCCGCGATGCGAGGCATGGGCGCCTTGCTCACCACCCTGCCCGAGGTGGCGACGCCGGCATCCCGGCCCGGAGCCGAGAGCGGTGCCGTCGAGACGCCAGCCCGAACGGGGGAGTGGCGCGCCCTGAGCCTGGTCGAGCAGGCCTATCTGCTGATGGAGCGTCAGGGGCAACTGGCGCTGCTCTCCCTGGTGCGCGCCGAGCGTCTGTTGCTGCGCCACTGGCTGCTGGATGCCTGGGGCCAGGGGCTGGCGGCCCAGCCTCTGTTGCTGCCGGTCTCCTTCAAGCTGCCGAAAAACCTGGTCGCCCTGGTGGAGGAGCGGGAACGTCTGCTCAAACGCATGGGGCTGGAGTTGAAAAGCGGGGGACGCGACACCATGATCCTGACTCGGGTGCCCGCCCTGCTGCGCCAGACCGATCTGGCCCGCCTCTTACCCGAATTGTTGCAATTGGTCGAGAGCGGATCTGACAGTGATGCAGACGCGCAGGCTGGAGTACTATGCCAGTGGTTGGTGGAACAAGGCATAAGTGCCGAAAAAATATACGATTTTGCCACTGCCACCCGGTTGTTGACGGAACTTGTTGCCGATTTCAGTGACCAACTGGCAGACGTTCGCATGGTGCGCCCGTTGCCGCTGGCGAACGTGCTGGCCGAGTTTGCCGATGGCAACTGACGGCGTCTCGTCGTCTGTTGCATCCATATGACCAGTTTTATGCCGGCTCGCCCGTGAAGTGGCGGCCGAAGGGAGTGTTTAACGTGGCTGACTTGCCGACTGCAATTTTTCTGATGGGGCCGACGGCCTCCGGCAAGACGGATCTCGCCATTGAACTGTGCCAGGCCCTGCCCTGCGACATCATCAGCGTGGACTCCGCGCTCATCTATCGCGGCATGGACATAGGCACCGCCAAGCCGACGCCAGCCGAGCTGGCGCAGGCCCCGCATCGGCTCATCGACATCCTGGATCCCGCCATGAGCTATTCGGCGGCGGATTTTTGCAAGGATGCCCTGCGGGAGATGAAAGAGATCGCCGACCGTGGCCGCATTCCGCTGCTGGTGGGCGGTACCATGCTCTATTTCAAGGCGCTGCTGGAGGGGCTTTCTCCGCTGCCTTCCGCCGATCCCGCCGTGCGGGCCGGCATCGAGGAAGAGGCTGCCCGCCTCGGCTGGCAGGCGCTCCATGACGAACTGGTGCGCATCGACCCGGTGGCCGGTGCCCGCATCCACCCCAACGATCCCCAGCGCCTGTGCCGGGCGCTCGAGGTTTACCGCATCAGCGGCAAGACCCTCACCGAGCTGACCCAGGTACAGGGAGAGGGGCTGCCCTACCGGGCGCTGCAGTTTGCCATCGCGCCGAGGGATCGGGCCGTGCTGCACCAGCGCATCGAACAGCGGTTTGACAAGATGCTGGGCAGCGGCTTCGAGCAGGAGGTCAGGGCGCTTTACGAGCGGGGGGATCTCACCCCGGATCTTCCCTCCATTCGCTGCGTGGGATACCGCCAAATGTGGGACTACCTGGCGGGGGAAGTGGAGTATGATGAGATGCGTTATCGCGGCATTGTTGCCACCCGCCAGTTGGCCAAGCGTCAGATGACCTGGTTGCGCGGTTGGCCTGATGTGACCTGGTTGGAATCTGGTGAGTCTGGCAATCTGGCCAGGGTCGTCGCCCAAGCTGGTCCGGCTTGACACTCCTGTATAATCAGGTTGTTATATTGAATATCCGGTGTTTAAAAACAACAAACTATAAGGAAAAGAAAGATGGCTAAGGGGCAATCTCTCCAAGACCCGTTTTTGAATGCGCTGCGCCGTGAGCGTATTCCTGTTTCTATCTATTTGGTGAACGGCATCAAACTGCAGGGTCAGATCGAATCGTTTGACCAGTTTGTCATTCTGCTGAAGAACACCGTGAGCCAGATGGTCTATAAGCACGCCATTTCCACCGTGGTGCCGGCCCGTGCCGTCAACCATCACCAGCACACCCCGGGCGCCGCCGGTGAAGAGCAGGGTGAAGCCGAGGCGTGATATCCTGCGGCGAGTCCACTCGCCAACTCAGATCCATCATGATACCTGTCAAGGAGCAAGCGCTTGTTTGACCGTTACGAAGCTGGTGAACAGGCCGTTCTGGTACATGTCAACTTCAGCGATGAGGGCGAGCGGGAGGATCTGGACGAGCTCAAGATGCTGGTGAGCTCGGCCGGGGTCAATGCACTGGGGGTGATCACCACCAGTCGCAGCGCACCCAGCGCCAAATTTTTTGTCGGCAGCGGCAAGGCGGAAGAGATCGCGTCCCAGGTCCAGATGCTGGACGCCGACGTGGTCATCTTCAACCATGCCCTGACCCCCGCCCAAGAGCGCAACCTGGAGCGTCTGTTCCAGTGCCGGGTCGTGGACAGAACAGGCCTTATCCTCGATATCTTCGCCCAGCGCGCCCGCACTCACGAAGGCAAGTTGCAGGTCGAACTGGCCCAGTTGCGCCATCTTTCCACTCGTCTGGTGCGAGGCTGGACCCACCTTGAGCGACAAAAGGGGGGGATCGGTCTGCGCGGCCCGGGTGAAACCCAGCTTGAAACCGACCGACGCCTGCTGCGTGAGCGCATCAAGGCCATTTTGCGCCGCCTCGACAAGGTGGCCAAGCAGCGGGAGCAGGGGCGCCGTGCCCGCAACCGCAACGAAGTGCCGACCGTTTCTCTGGTGGGGTATACCAACGCCGGAAAATCCACTTTGTTCAACCAACTTACAGATGCCAGCGTGTATGCTGCCGACCAATTGTTCGCAACCCTGGACCCCACCCTGCGCAAATTGGTGATCCAGGATGTGGGTGATGTGATCCTGGCGGATACAGTTGGATTTATTCGGCACTTGCCCCATGATCTGGTCGCGGCCTTCAAGGCGACCCTGCAGGAGACTCGCGAAGCGGACCTGCTGCTGCACGTGGTGGACTGCGCCGATGAACAGATGCAGGAGAATATCGAGTCGGTCCAGCGTGTGCTGGCCGAGATCGAGGCGGATGACCGTCCCCAACTGATGATCTGCAACAAGATCGACAAGCTGGGGGATCGTCCAGCTGGTCTTGAACGGGATGAGGCTGGACGACCGGTGCGAGTCTGGTTGTCGGCCCAGACTGGCGAGGGCAGTGAATACCTGTTCCAGGCACTGACCGAACTGCTGGCCGGCTCCATGGTGCATCACACCCTGCAACTGCCCCCTTCCGCCGCCAGACTGCGCAGTGCGCTCTATCGGCTGAAAGGTATCGAGCAGGAAGGTTTCAGCGAAGAGGGGGACTTTGTGCTGGAAGTTCGCCTGCAACTGGCTGACTGGAACCGCCTCATGAAACAAGAAGGTGAGAGTTTACAACGCTTTATCAGGCCTTGATGGGTCGATGAACATAACTGGTTTGCTGACTTCATCGCCCCTCTGTGGCCCGATAGAGATGATATCCATCCGCATGTATTAATGGAGACGCTGATGGCTTGGAATGAGCCTGGTAACAATGGCAAAGACCGTGACCCCTGGGGGAACAACGGCAAGAATCAGGGCCCCCCTGATCTGGACGAGATGCTTCGCAAGGTGAGCCGTCGTTTTGGCGGTCTGCTCGGTGGTGGCAAATCCGGTGGTGGTGACGTCGGCAAGTTCGGCCTCTCCATCGCGCTGGTGGTGGCCGTGGTGGTGTGGGTCGTCAGCGGCTTCTACACCATTCGCGAAGCCGAGCGGGGCGTGGTGCTGCGCTTTGGCGAATACTCCCACAACGTGGATCCCGGCCTGCGCTGGAAACCGACCTTCATCGACCGGGTGATCCCGGTGGACGTGGAGTCTGTCCGTTCCCTGCCGGCGTCCGGTTTCATGCTGACCCAGGATGAAAACGTGGTGCGGGTCGAGATGGACGTGCAGTATCGCGTGGTCGATCCCGAGCAGTACCTGTTCAGCGTGACCAACGCAGACGAGAGCCTGAGCCAGGCCACCGACAGCGCCCTGCGCTACGTGGTGGGTCACACCCGGATGGATGATGTGCTGACCACGGGTCGTGAGAAGGTGCGTCAGGAAACCTGGCAGGTGATCGACAGCATCATCGAGCCCTATCAGATGGGTCTGCAGATCGTGGACGTCAACTTCCTGCCGGCGCGTCCGCCGGAAGAGGTGAAGGATGCGTTTGATGACGCCATCTCCGCCCAGGAAGATGAGCAGCGTTTCATCCGTGAAGCGGAAGCCTATGCCCGTGAAGTGGAGCCCAAGGCTCGTGGCCAGGTCAAACGTCTGGAGCAGGAGGCCGAAGCCTACAAGTCCCAGATCGTGTTGAAGGCCAAGGGTGAAGTCGCTCGCTTCAACGAGCTGCTGCCCCAGTATCAGGCCGCGCCCGAGCTGACCCGTGATCGTATCTACCTGGAAACCATGGAAGAGCTCTATCAGCAGGCCAACAAGGTGGTGGTCGACATGCCGGCTGGCAACAACAGCATGATCTACCTGCCGCTCGACAAGCTCTCTGGCAAGGCGAATGCCGTGCAACCGGCACGTCCTGCGGGCACCCCAGCAGTCGAGGCGGCGCAGCCGTCCAACGAAGGGGCCAACTCCACTCCGACCCCGCTGCGTGGCGGTGATCGTTTCAGCACAGGGAGAAACTGATAGATGAAAAAGCTAGCTATTGGTGTCATCGCTGTGGCCGCCATGGTCTGCTTCTCTTCCATCTTCATCGTCGATGAAGGACAGAAGGGGATCGTGGTGCAGTTTGGCAAGGTGAAACGGGTCGACTCTGGTGAACCGCGCCTGTACGAGCCGGGTCTGCACTTCAAGGTGCCGCTCATCGACCAGGTACGCAAGATGGATGCCCGCATCCAGACTCTGGAAGGCCAGGCGGATCGCTTCGTTACGTCCGAGAAGAAGGACCTCATCATCGACTCCTACGTGAAGTGGAAGATCGAGGACTTCTCCAAGTACTACCTGGCGACCGGTGGTGGCAACAAGATCCAGGCTGAAGACCTGCTCAAGCGCAAGATCAACAACGGCCTGCGTTCCGAGATCGGTAACCGCACCATCAAGGACATCGTCTCCGGCGAGCGCAGTACCGTGATGGAAGATGCCCTGATGAAGATGGCGCGCTCCTCCGAGCTCGGCATCAAGGTGGTGGATGTGCGCATCAAGCAGATCAACCTGCCGGTGGAAGTTTCCAGTTCCATCTATCAGCGGATGCGTGCCGAGCGGACCGCGGTTGCCCGTGAACACCGTTCACAGGGCCGCGAGCAGGCCGAGATCCTGCGTGCCGACATCGACCGCAAGGTGACCGTGATGATCGCCGACGCCGAGAGTAATGCCCGTCAACTGCGTGGTGAAGGGGATGCCGAAGCCGCCAAGATCTATGCCGACAGCTACAAGAAGGACCCGGAGTTCTTCAGTTTCGTGCGCAGCATGGAGGCCTATCGCAAGAGCTTCGCCGGTGGCAACGACCTCATGGTCCTGAAACCGGACAGCGAGTTCTTCCGCTACCTCAAGTCGCCGCACGGCAACAAGCAGTAAACATGTGTTGATATGACCCAAGGGCCTGATGATTCAGGCCCTTTTGTTTGGCGGTCACAGACCGGCAGGGGAACAGGTATAAGGAGAGGTGATGCTGACATCCATGTTGATGGGGCTGGGGTTGCTGCTGCTCTTCGAAGGATTGGGGCCCTTGCTCGCTCCCAGGGCATGGCAGCAGATGCTGCGCCTGCTCGGGGAGTTGCCGCCGGAACAGCTGCGTCGCATCGGCGGCTGTCTGGTGGTGGCAGGTGGCGTCATCTTGTGGGCGTTGGCCCGTTAGAGCCTGTGTTGATACGACAGTGGCACGGTGAATTCGGACAATAAAAAAGAGGCCCTCTGGCCTCTTTTTTATTGTCCGCCGGCTGGCATCAGGCGCTGCGCTGCACCGCCATGTGGGCCAGGGTCTCCAGCGCTTGCTTGTGCCGGGAGTCCGGCAGGATGGCGAGGGCGGCGATGGCCTTGTCAGCCTCTTCCCGAGCCCGCTGGCGGGAGTATTCGAGAGCTCCGGTGCGATCCAGGATGCCCAGAATACGCTCCAGGTGATCCATACCGTTGCGGTGCTCGATGGCATCGCGCACCAGTTGACGCTCTTCCGGGGTACCCACTTCCATGGCGCGCAACAGCGGCAGGGTCGGCTTGCCTTCAGCCAGATCGTCACCCACGTTCTTGCCCATCTCCTCGCTCTGGGAGCAGTAGTCCATCACGTCGTCGATGATCTGGAACGCGGTACCCAGGTACTTGCCGTAGTCGGTCATGGCCTGCTCGACGGGCTCGGGCTGATGGGTCAGCACGGCGGCGAGTCGGGTCGCGGCTTCAAACAGCTTGGCGGTCTTGCAGTAGATGACCGTCATGTAGCTCTCTTCCGTGGTATCCGGATCGTTGCAGTTCATCAGCTGCAGCACTTCGCCTTCGGCGATGGTGTTGGTGGCATCGGAGAGGATCTCCATCACCTTCAGGTTGGAGAGTTCGCTCATCATCTGGAAGGAGCGGCTGTAGAGGTAGTCACCCACCAGGACACTGGCGGCGTTGCCAAACAGGGCGTTGGCGGTTTCCCGGCCGCGGCGCAGGTCGGATTCGTCGACCACGTCGTCGTGCAGCAGGGTGGAGGTGTGAATGAACTCGATGATGGCGGCCAGTTTCAGGTGATCTTCACCCTCATAGCCCAGTGCGCGTGCGGCCATCACGGTCAGCATGGGGCGCATCCGTTTTCCGCCTGCACTGACAATATAGAAACCCAGCTGGTTGATCAGGCTGACATCGGACTGGAGTCTCGCCAGGATCAGTTCATTGACCGCCGTCATGTCGGCGGCACAGAGCGCACGGATAGTCTGTTGGTCCATAAGTCTCGTAACGTGACGGCAGCATTTACTGCGTTTTTAGCAATGGCGGGGATTCTACACGATTTCACAATGGGTTACAGTTAGGCGTTTATTCACGGGGGCAGATATGCGCACAAAATAAACTTTTTGCTAAATTGGCCTTGCCTCGGCAAATCGTTCTGCGTAGAATGCCCGCCCATTGTTATAGGTTTTTGTGCGTGTCTGGCCTTGAGCAAAAGACACGCCTTTACGGAGTTAATCAAATGTACGCGGTATTCCAAAGCGGCGGAAAACAACACCGTGTGGCCGAAGGTCAAATCGTTCGTCTGGAAAAGCTGAACGTTGAGACTGGCGCTACCATCGACTTCAACGAAGTGCTGATGGTTGCTGCAGGCGACACTTTCAAAGTAGGTGCTCCTTTCGTTGAAGGTGGCAAGGTTGTGGCTGAAGTTGTGGCTCACGGCCGTGGCGAGAAAGTGACTATCGTCAAGTTCCGTCGTCGTAAGCACCACCGTAAGCAAGCGGGCCACCGTCAGTGGTTCACTGAAGTCAAAATCACTGGCATCAGCGCTTAATTAGAGGAGTCCGATAGATGGCACACAAAAAAGCTGGCGGTTCATCCCGCAACGGTCGCGATTCTGAAGCTAAACGCCTGGGCGTGAAGCGTTTCGGCGGCGAAACAGTTCTGGCTGGCAGCATCATCGTTCGTCAGCGCGGCACCAAGTTCCACGCTGGTGAGAACGTTGGTCTGGGCAAGGACCACACTCTGTTCGCTACCGCGAACGGTAAAGTGCAGTTCGAAGTTAAAGGTCCGCAGAATCGTAAGTACGTCAGCATCGTTGCTGAGTAATTACGGACCGCAAGGATCCGAAGCCCCGCCAACCTGGCGGGGCTTTTGTTTTTCTGATGAGTTTGACGAAAAAACGGCACGCGGATGAGCCGGCGCAGACAGCCCTCATCGGCCAGATGCGCCTCGCCCGAAGGGGCCCGTATCACTATAATTGCGTATCGGTTTTTCGAATTAAGGTGACGGTTACCTATGAAGTTTGTTGATGAAGTCCAGATTCGAGTCGATGCCGGTGACGGTGGTAACGGTTGTGTGAGCTTCCGCCGCGAGAAGTACATCCCGAACGGCGGCCCGGACGGCGGTGACGGCGGTGATGGTGGCGACGTGTATCTGGTGGCCGATGAAAACCTGAACACCCTGATCGACTACCGTTTCGAGCGCTTCCACGCCGCCGAGCGTGGCGAGAACGGCCAGAGTGCCAACTGTACCGGTCGTCGCGGCAAGGACAAGATCCTGCGCGTGCCGGTGGGAACCCGTGCCACCGATGAAGACACCGGCGAACTGCTGGGGGATTTGACCAGTCACGATCAGAAGCTGCTGGTTGCCAAGGGTGGCTTCCACGGCCTTGGCAACACCCGCTTCAAGAGCTCGGTCAACCGGGCGCCGCGCCAGAAGAGCAACGGCACCCCGGGTGAAGTGCGTACCCTGAGGCTGGAGCTGCTGCTGCTGGCGGATGTCGGCATGCTGGGTCTGCCCAACGCAGGCAAGTCCACCTTCATTCGCGCCGTTTCTGCGGCCCGTCCGAAAGTGGCAGACTACCCCTTCACCACCCTGGTACCGAACCTGGGTGTGGTACGTGGCGAGAACTCCCGCTCCTTCGTCATTGCCGACATTCCCGGCCTCATCGAAGGGGCTGCCGAGGGTGCAGGCCTGGGGATCCGCTTCCTCAAGCACCTGGAGCGTTGCCGCGTCCTGATCCACTTGGTGGATATCTGCCCGGTGGATGGTTCCGATCCTGCCGAAAACGCCGTGACCATCGTCCGGGAGCTGGAAAAATACAGCCCCGAGCTGGCGGGCAAGCCGCGCTGGCTGGTGTTCAACAAGATGGACCTGATCCTGGAAGAAGAGGCTCAGGAAGTGATGGACAGAGTCAAGGCAGCCCTCAACCACGAAGGTCCGGTCTACGCCATCACCGCCATCAGCAAGGAAGGCACCAAGAAGGTGTGCTACGACATCCTGGATCTGCTGGACACCATGCCCCGTCAGCTGGCGGAGGATGCCAGAGACGCCATCGAGAAGGTGGAGTTCAAGTGGGACGACTACCACAAGAACCAGCTTGCCAAGGCGGAAGCCGATGCCCTGGCGGCGTCCAAGGCCTTCGATGATGGCCTGGACGATGACGACTGGGACGATGAGGACGACGACGGCGTCGAAGTCATTTACGTTCGCGATTGAGCATCATGTTCATGACAAGACCGGGGCCAGACAGGCTCCGGTTTTTTTATGGGAGGATCGACGGGATCACCCTATAGATATATTTTTCATGTCTCTTATTGCCTGACAGTGGCTGCGGATTATACTGCGCACCTGAATGTAACCTGTGTGAAACATTATGCTAACCATTCAAATTGAATCGATATGCATGACTGTTTTGGTTTGTTCTTATGGATGGTTCGCCTGATAAAATATTTATGCTTGAAATGATCAATTAACGGCTTGTTTGTGCAGTTTTTTGGGTTATTCTTGCGCCCGTTTTCCGGGCGAGGGCATGAGTATGCAGGCGGCCCGGCTGAAGGAAAAGTCACATTTAAGGCTGTTTATATGTTGGAAAAGACCCTGGAAGCACCGGCAATCCGTACTCGCCGCAACGTGCTGATGTTTTTGATCCCGTCACTGATCGGGATCCTGCTGTTCATGACCCCGGTCATCTATGACGGCAATGTCACCATTCCCGTCGCCGTGTTGGCGAAGCTGGTTCAAACGGTGTTTGCCGATCATCTGGTGGCCATGGTCAGCGCCATCATCACCACCACCATGCTGATGACCCTGATCGCCTGGCTGTTCAAACCGGCGATCCTGGTGAAACGCCCCTTCCTCAACAGCCTGTTCAACGTCTCCCCCTTCTGGGCGTGCGTGCGGGTGCTGGGCGGGGTCTTCGTGCTGTTGACCTTCTTTGAAGCCGGTCCCGAGGTGCTGCGCTCAGGGGCGACCGGCGGCCTGGTGTTGCACGATCTGCTGCCGGTACTGTTCTCCGTCTTCATCTTTGCGGGCCTGCTGCTGCCCTTGCTGCTGGATTTTGGTCTGCTGGAGTTTGTCGGTACCATGATGACCCGCATCATGCGTCCGGTGTTCCGTCTGCCGGGGCGTTCTGCGGTGGACTGCTTCGCCTCCTGGCTCGGTGATGGCAGCGTCGGGATCCTGCTGACCAGCAAGCAGTATGAAGGCAAGTTTTACACCCAGCGGGAAGCGGCCGTCATCGGTACCACCTTCTCCGCCGTCTCCATCACCTTCTGCCTGGTGGTGATCTCCCAGGTGAAGCTGGAGCACATGTTCGTCCCCTTCTACCTGACCGTCTGCCTGGCCGGTGTGGTGGCCGCCATCGTGGTACCGCGCCTGCCGCCGCTCTCCTGGAAGAAGGATGTCTACAGCGACGGTACTCCCCTGTGCCGCAAGCAGGAGGCCATCCCCCATCAGCACAGCGTACTGAGCTACGGCTACCATCGTGCCCTGACCAAGGCCGACAGCATGACGGATCTCGGCGCTGTGGCGCGTGAAGGGGTGAAAAACGCCCTGGACATGGTGTTTGGCGTGCTGCCGGTGGTGATGGCCGTCGGGACCTGTGCCCTGATGCTGGCGGAGCACACCCCGGTGTTCAACTGGCTGGGGGCGCCCTTCGTGCCTTTGCTCGAGCTGCTGCAACTGCCGGAGGCGGAAGCTGCTTCCAAGACCATCATGGTGGGCTTCGCCGACATGTTCATCCCGGCGGTGCTGGCCTCCACCATCGAGAGCGACATCACCCGCTTCGTGATCGCCGCCATGTCGGTCACCCAGCTCATCTACATGTCGGAAGTGGGCGCTCTGTTGCTGGGCAGCAAGATCCCGGTCAAGTTGTGGGAGCTGTTCGTCATCTTCCTGCTGCGCACCCTGGTCACCCTGCCGGTGATTGCCGGTGTGGCGCACCTGCTGTTCTAAGGGGCGAAGTGGAACGAAAAACGGTCAACCCGGGTTGACCGTTTTTTTATGGGCGAGAGCCAGCGGAAGGTCAGTGTGATCCTGCCAGCAAGGCCCGGCATTCGACCTCGTCCAGCTGCTCGGGGGCGAGGAAGCGTCTGGCGTAGTCCCGCCAGATGCCGCTCTCGATGAAGAGGGCAAACAGGGCCGGGTCTATGTGCTGTTCCTGCACCATCTTCACCATGATGGCCAGGGACTGGGAGACCGTTTTGCCAGACTTGTAGGGGCGGTCGCTCGCCGTCAGCGCCTCGAAGATGTCTGCAATGGCCATGATGCGGGCTGGAATGCTCATCTGCCCCCCTTGCAACTGGCGCGGATAGCCCGTGCCGTCCATCCGCTCGTGATGGCCCCCCGCAATCTCCGGCACTTTGCGCAAATGGCGGGGGAAGGGAAGCTTCTCCAGCATGCGTATGGTCTGGATGATGTGATCGTTGATCTTGTAGCGCTCCTCTTCGGTGAGGGTGCCGCGGCCGATGGCGAGATTGTAGCGTTCCCCCCTGTTGTAGAGGTGAGTGGGCACCCGCACCTTGAAGCCCCATGGGTTGTGTCGGGCGAGATTGTCATGCTCGGGGCGAGGGATGAGATGGACCGCCTTGTCGGCGAGCAGCGACTCGCGGCAGGGGAGGGGAGAGGGGGCCTCCTGGTGGCGCTTGCGCTCCTCCTGACTGATGCCGAGCCGATCGTCCAGAGTGCGCAACCAGGTACGGCTGGCGATGGCATCCAGCCTGGCTAGCTTCTCCGGCGCCATCCACTCGCCCCCCAGATTGCACTCGGCCACGAAGGCGAACTCCTGATCCAGGGTGTGCCAGAGGGGGGTTACAGCCTCGAGGGCGCCCTGCTGCCCGGATGGGGGCAGCAGGGCGCAGAGTGCCTCGATGTGGGCATCCCGCTTGAGCACCTCGAAGCGAGTGCGGATCTCGTGGATCCTGTCGTAAATGGTCTCGAGTTTGGTCGCCTTGTCCACCACGAACTCCGGGGTGGTGACCTTGCCGCAGTCGTGCAGCCAGCTCGCGATATGGATGGCCTCCCACTCCTCTTCGTTGAGCCGGAAATCGGCAAAGGGCCCCGTCTGCTGTGAGCAGGCAGCCTGGGTCAGCATCCTGGCCAGTTCCGGCACCCGCTGGCAGTGGCCGCCGGTGTAGGGGCTCTTGGCATCGATGGCACCGGCGATGAGCTCGATGAAGGCTTCCAGCAGCTGCTTCTGCTCCTCCAGCAGGCGCTGGTTTTCGATGGCGGAGGAGGAGGTGCCCGCCAGCGCTTCGATGAGGCTGATGCGCGAGGCCAGTTCGCGGGCCGAGCAGTCTGGCAGGATCAGCAGCAGGCAGCCGATCAGCTCCTGACGGTGGTTGTGAAGGGGTTCGACCAGCAGTTGGCAGGCACCGGGGAAGGGGCCCCAGTCGCTGAGGTAGCGGGCCCACTGTGCCTCGTCGAGGGGCAGGCAGAGGCGCTCCGTGTGGTAGAGACCGCCGAGCAGCGCCGCCTGCCACTGTACCTGTTCGCACGCCAGCGGCTGCCCCTGCCAGATGGCGTGAACGGCCTGCATCTCGCTCTCCTGGGCCAGGAAGAGGCAGCCGCCCTCGGCCTGGGCTGCCGCCACCGTCTCGTGCAGGATGCGGCTGAGCAATGAATCGAAGCGATGCTCTGCCGCCAGCGCCCGGCCCATGTTCATGAAATTGCCGAGGGTCAGGCGCATGCTGGACATGGCGCGGGCGAGGTCGTCAATTTCGCGGATCGCCGAATCCGGCCCCGGGCTTTCGCCAAAGTCGAAGTGCTGGATCCGCTCAGCCTCCCCGGTCAATACCAGCAAGGGGGCGGCAGTGCGCCGGGCAGCCAGCCAGATGACGGGCAGCAGGAGCAGCAGACCGGCAAGGGCCCAGGCGAGATTGTGCAGCGCATCCTGGCGCGCCGGGGCGGTGAGCACCTCGGTGGGCACCAGGAGGGCGAGATAAAACGGAGACTCTTCCCCGAGGGAGGAGAGGTTGACCAGCCACTCCTGACCCTGAACCGTTGCCAGGGTCAGCTCGGCGGGGTGATGCAGCAGGGCAGGCCGCGCAGCCATCTCCTGTTGCAGCCTGGTGAGAATGGGGTGATTGAGGGCCGACAGCATGGGCAGGCGGCTCAGTTGCTCGAAGCTTGGGAGGCGCTCGGGATCCGTGGCCAGCAGGGTCCCGACCTCGTCAAACAGCACCAGCTGGCTGTGACCGGGCAGGGGCAGCTCGCCGATGAGGGAAGAGAGTCCCTCCACGCCCGCATCGAGCCCGATCACCGCCCGGCGATCGTCGCTCTCCACCGCCAGTGTCATGCCTGGCTCCCGGGTAGTGAAGAAGAGGTAGGGGTGGGTCACTATGATGCCCGTGCTCCAGCGCGCCTCCTTGTACCAGCCCCGATCTCGCGGATCGAAACGGTAGTCCGGCATGGGGCGCCGCTCCAGCAGCCGCAGCCGCTGGTCGAAATAGAGGAACTCTCCCTGTCCCTGATGCAGGCTCTGGACCAGCAGGCGGCTCTCGGGCGGAGGCGCCTCCAGCGCCCCTCTCGCCCGTTCGGTCAGCTTGCGAACCAGAAAGAAATCGCCGTCCTCGTAACCGGCATAGATGGCGCCGTAACTGGTACTGTTGGCCAGTACTTCCGCCAGCTGGGGCAGGAAGGCGAGCCGCGTCTCGAGGTCTGTCATGGCGGACAGCTGGCCGCTGCGCAGCAGATTCAGGGACATGCGGGCCGGTCGCTGGTTCAGCTTGATGGCGAGGGCAAGCTGCTCCCGGTATTGCTGGAAGCTCTGACGTTCGTGCTCCAGCCCCTGCTGCATGCCCTGCTGGAACTGCAGCACGATGAGGGCGCCCCCCAGCAAGGAGAAAAGCAGGATGAAAAGGGTGGCAATGTGTACGTAAAAGGGTCTGCGACTGAGACTTGCGTTTGTCATGGACGGATCCTTGTCCCCTGGCGATCGCCGTATTGGTCACCTAACAGTGTGCTTGCTGGATGACAAAAAGCCTAGGACTCGATCTTGCGCTCTTCAGCCCCAAATCAACAGCCAGCCTTCGCGCTGCGTCCTTGCCCTGTGGTGAGATGATTCGTCCAGATATCTCGTGCTACATTGCTCCCCTGATAAACGCCCTGTGAACCAATGGAGTGTCCCATGTCTGTCGTCCCCTATTCCGTGCTGGATCTAGTGCCCGTTCCCGAAGGTGGTCTACCGGCCGAGTCGTTTCGCCACTCGCTGGATCTGGCTCGCCATGCGGAGCGCTGGGGCTACCACCGCTACTGGCTGGCGGAGCACCACAACATGCCGGGCATTGCCAGCGCCGCCACAGCGGTGCTGATTGGCCACCTGGCCGGGGGCACCACGACGTTGCGGCTCGGGGCTGGCGGCATCATGTTGCCGAACCACTCCCCCCTGGTCATTGCGGAGCAGTTCGGCACGCTGAGTTCCCTCTATCCGGATCGCATCGATCTCGGCCTGGGCCGCGCCCCTGGCAGCGATCAGCGCACCATGCAGGCGCTGCGCCGCCAGCGCAGCGGCGAGGTGGATGACTTCCCGGCGGATGTGCGCGAACTGATGAGTTATTTTGGCGACGAGGTCGGTGCCGTGCAGGCGGTGCCGGGTCAGGGACTCCATGTGCCCATCTGGCTGCTGGGCTCCAGCCTCTACAGTGCCCAACTGGCTGCGGCCATGGGGTTGCCGTTCGGCTTTGCTTCCCACTTCGCTCCCGCCATGTTGCTGCAGGCGCTGGAGATCTACCGTACCCAATACCGCCCCTCTGCCCGCTGGCCCAAACCCCATGCGGTGGTGTGCGTCAACCTGATCGCCGCCGACACCGACCGTGAGGCCCGCTTCCTGTTCACCACCCTGCAGCAGCAGTTCCTGCGTCTCTACCGGGGGGATGCCGGCAAGCTGCCACTGCCGGTGCAGACGCTGGGGGATGAGTGGTCTCCCCGCGAATTGATGGCGATGGAGCAGACCCTGGCTCGCTCCCTGGTGGGGGAGCCGGATCGGGTACGCCACGGCCTCAAGGCTCTGCTGGCAGAGACCGGAGCGGACGAGCTGATGTTCAACGGCCCCATCGTCGATCATCAGGCGCGCCTGCGCTCCTTCGAGATTGGTGCCGAGCTGATGCAGGGGTTGTAACCCCCCGTGACGTCTGGCCGCCAGCGGCACGCCAAGCCTGGCTGCTCGGGGCGCAAAAGCCACGATTGCGCGGTAGTAAGATTTTGATTTTTAAAGGAAGTCAGGTGAGTGTCGGCCATCTGTCGTGTCGCCTCTCATCCCCTTTCCCTATGCTGGCCCTGTCAATCACCACAAGGAGCGCAAGATGATCGTCAGGAAGTTGAGATTGCAACGGGGATGGTCCCAGGAACAGCTGGCGACCCTCACTGGCCTGAGCGTTCGCACCATTCAGCGAATAGAGCAGGGACAACAACCCGGACTGGAATCCCTCAAGGCCCTGGCCGCCGTCTTCGAGCTCGATGTGACCCAACTGCAGGAGAGCGAGATGAAAGGGAATGAGGGCGAAGATCGGGGACGCGTGCAGGTGGCGCGAGATGAGCGGGAGGCGATGAAGTTCGTGGAGGGGCTCAGGGGCTTCTATGGCCACCTCATGAGCTATGTGCTGGTGATAGGGGGGCTGTTTGTCATCAACTACCTGAGCAACCCGGATTATATCTGGGCCTGGTGGCCCATGCTGGGCTGGGGGTTGGGGCTGGCTTCTCACGCCATCAACCTGTTCCAGCCCTTCAAGCTGTTTGGCCCGGAATGGGAGCGGCGCCAGGTCGAGAAACGGCTGGGGCGCAGGCTCTGATCCGCTCATCATGAAAAAACGGGCCCGGCATTGCCGGGCCCGTTCTGTTTTCAGCTCCATTTCGCAGGAGAGGGCATTGCTCTCCTCTCAACGGCGGATCATTCCCTTGTTCCGCAGAGAGCCGATCTACTTGGCATAGGCCGGGCAGGGGGTGGCGATCAGGGCGTCGTCCTCGTAGCGCCACAGGGTGAGGCTGTTGCCCCAGACGCACCCGGTGTCGAGTCCCTTGATATCGGATTTGCCGGTGTTGCCCATCAGGGCCGCCCAGTGGCCGAAGACCAGGATGGGGTCATCTACATGGTGCTCGCGCTGCTCGAACCAGGGGCGCAGGCCCGGGGTCGATTCGGTGGGGCCCTTCTTGCATTTGAAGTCGAGGCGCCCGTCGAAGTAGCAAAAGCGCATCCGGGTGAAGCTGTTGATGATGTAGCGGTAACGCTCTATGCCCAGCAGGTTGTCGTTCCAGCTGTCGGGCTGATCGCCATACATGTTGTGCAGCAGCCAGCTGTACTGATCCCCGCGCAGCAGGCTCTCCACCTCCCGGGCACAACTGCGGGCGGTGTGGGCGTCCCAGGCGGGGGAGAGGCCCGCATGCACCATCATGATGGGCAGGTCGGGGTGTTCTGCCAGCAGGGGACGGTGACGTAGCCACTCCAGCAGCTCGTCCCGATCCGGCGCCTCCATCAGCGCCTGCAGCTTGTCTTTCTTCTTGAGCGGGGCGACCCCGTGGGCCACCGCCAGCAGGTGCAGGTCGTGGTTGCCGAGCACGGTGACGGCCTGCTGCCCCAGTGATTTGACGAAACGCAGGGTGTTGAGGGAGTCCGGTCCCCGGGCGACGAGATCGCCGCACAGCCAGAGCGTGTCGTTATCGAAGTCGAACTCGGCAAGATCCAGCAGACGGCGCAAATCGTCGTAGCAGCCCTGGATATCACCGACGAAACAGTTCGCCATGAAACCTCAGTTGATTATGTTGGGGACGGCCAGCGTGAAGGGGGCGATGGGGGCTTCGAATTGTTGCCCCGATTCATCCTGCAGGATGTAGCTGCCTTCCATCACGCCAAGCGGTGTGGCGAGGGGAACGCCACTCTGGTAGGAAAAGGTCTCGCCGGGGGCGATCAGGGGTTGTTCACCGACCACGCCGGGACCTTCCACTTCCAGCATCTTGCCATTGGCATCCGTAATGAGCCAGCGTCGATGCAGCAGTTGCACCGTGCCCGGACCCAGGTTCTCAATCTCGATGCGATAGAGAAAATGGTAGGGATCTGCGGTTCCCGCCACATAGCTTGGGTGGGGGCGGACCACTATCCGGGCTTGGGTCATGGGATCAGGCCTGTTGCTGGTCGGCCAGCCAGTTGGCGATCGTGACGAACTGCTCGAGGGAGAGATTCTCCGGGCGCAGGTTGCCATCGATGCCAAGCTCGGTCAGCTGGGCGTCGGTGATGAAGTTGGAGAAGCTGTTGCGAATGGTCTTGCGACGCTGGCCGAAGCCTTCGGTGCAGACCCGGTTCAGGCAACGAATGTCTTTCGCGACGATAGTCGGGTTCTTGTGCGGGATCAGACGCACCACGGCGGAATCCACCTTCGGCGCCGGCTTGAAGGCGCCCGGACCCACTTCCAGCACCGGCACTACCTGACAGTAGTACTGGGTCATCACGCTCAGACGGCCATAGGCCTTGCTGCCCGGGCCGGCGGCCAGACGCAGTACCACTTCCTTTTGCAGCATGAAGTGCATGTCCTCCACCCGGTCGGCAAATTCGCACAGGTGGAAGATGAGGGGGGTGGAGATGTTGTAGGGCAGGTTGCCGAAGATGCGCAGCGGCCCCTTGCCTTCCCCCATCAGGGTGCTGAAGTCAAAGCGCATGGCATCGGCTTCGATGACGGTCAGCTTCTCTTTCAGGGTGGGGTGTTCGCGCAGACGTGCGGCAAGATCCCGGTCCAGCTCGACCACGGTCATCTTGTCCATCTGGGCGGCGACCGGCTCGGTGAGCGCGGCCAGACCCGGGCCTATCTCCACCAGATTCTGACCCGGTTGCGGGTTGATGGCGGCCACTATCTGGTCGATCACATACCGGTCGTGCAAGAAGTTCTGACCGAAACGCTTACGGGCCGTGTGGCCCATGTGCACCTTACTGCTCATATCTTTTTTTCTCTACCATCTGGATGGCGTGGTTGATCGCGGTGGTGAGGCTGCCGGGGTCTGCCAGGTTCTTGCCTGCCAGATCCAGCGCGGTGCCGTGGTCCACCGAGGTACGGATGAAGGGAAGTCCGAGGGTGATGTTGACCGAGTTGCCAAAGCCCTTGTACTTGAGCACGGGCAGCCCCTGATCGTGGTACATGGCGAGTACCGCATCCGCATCCTTGAGGTATTTGTCCTGGAACAGGGTATCGGCCGGCAGCGGGCCGACCAGATCGATCCCTTCCTGGCGCAGGGCGGCCAGGGCGGGTTCGATGACATCGATCTCTTCACGGCCCAGATGACCCCCTTCCCCGGCATGGGGATTGAGGCCGCAGACATAGATCCGGGGGTGTTCGATGCCGAACTTGCGCTTGAGATCCGCATTCAGGATGCGGATTACCTTGCCAAGGCGATCTTCGGTGATGGCCTTGGCCACATAGGCAAGGGGAATATGGGTGGTCGCGAGGGCCACTCTCAGCCCTTCGGTGGCCAGCAGCATCACCACATCGGCGGTGTCGGACTGCTGGGCGAAGAACTCGGTGTGACCGCTGAACGAGACGCCTGCCTGGTTGATGATCCCCTTGTGCACCGGCCCGGTCACCACGGCGGCGAATTCGCCGCTCAGGTTGCCGTCGCAGGCGCGCTGCAAGGTGGCCAGCACATAGGCGCCGTTACCCTCATCCAGCTTGCCTGGCACCACGGGGGCGCCGAGCGGCACGGGGCAGACGGTCAGAGTCCCCGCTCGCTGCGGACGGGTGGGGGCGCTTTCGTCATAGGGTTCAAGCTCGACGGGCAGCCCCAGCAGGGCGGCCCGTTCGCGCAACAGGGCGGGATCGGCGATCACCACCAGCTGATGGGGCCAATCCTGCTGGGCAATCTGCAGCACCAGATCCGGACCGATCCCGGCCGGTTCACCCGGGGTGATGGCAAGCCGGTGGCAGCTCAGTTGTGCCTCGGCGTGCCCTGGATGCACCTTGTTCATCTGAGTGTCGCCCATCAATTGGGTTCGATCTGGATGTAGGCTTCGTCGCGCAGCTCATCCAGCCAGGCCTGGGACTCTTCGGCGAAGCGGCGGTTGAAGATGAGCTGGTAGGCGCGTTGCTCCTGGGCCTTGCCGGTGGCGTCCTGGCTGCGGCGCTCCTCGAGCTGCACGATGTGCCAGCCGTGGCTGGTACGGAAGGGTTCGCTGATCTGGCCCGGTTGCAGGCGACCCAGCATGTCGCGGAATTCCGGCACATAGACGTTGGGATCAGACCAGCCCAGCTCGCCACCCTGCACCGCAGAGCCCGGATCTTCGGAGTATTTCTCTGCCATGCTGGCAAAGCTGGCCTTGCCGCTCTTGATGTCGTGCAGGATGCCGTCCAGGGTGCCCTTGGCCTTCTCCTCGCTCAGGATGATGGAGGGCTTGATCAGGATGTGGCGCGCCTTGACCTCGGTCTGCATGACCTGTTGCTGACCCTTGGTGTCGAAGATCTTGATGATGTGCAGAC
Organism: Aeromonas sp. R2-1; assembly: GCF_040908425.1. Taxonomy (NCBI): domain Bacteria; kingdom Pseudomonadati; phylum Pseudomonadota; class Gammaproteobacteria; order Aeromonadales; family Aeromonadaceae; genus Aeromonas; species Aeromonas sp. R2-1. Next base: position 78,418 of record NZ_JBFODR010000015.1, read on the forward strand.
CGGCGCCGGAGCGCAGCGGGCCGACGATGTCACCCTTGCCGGCCCCTTGCACGGCTTCCGCCATCAGGGTGGGCATCTCCTGCGGGCTCAACCAGCCCCAGTCACCCCCTTCCAGCGCCTTGGGACCGTTACTCTCGGCAATGGCCAGCTTGCGGAAGTCGGCCCCCTCTTTCAGGGACGCCAGAATGCGCTCGATCTTGGCCTTGGCAGCGTTGAGCTGCTCGGCATTCGGGTTGTCCGGCAGCGCGACCTGGATATGGCCGATATGATATGACGTCTGCTGCTGGCCCTGTTTGCTCAGGGCTTCGACCACCTGCTTGACCTCCTGATCGGAGATGTTGATGCGACGGCGGACCTGGCTGCGGCGCACCTCGTTCATCAGGATTTCGCGGCGCACCTCCTCACGGTACTGGGCGTAGGTCAGGCCTTCCCGCTCCAGCTGGGCGCGCAGTTGCTCCAGGTTCATCTTGTTGTCGGCGGCGATGCTCTGAATGGCCTGTTCCAGCTGGGTGTCACTGATCTTGAGCCCCTGGCGCTCCGCCAGTTGCAGTTGCAGGCTCTCCTGGATCAGGCGATCCAGCGCCTGCTTGCGCAGGGTGACGTCATCGGGCAGGGACTGGCCGCTCTCCTGGGCGGAGGCCTTGACCTTTTGCACCAGGGCCTCCTGCTGACTGGCCAGCACCACATCCTTGTTGACCACGGCAAGCACCTTGTCCATCAGCTCGGGGGCGGCGAGGGCACCCTGGCTCATGACTCCGAACAGGCCTGCGGTCAGCAGGGAAATCAACGTCTTCTTCATATCCATCTCTCAAGGCGTTTGCCAGACCGGTTACTGGTCTCGCAGGTTAAACGGACGAATGTAAGGCAGTGCTTCGGTGTCCAGGGAGGTGCCCTTGGAGCCGGTACCCACGCTACCCAATCCTTTCATTTCAAATTGAATGCCGAGGCTGCGCTCGGACGTCGGGGTCAGGTTCACGTTGTCTGGCGTGTTGACCCATTCCAGGTTGAAGTTGATGCTCCAGCAGCAGGAGTCGTATTTCAGACCCACCTTGCGGTCCACTTTGACGTTCTGGTTGAGCTCCTGATAGTAGCCGCCATAAAGGTGCCAGCGATCGTCCAGCGGGGTGGTCAACAGCAGGCCGATCTGGTTGAGATCCGTCACCTGGCCCTTGTGGTCGAGGTCGTAGTTGGCATCCCGCACGAAGCGGTGGTTCAACTGGCTGATCAACTTCTCGTGACGGTACTCCAGGGCGCTGTTGGCAGAGCTTATCTGGCGCTGTTCCATATCATATTGTGCCCCCGCATGGGCATACCACTGCTCGTTGATCTTGGCGTCACCCTCGAACGACAGAGGGGAGCGGGTATTGGTACTCAGCTCATCGCTGCTGTAAAGCTTGACCCTGGGCGCCACGAAGTCGAAGGCTTGGGCAACGGCCAACCGGATTCGTTCATCCCCGGCCGGATCATAAATGCGGGTGGTGACCCCCAAGGAGAGCCGGTTGGAGTCGCTGATGCGGTCCAGACCGGCGAAGCGGCGATCGCTGAAGAGGCTGTAGTAGTCCTGGCGCATGGTGGTGGAGTCATAGACACCGATGTTGTCCTGATCCTTGTAGGGCACATAGAGGTACTGGAATTCAGGCTCCAGGGTCTGGTTGGCACCCTCGCCAAACCACTGCTGATCCCGCTCGAAGGTCATGCCGCCCTTGAGACGGAACGAGGGCAGTACCCGGGTGATGGTCCCCTCTTCCAGGGTGACGTCGCCGCCCTCTCTCGGGGTGAAACGATTGGTGAAGGTGCTGCTCATCTGGTCAGGCACCGTCTGGTCGTAACGGGTGTACATCAGCTTGTACTGGCTGTCGAGGAAGTAACCCGCCTCGTCAACGAGGGGGATGGTCAGGGTGGGGGCCGTGTAGACCCGGGTGCCGGTGTAGGCTTCACCCTTGTTCTGCTCGATGGCCTGATCGTTGTTGTAGCCGAAGTTGGTCAGCTCGGTATTCCAGGCCAGATCGTACCAGCTGCCCTGCTGGTAGTAGTTGTGGTTGATGCGCGGCATCAGCTCGTGGGGCTGCTGGGCGCTGGCCAGCAGGATCTGGTAGGTCCGTACCTCGGCATCGAGGTTCCAGTTCTGCTGGTAGTAACCCGCCTTCAGGGATTGCTGCAACTGGTTGTCGACCTGGGTCCCCACCTTGGGGGTGAAGTCGTTGAAGTAGTTGTAGTCCTGGTCCCGTACCTTGGTGTAGTCCACCGACACCCGCATGGCGTTGTCCATGAACATGGAGGTGTGGCGGGCACTGAGCAGGTAACGGTGACCATCAGAGAGATGCTGATTGAGGCTGGCCGTCTCGTCGTACTGCTTGTCGTCCGCCAGGTTCTCGAAGTAGAGGCTCCCCACGTGGGCCGGGTCCGGCATGTAGCGGAACTCGACCTGTTCCATCAGGCCCCGTCTGTCCATGAAGCGGGAGGTGATGGTGGCATCGTAGTTGGGGGCGATGTTCCAGTAGAACGGCTGGGTGATGTCCATACCGTTCTTGGAGCTTTGGGTATAGCCCGGGTAGAGCAGACCGGTCTTGCGCTCATCCTTGATGGGGAAGTTGATATAGGGGAAGTAGAAGACCGGATAGTCATAGAGCCAGAGGCTGGCGTTCCAGGCCTCCCCAAATACCTCGGACTGATCGATGTCGATGCTGCCGGCCTTCAGGGTCCAGGCCTCCTGGCCCGGTGGGCAGGTGGTGTACTGGGCCCCTTCCAGAGTGATGTTCTGGTTGTTGTTGGTCATGGTCACCTTTTCGGCGAAGCCGCGCACCGGTGAGCCATGGACCTGATATTTGCCCTCTTCCAGCTCGGAGTTCTTGGTGTCCAGGTTGGATTTCAGGGTCTTGTCGCTGGTGACCGTGATCTGGCCATCGTTGTAATAGATGTTGCCGATGGCGATGACATCCCGGCTCTTCTGGTCGAGCTGGGCATAGTCGGAGTCGAACTTGCGCACGCCCTGGCGCACCTTGACGTCACCCTCGTAGACGGCGGTACCGCCCTGCTTGGCCTCCAGGCGATCGGCATCCACCTCGACGGGCTGGGCATTGGCGTCCTGGTCCGCACTGGGCTTCTCTATCTTGGGAACATAGTCATAGCAGAGGCTGTCGAGGATCCCGGTAGCGGGTGGCGCATTGAGTGGAGCTGCCTGGGCCATGAGCGGGCTCAGGGCAGGAACAAGGCTGATGGTCAGGGCGATGGGACAGGAGTATCCCAGTGTCCATTTTGTCATGTGAAAGGCTCGCGCAATCCGTAGTAAAAACGGTGGATTCAGGGCATGCATTTTATGTCAGGATCCATCGAGTTGACATTGCATGTCATTGCTTTATGTTAGCCGGCAATGATAAAGCATTATTGCGGCCAGGGCTAACAGCCAAGTGCTGCTTTCCAATTTGGTTCCCGACTCATGCACGATCGCGCTTCCCTGCTTTTGCAATGGGCTCGCCGGATTTCCGGTGACGCCAACCTCTCGTTGACGCTTATTTCCGGTGACGCCAGTTTCCGCCGCTACTTCCGGGGCGGCGGTCTGGTGTGGGTGGATGCTAATCCGAAAACCGAAAAAAATCATGAATTCGTTCGCAATGCGGCCGCCCTGCACGATGCGGGGCTGCTGGCCCCCGAGGTAAAGGGGGTCGACTACGAGCAGGGATTGCTGGCGGTGACGGATCTGGGGGATACCCAGCTTATCGGCTGCCTGAACGAAGAGAGCGTACTGGCCTGGTACGGCAAGGCCATCGCCCTGCTGCCAGGGCTCGGCGCCGTGGCGCTCGAGCTCGAGCCCTTCGATGAGGCCTTCATGGCCCGGGAAAATGCCATCTTCCCCGAGTGGTTGCTGGGGCATCACTTGCAACTGGCCCTGAGTGATGAAGAGCAGCAGTTGCTGGCGGAGACCTTCGCCTGCCTCACGGCGAGCAACCTGGCCCAGCCACAAGGAGTGATGCACCGGGACTTCCACAGCCGCAACCTGATGGTGTGCGGCGGGACGAACCCGAAGGAGAGCGACCTCGCCCTTATCGACTTCCAGGACATGGTCATCGGGCCGCTGAGCTATGACCTGGTCTCCCTGCTCAAAGATTGCTACGTGCGCTGGCCGGACGTGGTGATCGAGCAGGGCATGCGACTTGGCTTCGACACCCTGCAAGGGGCCGGTCTGCTCGGCAATCTGGACTATGCCGCGTTTCGTCGCGCAGCCGATCTCACCGGCATGCAGCGCCACCTCAAGGCGGCGGGGATCTTCACCCGCCTCTATCACCGCGATGGCAAGGCCGGCTACCTCAAGGACATTCCCCGTACCCTGGGCTACGTCGTTGATGTCTGTCGCAGCCATGGCGCCGCCTATCCGGTGCTGGCCCGCTTCGGCCAGTGGCTGGAGCAGGTGGTGCTGCCCGGATTGGCGCGCACCGGGGTGACACCATGAAGGCGATGATCCTGGCCGCCGGGCGCGGCGAGCGGATGCGTCCGCTCACCGATCTGCTGCCCAAGCCGCTGCTGGCGGCGGGGGGCAAGCCGCTCATCGTGCACCATATCGAAAAACTCAAGGCAGCCGGCGTGACCACACTTGTCATCAACCACGCCTGGCTCGGACACAAGCTGGTGGCGGCCCTCGACGATGGCAGTGCACTCGGGGTCTCCATCCACTGGTCGGCCGAAGAGAGCGCGCTCGAGACCGCCGGCGGCATCGTGCAGGCGCTGCCCCTGCTGGGCCGCGAACCCTTTCTGGTGATCAACGGCGATACCTGGCTCGACCTGGATTATCGCGCTCTGGTGAACCAGCCGCTTGGGGACGATCTCGCCCACCTCTGGCTGGTGCCCAACCCTCCCCAGCACCCGCAAGGGGACTTCTCCCTGCAAGCGGGTCGGGTGCTGGACACCCCGGCCCTCACCTTCAGCGGCGTCGGCCTCTATCAGCCCGCCGCCTTTGCCGGCTTGCCCTGCGGGGCGCGCAAGCTGGCCCCCCTGCTGCGCGACTGGATGGTGCAGGGACGGGTGGGTGGCAGCCTGCTGGCAGGCGAGTGGCGCGACATCGGCACAGTGGATCGGCTGCGCGAGCTGGACGAGCAACTGCTCGCCGGCACCCATTAACTTCACGAGGTCTTGAACCATGCGTATTTGGGGCAAGGTGCTTGGCACCTTCTTCGGTTTTCTGCTCGGCAACATCTTCGGTGCCCTGCTGGGCCTGTGGATCGGCCATCGCTTCGATCGGGGCATGGGGATCCGCGGGGCCTTCCAGCGGGCACCCAGCCAGCAGCAGCAGGCCGTTTTCTTCCATGCCACCTTCGCCGTCATGGGCCACATCGCCAAGGCGAGCGGCCAGGTCACCGAGCACGAAATACGGGTCGCGTCCAACCTGATGGACAGGATGCGGCTGGCCGGAGAGCAGCGAGTACGGGCCCAGGAGTCATTCCGCCAGGGCAAGGAGAGTGACTTCCCCCTGCGCGAGACCCTGGCGGAGTTTCGCCAGGCGAGCCTGGGGCAGCGTGACATCCTGCGCTTCTTCCTCGAGGTCCAGCTGCAGGCCGCCTTCGCCGACGGTCAGGTGGAGGCGAACGAGCGGGCCATCCTGCAAACCATCGCCGACGAGCTGGGGTTCAGTCGCATCGAGCTGGCCCGCATTCTGGCCATGGCCGAGGCCCAGATGAACTTCTTCCACCGTCAGCAACAGCAGGGCGGTGGCCAGGGGCAGCAATACCGTCAGGAGCCCCCCTCCCGGGATCGCCTCAAGGATGCCTATCAGTTGCTTGGGGTGAACGAGAGCGACAGCGATCAGGAGATCAAGCGCGCCTATCGCAAGGAGATGAGCAAGCATCACCCTGACAAGCTGGCCGCCAAGGGATTGCCCCCCGAGATGATGGAGATGGCCAAGGAGAAGACCCAGGAGATCCAGCAGGCCTGGGAGTGGATCCGCGAGGCCCGCGGTATTCGCTGAGCCCTGTGCCCGCCATAAATAAATGCCCGTCGATGACGGGCATTTTTGTTTTCAGAGTCTGGTTTTTCTTTTCATGGAAGAAAAATCAGTGGGCATCGACCCAGACAAACTTGAGGACGAAGAGCAGGGCCACCACCAGCACGCAGGGGTTGATCTCGCGCCAGCGGCCGGTGCCCGCCTTCATCACGCAGTAGGAGATGAAGCCCACGGCGATCCCCTCGGTGATGGAGAAGCTGAACGGCATCATCACCGCGGTCATGAAGGCCGGCACCGCTTCGGTCAGGTCTTCCCACTTCACCCGGGTCAGCTCGGAGCACATCAGCACGCCCACGTAGATGAGGGCCCCCGCTGCGGCATATGCCGGCACCATGGCGGCGACCGGAGAGAAGAAGATGGCCAGCAGGAACAGGATGCCCACCACGATGGCGGTCAGGCCGGTACGGCCGCCGACGGCGACCCCGGAGCTGCTCTCGATATACGCAGTGACCGAGGAGGTGCCCATAAAGGCGCCGCCGACGGAGCTGACGCTGTCTACTACCAGGGCCTGCTTCATGCGCGGGAAGTGTCCCTTGTCATCGGCCAGCTTGGCACGGTTGGTCACGCCGATCAGGGTGCCGGAAGAGTCGAACAGGTTGACCAGCATAAAGGAGAAGATGATCCCGGCAAGGCTGATGTCCAGCGATCCCATCAGATCCAGCTGGCCGAAGACCGGTGCAATGCTCGGCGGCACGGAGACGAAGCCCTTGAAGGTGACATCGCCGAACAGCCAGCCCAGGGTGGTGGTGACGACGATGGCGATGAGCACGGCGGAGTGGACACCGCGGGCGGAGAAGATGCAGATGAGGAAGAATCCCAACAATCCCAGCAGGCAGGGCAGGGAGGTGAGGTTGCCCACGGTCACCATGGTGGCGGGGCTCGCGACCACGATGCCGGCATTGTGCAGGCCGAGCAGGGCGATGAGCAGACCGATGCCGGCGGTGATGCCGACCCGCAGGGTCAGGGGAATGTTGGCGATGAGCCAGTAGCGTACCCGCAGCAGGGTCAGGATCAGCAGGCCCAGCGCACCCCAGAAGATGGTGCCCATGCCGACCTGCCAGGAGTAGCCCATGCCAGCCACCACCACGAAGGCGAAGAAGGCGTTGAGGCCCATGGCGGGAGCCAGGGCGATGGGCAGGTTCGCCAGCAGACCCATCAGGATGCTGCCGACACCGGCGATGAGGCAGGTGGTAACGAACACGGCCTGGGTGTCCATGCCTGCCGCAGAGAGGATCTGCGGGTTGACGAAGACGATGTAGACCATGGTCAGGAAGGTGGTGATGCCGGCGATCACCTCGGTGCGGGCCGTGGTGCCATGACCGCGCAGGGCAAACAGGCGCTCGAGCAATCCCTGCCCGGCAGCCGGGCTGGCGGTCTGCCCGGTAGCGTGATGTGGTTGATTCATGTTGGATTCCAATGGGTGACGTGAAATAGGCAGCAGGGGACCCGGCCCATCCATGCGGGGCGACGGACCCTGATTCTGGCGGTGAAGTGACCAGACTCGTCCTGATACCGTGACAGCGCGCACATTTTCACACAGGCGGCCAGGTTTACAAACCCCGGATGTGCGAGGCGGATCAATGAATAGAGTAAAAATTCAAACGTTTTCCCCCGGAGGCAGGAAAAAGGGGACCAATAGAGCCCCGTTTCCACATCGGGATCAACGGTTTTTCTGGTAGCGTTCGATAAGCTGGCTCAGCACGGCATCGCTCTGCTCCAGCAAGGGATCGAGGGCCAACCCCATGCGTTGTAGCAGCAGGGTGGCCTGGGTTTCGCTCAAGGGACGGCCATCAAGGAAGTAGGCCTGCTCGGCCAGTTGCTTGTCATGGCGGGGCAGCAGCACCCAGTGCACTCGTCGGGGTTCGATGACGGCGAGGATCCGGTTGGCGGCCGCGCAGAAGGTATCGATGTGCTGCTTGCCATCCGGCCCCAGGCAGCCGGGTTCGAGCCGGATCTGGATGGTGAGTCTGGTGGTGGAGGCTTGGGTCATGGGTCGCTATCGCTGGGGTAGAGGTGGAGATTGTAAGTCAGAAGAGGCAAAAAAGGGGAGCCCCGGCTCCCCTTGTGACGTCATGCCTGGCGGCGCGGCTGTTGCCTCGCCTTACTTGGCAATGCGCTTGTACTTGGCGCGGCGCGGCTGGATAGCCTCGGCACCGTAGGTCTTCTTCTTCCACTCTTCGTATTCGGTGAAGTTGCCTTCAAAGAATTCGATCTTGCCCTCGTCCTGGTAGTCCAGGATGTGGGTGGCGATGCGGTCGAGGAACCAGCGGTCGTGGGAGATGACCATGGCGCAACCCGGGAACTCCAGCAGGGCGTTCTCGAGGGCGCGCAGGGTTTCGATGTCCAGATCGTTGGTCGGTTCATCCAGCAGCAGCACGTTGCCGCCGGTCTGCAGCAGCTTGGCCAGGTGCAGACGGCCACGCTCACCACCGGAGAGCTCGCCGACCCGCTTCTGCTGGTCGGAACCCTTGAAGTTGAAGCGGCCGATGTAGGCGCGGCTCGGGAACTCGTAGTTGCCGATGCGCAGGATGTCCTGGCCGTCGGCGACTTCCTCGAACACCGTCTTCTTGTCGTTCATGCTGTCGCGGAACTGATCCACGGAGGCCAGCACCACGGTGTCACCCAGGGTGATGGAACCGGAATCCGGCTGCTCCTGACCCGACATCATGCGGAACAGGGTCGATTTACCGGCACCGTTCGGACCGATGATGCCGACGATGGCACCCTTCGGAATGGAGAAGGAGAGATCGTCGATCAACTGGCGGTCGCCATAGGACTTGCAGAGGTTGGCCACCTCCACCACCTTGTCGCCCAGGCGCGGTCCGGGCGGAATGAACAGCTCGTTGGTCTCGTTGCGCTTCTGGTAGTCGTTGGTGTTGAGCTCTTCGAAGCGAGCCATACGAGCCTTGGATTTGGCCTGACGGCCTTTCGGGTTCTGACGAACCCACTCCAGTTCCTTCTCGATGGACTTGCGACGGGCGGCTTCGGAACTGGCTTCCTGGGCCAGACGGGCATCTTTTTGCTCCAGCCAGGAGGAGTAGTTGCCCTCCCAGGGGATGCCTTCGCCGCGGTCCAGCTCCAGGATCCAGCCCGCCACGTTGTCGAGGAAGTAGCGGTCGTGGGTGATGGCCACGACGGTGCCTTCGTAGTCGTGCAGGAAGCGCTCCAGCCAGGCCACGGATTCCGCATCCAGGTGGTTGGTCGGTTCGTCCAGCAGCAGCATGTCCGGTTTTTCCAGCAGCAGGCGGCACAGGGCCACGCGGCGGCGCTCACCACCGGAGAGGTGCTTGATCTGGGCATCCCAGGCCGGCAGGCGCAGGGCATCGGCCGCGCGCTCCAGCTGGTTTTCCATGTTGTGGCCGCCCTGGGCGGCGATGATGGCTTCCAGCTCGCCCTGTTCGCGGGCCAGCTTGTCAAAATCCGCATCCGGGTCGGCATAGGCTGCATAGACCTCGTCGAGGCGCGCCATGGCGCGTTTGACGTCGCCGACCGCCTCTTCGACCGCTTCGCGTACGGTCTGCTCCGGATCCAGCTTCGGCTCCTGGGGCAGGTAGCCGATCTTGATGCCGGGCTGCGGACGGGCTTCCCCTTCGATCTCGGTGTCGATGCCCGCCATGATGCGCAGCAGGGTCGATTTCCCGGCGCCGTTCAGACCCAGCACGCCTATTTTGGCCCCCGGGAAGAAGGAGAGGGAGATGTTCTTGAGAATATGACGCTTGGGCGGCACGACCTTGCCGACCCTGTTCATGGTGTAAATAAATTGAGCCATTGGCTAATTCTCTTCCTTTCAGCAGTTTAATGGCTTGGCATTAACAAACTGATGTCGTGGTGGGGCCGGGTCGACGGGCCGTCAACCCGGTTCCAAAAAACCCGTCGATTGTAAACCAATGGGAGAGGGGCGGCAAAGCCGGGCGCCGCAGGCCGGGACGGCCGACAGGCGCGAGGGAAGAGGGGCAACCGGGTAAGCTCAGCGCGGTGAGTTGCGGCGGGCCGGTTTGTCAGGATCCTGCCCCGAGTAGTAGAGCACCCGCTGCACATACTCCTGGGTTTCCTGATAGGGCGGCACACCGCCGTGGCGCAGCACGGCCTGCTCCCCGGCGTTGTAGGCGGCGCTGATCCTCACCCAGTCCGGACCGAACTGCTTCTCCAGCCACTTCAGGTAGATCATGGCACCACGGATGTTCTGCTGGGCATCGAACGGCCGGGTCACGCCGAAGCGGGCCTGGGTTTCGGGAATGAGCTGCATGACGCCCTGCGCCTGCTTGGGGGAGACGGCGGTACTGTTCAGATTGGATTCGGCGATGGCGATAGCCAGGGCGAGTTGAGGGTCCACTTTGTGACGCTGGGCGGCCTGGCGGATCATGATGGCCAGCTTTTGCTTGGCCTGTGACTGTCTGGCCAGGTAGCGCTCCTGATCGAAGGGGGTACTGGGGCGCACCCAGGGGGCTCCGCCACCGCCTCCAATGCCGCAGGTACCCAGGGGCGCATTGCCGACCCGCTCGTTGTAGTAACGGGCGGCTTGCTGGTTGCCAAGGCGCATGGCCATGGCCAGGTAGGCGTTGGCGCTGCGGGCATTGCGGATCCCCTGGGGGCCGCGGGCCAGCAGGCGGCCGATGCGGTAATAGGCTTCCGGGTTGCCAAGGTTGGCGGCGGTGCAGTAGTGGGCGATGGCCTGCCGCGGGTTTCCCTGTTCCATGGCGGCACCCTGGCGCAGTGCGCTCATGGCCTTGGGGGCCTGACGAAAGGGATCTGCGTGGGAAGTGGTGGCGAGCAGTATCAGGAGTCCCCAGCCCCAGAGTCGTTTTTTCATGGAAACCTCGTCGTTGGTATCCGCAACATATAGGCCCGATCCGGGGAGGGACGCCAGCCAGCAGATGGAACATCTGGTTATGTGGGTGAGCGGCAGAGATGAAAACGGTATGGAACTTTTGGTGCAGGGGAGAGGCGGTATGACTCCCGGGTCAGTGACTGCTTTGATAGATTTGTTAATTGAAGTTCAATATGCTGACAGAGTTGTTTTCTAACGCCTTGTATTTGCATGATGTCAGCCAGGCCATCGATGCAATGTCGTCGGGTCTGCCGGGTGAATCGATAGCGCCTCTGATGAGGGCAGGATGTGCATATGGTCGAATCGGTCGATATCTCTGTCGTGGTGCCTGCCAAGGATGAGCGGGACAATCTGGCCCCGCTTGTCGGCGAAATAGATGCCGCCCTTGGGGGCAGGTTCGAATACGAACTGATCTATGTGGACGATGGCAGTGTGGACGACAGCCATGTGGTACTGCGCGATTTGCAGACGCGTTTCCCCAGGCTGAAGGTGCTACGCCATGTCCATGCCGTGGGCCAGAGCATGGCGGTGCTGAGCGGAGTGCGCCACGGGCGTGGCGACTGGCTGGTGGTACTCGACGGCGATGGTCAGAACGATCCCGCCGACATTCCCGCCATGCTGGAGGAGGCGATGCGCCGCTACCAGAGCGATCCATACCAGGTGGGCCTCATCGGCCACCGGGTCAACCGCCGTGACGACTGGGTCAAGCGCCTCTCTTCAAAGCTGGCCAACGGCTTTCGCGACCTGCTGCTGCGCGACGGCATTCCGGATACCGGCTGCGGGCTCAAGGTGGTGCGTCGCGACTGGTATCTGAAACTGCCCGCCTTCAATCACATGCACCGCTACATCCCCGCGCTGATCCAGGCACAAGGGGGGCGCATGGCACCCTGGCCGGTCAACCACAGGCCACGCCAAGCGGGGATCTCCAAATACGGGGTCTGGAACCGGCTCTGGGTCGGGCTGGTGGACGTGGTCGGGGTCTGGTGGTTGCAGCGCCGATCCAAGGTGGTTGAAATCCGGGAGATGCTGGAGTGATGGACGCCTGGCTGTCTGCCCCCATCGACTGGCTGGACTGGACCGGGGTGCATGTCACCGGCTGGAAGCTGATCGGCTATACAGGGGCGCTGATGTTCGGCGGACGCTGGCTGGTGCAGTTTCTGGCGTCCAGGCGGGCGGGACGACCCGTCATCCCGCGCTTGTTCTGGTACATGAGCGTGATCGGCAGCCTGATGACGCTCAGCTACTTCACCTTCTCTCCCAAGCAGGACTCTGTCGGCGTGCTGCAAAACCTCTTCCCCACCTTCACCGCGCTCTACAGCCTCTATCTCGATATCCAGCATCGGGGCTGGCGGCGGGACAAGGCAGTGACCGGGGATGCTCGTCATGGTGAGTGATCGCACCCTGCTCAATCAGACGTCCCTTGGCTGGTTGCTGCTGATCGCGCTGGTGGTGCTGGGGGCCGGGCTGGGTCTGCGGGACCCCTGGCCGGCGGACGAGCCGCGTTTCGCCCTGATCGCCCGGGAGATGGTGGAGAGTGGCCAGTGGCTCTTCCCCATGCGCGGCGGGGAGCTCTATCCGGACAAGCCGCCGCTGTTTATGTGGGGGATCGCGATCGGTTATGTGTTGACTGGCTCCATCAAGGTGGCCTTTCTGCTGCCCTCCCTGCTGTCTGGCTTGCTGACCATCTTGCTGGTGTGGGATCTGGGGCGCCGCCTGTGGGATCCGGCGACGGGATTTCTGGCGGGCTTGCTGCTGCTCTTTACCGTCCAGTTCACCCTGCAGGCCAAGACGGCGCAGATCGACGGCCTGGTCACCTTCTTCATCACCCTCGGTCTCTATGGTTTTCTGCGCTTCCTCCTCTGCGGTGGCGGGTGGCGCTGGTACTGGCTCGGCTGGTTTGCCGCGGGGCTTGGCGTCATCACCAAGGGGGTGGGAGTACTGGCCCTGCTGGTGCTGCTTCCCGCGCTCTGGACCCACAGGGCACAAATCCGCGCCGCGCCGTTGTCAGCCTGGCTGAAGGCCCTGCTCGGGCCGCTGGCCATGGCCCTGGCGATGGGCCTCTGGCTGGTCCCCATGCTGGAGGCCGTGACCCGAAGCGGAGATCCCCTCCTGCTGGCCTACAGAGACAACATACTGCTGCGCCAGACGGTGACTCGCTATACCAGCGCCTGGCACCACGTCAAACCCTTCTGGTACTACCTCACCTCGGTGATCCCGCCGTTCTGGCTGCCGCTCTCCCTGCTGCTGCCCTGGCTGGTGGTGGCCTGGCGGCGCGCCATCCGGGCGCAGGACAGGCGTATCCTGCTGCTGCTGGGTTATCTGGTGCTGGTGGTGCTGTTTTTCTCCTGCTCGCCGGGCAAGCGGGGCGTCTACATCACACCCGGTACGCCCGCCCTGGCGCTCCTTACCGCACCCTTCATCGGCACCCTGCTGGTCCGGGTCTGGCCGGGGCGACTACTGGCCGGGCTCGGCTGGCTGCTGGGGGGGGCAGGGCTGGTGGGGGCTCTGGTGCTGGCATTTAGCGACAGAGTGGCCAGCCGTCTGGGGGAACTGGGGCCGGATCCCTGGCTTCCCCTGCTGGTGCTGGGGGGATCCTTGCTGCTGATCAATGCCTGGCTTCGCCGGGCGCCACTGACCGCCATTCTCAGCTCCCTGGCAGTGGGGTGGCTGATCTACTCCTGCTGGATCAGCGTGCGCCTCAACGAGGTGCGCACCCCTCAGGCAGTCATGGCATTGGCGGCGCAGAAGGTGCCTGTGGGGGATGAACTGCTGCTGGCGGGCTTCAAAGAGCAACATCTGCTGTTTAGCCTGCAACCAGTGAAACATTACCCTTATCTGATGGGAGACGGGGAGCAGGCCAGGGAAGCTGCCGCCTGGATAGGGGCTGCCCCCGGGCGCTGGGTACTGGGGAGCGCCGACCTGATGGTGAGGTGTTTTGACTCCGCGAAGATGGAAAACCTCGGCAACCGTCACCGCACCGACTGGCTGCTGGCAGGCCCGCAGGCCCTCAAACCCGCCTGTCGTGGGCTCTCCCCCACCATGGTGCCCTTCAGCTATACCCCTTCATCCTGAGCACAGGGTCGCGAGCCAGGGGACCCTGCCACCTCGTTTGGCTCAGACCCGGTAGTAGTCCCGATACCAGCGGACAAAGCTGTCTACCCCTTCCTTGAGCCCGACACGGGGGCGATAGCCCGTGGCGTCGAACAGCGAGCGGGTGTCGGCCCAGGTGGCGAGCACGTCGCCGGGCTGCATGGGCAGCATGTTGCGGATGGCCCGTTTGCCGAGGGCCGACTCGATGGCATCCACGAAGTCCAGCAGCCTGACCGGGCTGCCGTTGCCGATGTTGAAGAGGCGATAGGGGGCCGGGCTGGCGTCCGGGGCCCCCTGCCAGTGGGCATCGCCCGCGGGGGGGCTGTCTGCGATGCGCACTATCCCCTCGACGATGTCGTCGACATGGGTGAAATCCCGGCTGAGCTGGCCCTGGTTGTAGAGGTCGATGGGGTCGCCGTTCAGGATGGCGTGCACGAACTTGAACAGGGCCATGTCGGGCCGGCCCCAGGGGCCGTAGACGGTGAAAAAGCGCAGCCCGGTGGTGGGCAGGCCGTAGAGATGGGAGTAGGAGTGGGCCATCAGCTCCCCCGCCTTCTTGCTCGCCGCATAGAGGGAGACGGGATGATCCGCCCCATCGGACGGCTTGAACGGCATCTGTTCGTTCAGCCCGTAGACCGAGCTGGAGGAGGCATAGACCAGATGCTGCACCCGGGTCTGGCGACACCCCTCCAGCACGGTAAGGTGGCCGGTGAGGTTGCTGTCGGCGTAGGCGAAGGGGTTGTCCAGGGAGTAGCGCACCCCGGCCTGGGCCCCCAGATGGATCACCCGGTCAAACTGCTCGTGGGCAAAGAGCGAGGCCATGGCCGCGCGGTCCGCGAGATCGAGGTGTTCGAAGCGAAAGCCGGGCAGAGGCGTGAGCAGGGCGAGGCGCGCCTCCTTGAGGCTCACCGCGTAGTAGTCGTTGAGGTTGTCTATCCCCACCACCTGATGGCCGTCGCCACAGAGCCTGCGCGCCACATGAAATCCGATAAACCCGGCGGCGCCGGTGACGAGGTACTTCATCGCTCCTCCTGATGAGCCAGGCTGTCGCCACGGCCGATGGCATAGTAGGTGAAACCGCGCTGGCGCAGACGGGCCGGATCATAGAGGTTGCGGCCGTCGAAGATGATGGCCTGCTTCAGGGTCTGGCGAAGCAGGTCGAAATCCGGTGCGCGGAACTGTTGCCACTCGGTGCAGACGAGCAGGGCGTCAGCCCCCTGGAGGGCGGCTTCCTGGGTGTCGCACAGGGTCAAGTCCGCCCGCTGGCCATAGAGGCGGGCGGCCTCGGTCATGGCCTCGGGGTCGAACGCCTGCACCTTGCCTCCTGCCGCCCAGATCGCCTCCATCAGCACCCTGCTCGGGGCTTCGCGCATGTCGTCGGTATTGGGTTTGAAGGCGAGTCCCCATAACGCGAAGGTGCGCCCCGACAGACTGGCGCCAAAATGGTGGTGCAGCCGGGTCATGAGCCTGTGTTTCTGCGCCTCGTTGACCTGCTCCACCGAGCGCAGCAGGGGGGTCTCGCACCCCGCCTCCTTCGCGGTGTGGATCAGCGCCCTGACATCCTTGGGGAAGCAGGATCCGCCATAACCGCAGCCCGGGTAGATGAAGTGGTGGCCGATGCGCGGATCGGCACCAATGCCCTTGCGCACTTCCTCGATGTCGGCGCCCAGGGCTTCGGCCAGGGTGGCCATCTCGTTCATGAAGGAGATGCGGGTCGCCAGCATGGCGTTGGCGGCGTACTTGGTCAGTTCGGCGCTGCGTGCATCCATCCGCAGGATGCGGTCTCGCTTGCGGTTGAAGGGGGCGTAGAGCTCCTCCAGCAGGGAGAAGGCGTGATCGGAGTCGGTGCCGATGATGATGCGATCCGGCCGCAGGCAGTCGGCGACGGCGGCGCCCTCCTTGAGAAATTCGGGGTTGGAGACCACGTCGAGCGGAAGGTCGAGACCACGGTCGGCGAGGCGCTCCGCAATGTGTCGCCGTACCCGGCTGGCGGTGCCGACAGGCACAGTGCTCTTGTTGACCACCACCTTGCCCCCTTGCATCAGGCGGCCTATGGTGTCCGCCACCGTCATTACCTGATGGAGGTCGGCAGACCCGTCCTCGTCCGGCGGCGTTCCGACCGCGATGAAGATAAGCTCGGCAAACTCCACCGCCCGGGCCGGGTCTGTGGTGAAGATCAGGCGACCGGCCTGATGGTTGCGCTGCACCAGGGGGGCGAGACCGGGCTCGAAGAGGGGAATGCGCCCCTCTTTCAGGCCCGCGACCTTGTCGGCATCCACATCCACGCAGGCCACCTTGTGACCCATCTCCGCCAGTACGGCGGCCTGAACCAACCCGACATAACCTATTCCGAATACGGTGACTCTCATCCGCTGTTGTTCCGCTGGCAGTGACAAGCGACTCATTCTAGAACGATTCGGGCGCGGGGGCAGCGGCCCGTTTCAGGTTTTTCAGCATCAGGCCGGCGGTGAGTGTGGGACATTTTGGTGCAAGGATTGTAACGCCTGGATGACGCGCACCATTTTGGCGCGTGAAGGGCGGGACTTGTGATCCATCTCACTCAAATTGGAGACTGTCGGCATAACGAAGCCCCGGTTAACGGGGCTCGCTCCGCCCGATGGGCGGCCAACACTCTCTTGCTTCGCGACTGGATACCTGGTTATGGACAACACTTCACGCTCTGCGCACCCGCTCTATGAGGATGTGCTCGCCTTGCTGACCGCAGCAGGCTTCGTTTCCCTCGGCATCTTCCTGTTCCATCAGGTCGGCCTGCTCACCGGTGGCACCGCCGGCCTGGCGCTGCTGCTGCAACAGGTGACCGGCATCAGCTTCGGCCTGCTGTTCTTCGCCATGAACCTGCCTTTCTATGCCCTGGCCTGGCTCAGAATGGGGCCGCGCTTCACCCTCAATACCTTTGCCGCCGTGGCCACCGTCTCCTTCATGACGGATCACCTCAACGCCGTGCTGCAAATCGGCAAGATCGAACCCGTCTATGCGGCGCTGATCGGCGGCACCCTGATCGGCATGGGACTGCTCATCATGTTCCGCCACAAGGCGAGCCTGGGGGGCTTCAACATTCTGGCGCTCTTCATTCAGGACAGATGGGGTGTGCGGGCAGGCAAGCTGCAAATGGGACTGGATTGCGCCATCGTCGTCGCCTCTTTCTTCGTGGTCTCCCCCTGGCTGCTGGCGCTTTCCGTGGTGGCAGCCATCATCTGTAATCTGGTGTTGACACTCAATCACAAGCCGGGGCGCTACCAGATAGCCTGATGTGCCCGTGGGGATTGCCCTGCTGGTCAGCCCAAGGCTGGATACCGCAAAAAGACAGAGCGCCTGATGGCGCTCTGTTGCTATCTGCCCCTGGGTGTCACACCACCATGGGAACGCCACTCTCGGGGTGGTGGATCACCTGTGCGGGGTAGTCGTAGAGGCGCGCGATGAGCGCTGGGGTCAGCACCTCGCCTGCGTTGCCGTCAGCCATCAGCCTGCCCTGCTCCAGCATCACCAGCCTATCGGCGTAGCGGGCTGCCAGATTGAGGTCGTGCAACACCACCAGCACGGCGGTGTTGCGACCGGCCAGCGCCCGGGCCATGGCGAGCAACTGGTGCTGGTATTTGAGATCCAGCGCCGAGGTGGGCTCGTCCAGCAGCAGCAGCCGCGCTTGCTGCGGTTCCTCCGGGGCCTGCCAGATCTGGGCCAGCACCCGGGCGAACTGCACCCGTTGACGCTCCCCGCCGGAGAGGCCGGGATAGAGGCGGTTCGCCAGATGGTCGACTCCGGCGTGGGTCATGGCGGCGCGTACTATTTCGTCGCGCCGGCTGGCAGGCTCGCTGTGGGGCAGCCGACCCATGGCCACCACCTCTTCGCACAGGAAGGGGAAGCTCAAGGAGGAGCTTTGCGGCAGCACACCGACCCGGTGGGCCAGAGCGTTGCCGGCCCACCCCCTGCGGGTCTGGCCGAACAGGTGGATCTCCCCTTCATGTTCCAGCTCGCCGGTCAGGCACTTGAGCAGTGAGCTTTTGCCCGCCCCGTTGGGGCCGAGCAGGGCGGTCAGGCTGCCAGCATGCAGGTCGAGATCCAGGCTGTCCAGGATAAGCCGGTTGCCACGACTGAGGCGAAGACCCCGGCAACTGAGCAGGGGGGAGGGGGATCCGGGCAAAGTGGCGATCTCCTGTTACAGGGTTCGGCGGCTCTTGACCAAGAGCCAGATGAAGAAGGGGGCACCCAGCAGGGCGGTGATGATGCCGACCGGCAGCTCGGCCGGTGCGAGCAGGGTGCGTGCCAGCATGTCGGCCCCCAGCAGCAGGCCAGCCCCCAGCAGGGCAGACAGCGGCAACAGGCGGACATGGTTGGGTCCGGCCAGCAGCCGTACCAGATGGGGAACCACCAGGCCGACAAAGCCGATCATGCCGGCCACCGCCACCGCCACGCCGACACCGGCAGCGGTGAGCAGGATGAGGCGACGCTTCAGCATCTGCACGTTCACCCCCAGATGCCGGGCCTCTCCCTCTCCCAGCAGCAGGGCGTTGAGGGGATTGGCATCGCGCATGAACAACAGCAGCAGGGCGGCCAGGGTCAGCAGCGCCAGCGTCACATCGACCGGCTTGCCTGCCGCCAGGGAGCCCATCTGCCACAGGCTCAGGTTGCGCAGCATCTGATCGTCGGCGAGATAGGTGAGCAGTCCGATGACGGCGCCGGAGAGCGCCGTGATGGCCACCCCGGCCAGCAGCATCACGGTGACCGAGGTGCCCCCTTCCCGGGTACCCAGCAGATAGACGAGGGTGGTGGTGAGGGCTCCGCCGAGAAAGGCGAGCAGGGGCAGCAACCCCAGGCCGAGCAGGCTCTGCAGGTGCGAGCCCAGCGGGGCGAGCAGCACGATGGCCAGGGCCGCGCCGAGTGCCGCGCCACCCGACACCCCTATGATGCCGGGGTCTGCCAGGGGGTTGCGAAACAGTCCCTGCATCACGGCGCCGCAGAGGCCGAGAATGCCCCCCACGGCGATGCAGAGCAGGGTTCGTGGCAGACGGATCTCCTGCACGATCAATAATTTGTGAGCCTCAATCCCGCTCTGTGGTCCGGCAAACAGGGCGCGCAGGCTCTCACCAAGGGAGAGGGACATGGGGCCGGTCGCGAGGGACCCGACCAGCAGCAACGCCAGCGCGCAGCCGGTCAGGGCGAGCAGCCAGGGCAGAGGCAGGCGCATCAGGAACCCTGCTTGATCCACTGGGCGATCTGGTTCGCCTGTTGCAAGGAACGAAGGCTGAGGCCCCCTTGCAGGGCATGTCCGTCGATGGCGTGGATAGCCTTGTTCTTGCCTGCCGGGGTGGCTGACAGGGCGGGCACCTGACTCAGGACGGCGTCGGGATCCTGATACTGCTGCCAGTCGCGGCCGCTCACCAGCACCAGATCAGGTTGCAGCTCGATGAGGGATTCGGTGGAGACGGGCTTGTAGTCGTGGAGCCCAGCCACCGGATTGACGCCGCCCGCCAGGGTGACGAGGGCGCTGGCGGTGGTGTTGCCACCGGCGATGCTGGTGGGCTGACCCTTGTGCAACAGCAGGAAGGCGACCTTGAGGGGCTTGTTCTGCTTCGCCTGCGCCGCCAGGGTGTCGCTCTGGGCGGCAATCTCCTCCTTGAGCTTGCTCCCTGCCGCCTGGTCACCCAGGAGATGGGCCAGGGTGTCGATACGCTCGTTGAGGTTGGCCAGCGTAGGGGCTGTGGCCATGACCTCGACCTTGACGTTGGCACGGCGCAACTGATCAAGCGTGCTGTTCGGGCCCATCTCGTCGCTGCCGACCACCAGGGTCGGAGAGAGACTCAGGATCCCTTCGGCGGCGAGGGCACGGTGATAGCCGACCTTGGGCACGCCTCTGGGCTCCGGACTGCTGACATCGGTGGCGACCAGGCTCTGCTCGCCCCCCAGTGCCAGGATGAGTTCCGTGGTGGCCGGGCCTATGCTGACGATACGCTCCACCGCCATGACGGATGGGGAAGAGAGGGAAAGGGCACAGCCGAGCAGGCTGAATGCGAGGGCAATACGACGGCCCATGCGAACCTCCGAAGGGTGAATGAAATAGGGTTGCCGCCGAGAATATCAAGTCGTCCATCAAAATGCACTGAGAATGAAAGCGATTATCAATTGCGTTACTTGGGGCGCTTTATTACAGTATCCGCCGCGACACCGAGCACCATCGCCAGATCATCCAGGGAGAACCGATGAGCATTGCACAACGCATTCACGCGCTGCTGGAGCAAGACCCCAGCGCCCACCCGTCCACCCTCGCCACCGAGCTGGCCGTCAGCGAGTGGGAGGTGGTACGCCATCTGCCTGCCGCCCTGATGACGCAAGTGCCGGCCGGGGAGGCCGAAGCCCTGCTGGCGGACCTGGCCAGCTGGGGTCAGGTGACCACCATCGTCGAATCCGATGGCTCCATCTTCGAGGTGAAGGCTCCCTTCCCCAAGGGCAAGAACGCGCGCGGCTACTACAACCTGATGGGGCGGGACGGGGAGCTGCACGGCCACCTCAAGCTCGACAACGTGGCAGGCATCGCCCTGGTCAGCAAGCTCTTCATGGGCAAGGAGGGGCACTCCTTCCAGTTCTTCGGCCACAGTGGCCGCTGCATCTTCAAGATCTACCTGGGCCGGGACGAGCAGCGTCAACTGCTGCCTGAGCAGGTGGAGCGTTTCATGGCCCTGCGCCGTCAGTATCAAGAGGAAGTGAAAGCATGAGTGAACGTCAGGAGCGCCTGCAAAACCGCCTGCAACCGGAGATCCGCGAGTTCCGCGACGGTTGCCGTACCCTGCAGCTCGCCACTGTGGATGGCGAAGGCAACCCCAATGCCAGCTATGCCCCCTTCGTGCTGCAGGAAGATGGATACTATGTGCTCATCTCCGAGATAGCTCGCCACGCCCGCAACCTGCAACAGGTGCCCAAGGTATCGCTGATGCTGATCGAGGACGAAACCGGTGCCCGCGAGCTGTTTGCCCGCAAGCGTCTGACCTTCGATGCGGTCGCGGAGGTGGTGGCGCGCGACGACGCACGCTGGGAGAAGGCCGTTGCGGCGCTGGAAGGGCGCTTCGGCGAGATAGTCAAAGGGCTCTCCAACCTCAAGGACTTCGTGCTGTTTCGGCTCAAGCCCGAGCAGGGGCTGTTCGTCAAGGGATTCGGTCAGGCGTTCCGTGTCTCCGGCGACGAGCTGGTGGACTTCGTTCACCTGGTGGAAGGGCACAAACGCATCGACAACGGCGCCGAGCTGACCAGCCCGGCGGATGAACCCGTTTGAGGGGACAATCAGCGAGATGAGAAACGGGCAGCCTGGGCTGCCCGTTTTGTTGTTATGTCCCGGGTTACTCCTGCCAGCCTGCCTGGTTGGGGAAGGCATCGCGGTCGGCCTGGCTGGCGCTTTCGTTGCATTCCCCGCGGATCTTCCAGGAGGTCTGGCTGAGGACGATATAGCCGCTTCGGCAATACTTGCGCGTGGCCAGCATCTGGGTGAGCTGCTCGTCCTGCAGGGCTTCCCGGCGTTCCAGCAGGCTCTTGTCGCGGCGGCTCAGCCGGTTGTCATCTCCCTCCTGCAACCGGGTGGGCAGGACGTCGAGAGGGGCGGCCTCGAAGGTGAAGCGCTTGCTCCCGTCGTCGCTGATATGGGTGTGGAACAGGGGGGCCGGGCCATCGGGTGCTGCCCCCGGCAAGCCGGAGCAGGCGGTGAGCGCCGGTAACAGCAGCGTGAGGGCAACGTCAGAGAGTAGACGCACACAAGACTCCAATCGGGTGTTCACATCAGGACGGGCAGCTTAACACGCCCGCTCGGGTTGAATGGTGGCCAGCAGCTCATCCGTCGTGAGCAGGGTCACGCTTCTGCCTTGAGGCAGGCTCAGATGCCGCCACATGAAGTGGTGGTGCTGGATGATCTGCTCCGCACTCAGGTGCGGCCTGTCCGCCGTGGTATGGGCGTCGGTCACCGCAAAGGCGTCAAAGCCCCTGGCGGCGGCGCTGCGCAACGTGGTATCGACGCAAAAGTCGGTGGCACAGCCGCAGATGAGCAGTCTGTCTACCGACTGCTCTGCCAGCAGGAAGCCGAGCTCGGTGTCGAGGAAGCTGTCACAGGCAGTCTTGCGCACCCGGCTGTCGTGGGGAGACGGGGCCAGATCGGCGTGCAGTTGCCAGCCCGCACTGCCAGGTTCCAGCTCGGAACCCGGTTCGTCGTGTTGCACATAGATGACCCGTCCGTGTTGGCCCCGCACGCGATCGGCCAGACGATTGATGTTGGCGATGACCTGGGCATCCTGATGGCGGGGGTTATCGAACAACCCCTGTTGCATGTCGATGACGAGTAACACATCCATATGAAATCCTTGGGCTATTTTGAGGGTTGCAACCATTGGCTGCAGTCACGGCTTCGGGATTGATGCAGTGCGCCCATATCTTGCTTCATTTCCTTTGCATTTAGCCAGCGTTCCGGCAGGGGAGCTATGTGGACCCTGACATCGGCGTCTCTCCCGGGGGCTGTCTCGTCACCGGTTTGCGGCACGATGAGTGCCACCTTGAGTGCCGGATTGCGGCTGGCGATGCGACTGGCGATCCCTAGCCCCCCTTCCACGTGGAAGTTGCCTGCGATATGCATGATGCGCCTGCCGGGATGCTTGCCCAGATAATCCACCATGCTTTCGGCCATGGTGTCGTCCCAGCTGGTCTGGGCGGCGAAGCGACGGGCGTTGCCGTCCGCATCCCCATGGTGCATGGAGGCCATGAACTTCTGGCGGTAGCCGTCATCCCCCAGAGTCAGCTCGCGGGCAAGCTGGCTGCGGCGATTGGCCGGCAGTTTGTCGAGCCAGGCCGGTCCCTCCTGACCGACGCAGCTCACCAGAGGTTTGGGGGCATTGGCGGCAATCACTGGCAGGTGCTGTGCCTTGGCGAACTCCACCAGAGGGCGGTAATCACTCTGGTAGTTGGGCCAGGCATGGCCATCTCGAATGAGGGCCGATTCGCCGATGCGTCCGGCCAGGTAGGCATCCAGCACCGGTTGATCGGCGCGGCTGAACTGCTCCATGGAGAGTACCAGGGCCCGGCCATCTGCCTGCGACGTCTCGTCAAGCCCCGCCAGCAGACGGGCCTGCAACAGATGGATGGCCGGGTGAGTGTGAAGTTCCCCCACCAGCACGATGTCGGCATCCGCCACCCGGGCCACCGCCTGCTCGAAGGTCAACGCCTGCCCCTGGGCCGTATCGAGCCGTGCGTCATAGAGGGTCTCGGGTGGGGTGTTCTGCGGCGTGGTGGCACAGGCGACCAGCAGCAGGGGCAGGGCGAGCAGGGGGAGTCGTCGGATCATGGTTACTCACTCAAGAAACAGGGGATGGGAAAAGGCTGCACCATGGGATGGCGGCATGGCGAGCGAAAAAGTGGCGCCAGTGTAAGGGGGAATGACGATAAAGTGAAATGAGAATGATTCACTTTATTATTGATCTTTGTCTCTGGCGGGGTAATATGCCTCCCGCTTGATAATAATTCTCAATAAGGACTTTACAGTGGCGCACAACAACACCCCCTCCCTGATAGCCCTCGCCGTGGCGGCCGGGCTGATCTCCCCCGCTTTCGCCGCAGACAAGAAAGCCGATGAAGTCATGGTCGTCAGCGGCTCACGGATGGAACAGAAGCTGGAAGATGTTTCCGGTCCCATCGCTGTCATTACCTCGGAGCAGATTGAAGAGCAGGTCGTCAGCAACGTCGCCGATCTGTTCCGCTATGAGCCCGGGGTGAGCGTGCAGGGAGGCGCAGGAGATGCCCAGACCTTCACCATTCGCGGCATGAGCGAAAACCGGGTCAAGGTGGTGCAGGACGGTGTGCGCCAGAACGATGCCTACAAGAATGGCGGCGTGGGTCAGACCTACTTCGACACCGACATGATCAAGCAGGTGGAAGTGGCCAAAGGGCCGGCCTCTGCTGCTTACGGTTCCGATGCTCTGGGAGGCGTCATTGCCATCACCACCAAGGATGCTGGCGACTTCCTCAAGGGCCGCGACAGCTATCTGGATGCGACCACGGGTTATGCCTCCAGCAGCCACCAGAGAATGGCCGGCATCACGGGGGCGCTGCGCACCGGGGAAGTCGAGAACCTGCTGCGCTACACCTGGCGCGATGGCGGTGTCACCCAGAATTATGACGGCGACAAGAACGAGTTCGACATCGTCAGCCAGGCCGTGCTGTTCAAGAGCAAGTGGAATCTCTCCGATGATCAGTTCCTGAAACTGACGGTGGATTACTTCACCGAGGGGCAGGATCCGGATGCCATCGATCTGACCAAGGCGGGCTCCGTCTTCAACCAGCCCATTACCGACAAGGAGACCGACAACCTCTCCCTGGTACTGGATCATGGCCTCGCCCTGAACGCCCCCTGGGCGGATCGCGTGGACAGCAAGATCTACTACAGCCGCGCCAAGCAGACCCTGGATCAGTACGCTTCGTCCAAGTATCCGGTCATGCCGGGCAACCCCTATGTGACCAAGAACTCCCTGGATCACAACGGTTTCGAGCAGGAGAGCCTGGGCGCCCAGGTGAAGTTCAACAAGGCGCTCGCCAGCCAGCGTCTGGCCTGGGGCCTGGAATACGAGCATACCGACAACGAGCGCACCCGCTTCAAGGGGCCGACCGTTCCGGGTGACTTCGTTGGCTACAACGAGCTGAGCTTCCCCTCCACCACCAGCGAGCGCAGTGCGCTCTGGGCCTTTGACGAGATCAAGTTCGGCGAGCGTTGGGTGCTGACCCCGGGCGTGCGTTACGACTACTACAAGATGACCCCGGACGAGGATCCCGCCTACACCGGCGAGAACATGAAGAAGATCTCCGAAGGGGAGTTCTCTCCCAAGCTGGGGCTGGTATTCAAGGCGCACGAGGCGGCGAACCTGTTCGCCCAGTACAGCCACGGCTTCAAGGCGCCCATGTATGACAACGCCTTCTCCACCCTGAACCACCAGGCGTATGGCTATCGCATTGAGCCCAACCCGAACCTCAAGCCAGAGAGCAGCGACGGCATCGATCTGGGGGTGCGCGGCAGCCGCGGCGGGTTCAGCTATGAAGTGGCCACCTTCTACAACAAGTTCGACGACTTCATCGAGCTGACGGCCGTGGGCACCGAAGGCCGTACCGCCCTCTATCAGTACCAGAACCTGGACAAGGCGACCACCAAGGGGGCCGAGGCCAAGGCGGACTACTGGTTGAACGAGCTGGTCAACGTCTGGGGCAACCTGGCCTACATCGAGGGCAAGGATGGCGAGGGCAACTACATCAACAGCCTGAGCCCCCTGAACGGCAGCGTCGGGGTGCGTCTGGAGCAGCCGAACTGGAACATCAACACCGCATTGCGCTTTGCCGACGACATGGACAAGGTGGGCAAGGATGCGCGAGGCAACGACAACATCAAGAGCGCAGGCTGGGGCGTGGTGGATCTCTATGCCCAGTTCAAGCCGGTGCAGGACCTGCAGCTCAACGTGGGGGTGTTCAACCTGTTTGACAAGGAGTACGTGAGCTACGAGAGCATCACCGGCCTTGCCGCCACCGCGGATACCAGCAAGCAGACCGAGCCTGGCCGCAACCTCAGTGCACGGGTCAAGTACGTGTTCTGATGGTCGTGGACCAGCATGCAGGAAAGGGGCCCTCGGGCCCCTTTTGTCATGAAGGTCGGCGTCTGCAAAAAAGAAACCCGCCAGGGGCGGGTGGAAGGATTGCAACACTCATCAGGAAGCGGTGTTACCCAATAGACAGGGGGATGTGACAAAGGTTCAACTTTATTGATATTTATGGTTTTTATCTGTCATGCCGCCTGGGGATCCCCGCCCCGAAATCGGTTATCATTTGTGCCCCTTGTCATGCAGCCCGAGCCTCTATGCCCGCGTTCTCCTGGTTAGCCCTGTTTTTTGGCGCCTTCTACTTCGTTTATGGCGCCTACCTGCCGTTCTGGTCGCTCTGGCTGGAAGGCATCGGGGTGAGTACTGAACAGATAGGGCTGTTGCTGGGGGTGGGCATGGCCATCCGCTTTGCCGGCAACCTGATGGTGATGGGGCGAGTTAAGGGGGCCGGCCAGTTGCTGCCCGTCACCCGGCTGCTCTGTCTGCTGAGTCTGCTGGCCTTCCTCGGTTTCTATCTGGGCCACAGCCTCTGGTGGTTGGTGGTGCTGACCCTCGCGGCCAACTTCATCTACCCGACCCTGATGCCCATGGGAGAGGCGCTTGCCACCCGCATGGTGGTTCAGACCCACCTGGACTACGGCAAGGTGCGGCTGTGCGGCTCCTTTGCCTTTATCGTCGCCTCCACCCTGGTGGGGGCCCTGGTGGGCAACTTTGGCAGCGACTGGGTGCTGCACACCATGGTGGCCGGGCTGCTGATCATGCTGGGGCTCAGCCTGCTGCCGCTGCGACCCGCCCCCCGGGAGCTGCAAGGGGAGCGGGCTAAGGCCTCGCTGCTCGTCACGCTCAGGTCGGCCCCGGTGCGCCGCTTCCTGCTCATCACCGCCCTGCTGCAGGGGAGCCACGCGGCCTACTACGGTTTCAGCGCCATCTACTGGAAAAGCGCCGGCTACAGCGGCACCCTGATCGGGTATCTCTGGGCTCTGGGAGTGGTGGCGGAGATCGCCATGTTCGCCGCGGACAAGCGCTTCCTCCAGCGCTTTGGCGCCCAGACCCTGTTTCTGGTGGGGGCCCTTGGCTGCGTGGTGCGCTGGGTGCTGCTCGGCAGTTCTACCGACCTGGCGGTGCTGGTGCTCGGCCAGCTGCTGCACGGGGTCACCTTCTGCGTCAGTCACCTCGGCGCCATCCGCTTCATGACCCGCCAGTTGCCCGCGGAGCAGCAGATCCCCACCCAGGCGCTCTATGCGGCCCTGGGCCTTGGCATGACGGTGGCGGCCCTGATGGCGATCTGCGGCGTGCTGTTCGAGCCGCTGGGAGGCGGCATCTTCTTTATCATGGTGCTGGTAGTGCTGCCGGTCTTCGTGTTGCGGCTGCGTGAAGAGAGCCCTGAACAGGGCCGATGACACAGGTCTGCCGGTCTCTGGCGCGGCAGGCCTCCGACTTATCTGGACAAGGGAAGTAGAGAGATGCACCAAGGATGGCTGCTGATCGGGTTGTCGCTCGCCTATCTGGGCTTGCTGTTCCTCATCGCCTATGTGGCGGACAAGAACAAGCGCCGTCGCCCCAAGGGGCAGCCTCTGCTCTACAGCCTGTCGCTGGCGGTCTATTGCACCTCCTGGACCTTCTTCGGCACCGTGGGCCAGGCCAGCGAATCCCCCTGGTCGCCGGTGCCCATCTACCTGGGCCCCATGCTGGTGTTTCTGTTTGGCTGGCGCCTGCTGGCCCGCCTCATCCTGGTGGCCAAGCGCGAGCACATCACCTCCATCGCCGATTTCATTGCCGCCCGTTATGGCAAGTCCCAGCGCCTGGCCATGGTGATCAGCCTCATCGCCGTCATGGGGATACTTCCCTATCTGGTGCTACAGCTCAAGGCGATCGTCACCGGGCTCGATCTGCTGATGGCCAACAGCACGGGGGTCAGTCCCACCAGCAACATGGCGGAGCTGGCGCTGGGGGTCACCCTGCTGCTGGCCCTGTTCAGCATTCTATTCGGCACCCGCAACCTGGATGCCACCGAGCACCACAGGGGCATGGTGGTGGCCATCGCCTTCGAGTCCGTGGTCAAGCTGCTCGCCTTCATGGCGGTGGGGGGCTTTGCGCTCTGGCTCATCATCGCCAGACCGAGCGAGGCGCGTACTCTGGTGGCGGGCGACTTCCTCGATGCGGTGGTGGCGGTGACGCCGGGCAGTCTGCTGGAGCTCGCCATCTACACCCTGATCGCCATGTGCGCCGTCATCTGCCTGCCGCGCCAGTTTCACGTGACCGTGGTGGAGAACAACCAGGGGCAGGATCTGCACTGGGCCCGCTGGATCTTCCCCCTCTATCTCTTCCTGATGGGGCTCTTCATCTGGCCGCTGGCGCTGGCAGGCAAGCAGTGGGTCGGGGCAGACATGGCCTCGGACACCTATGTGATAAGCCTCCCCATGTCCCTCGGATTCGACGGCATGGCGATGCTGGCATTTCTCGGCGGTACCTCGGCGGCCACCGGCATGGTGATCGTCTGCACCATCGCCCTGGCCATCATGGTGAGCAACGATCTGGTGTTGCCGGTCCTGCTGCGCCGGGTCTGGCAACAGGGGCGGGACGAGCGTCTGATGCGGTTGCTGCTGCAGGTGCGTCGGGGTGCCATCTTGCTGATTTTGCTGGCGGCCTGGGCGCTCTATCTCTGGCTCGGGGATCTCACCAGTCTGTCGCGCATCGGCTATCTCTCGTTCGGGGCCGTGGCCCAGTTCGCACCGGCCCTGCTGCTCGGCCTGTACTGGCGTCATGGCAATCGCAAGGGCGTCTATCTCGGGCTCGCCCTCGGGGTCAGCCTCTGGTTCGTGACCCTGCTGGCGGAGAGCGGACTGCTGGCTGGCTCCCCCCTCGAAGCCCTGCTGGCGCCCCCAGACTGGCCGGCGGTGCGGGATCTGAGCCTGGGGGCCTGGTGCCTCTTCCTGAGTCTTCTGCTCAACCTCGCCGGCTATGTGGCGGGCTCCCTGCTGTCACGGGCGGCGGTGAGTGAGCGGCTGCAGGCAGCCAACTTCGTCGGCAAGACGAGCCGGGATACCTCGGCGCTTTATCATGCGCGGGTCTCGGTGAAGGAGCTGGAGATGCTGGCGGCCCGCTTCGTCGGTTCCAGCCGCGTCAAGCGGGCCTTCGGTCGTTTCGCCGGCGAGCGGGGAGGCACCCTGGCGCCCCAGATGCAGGCCTCCGCCGAGCTCATCGCCCACACGGAGCGACTGCTGGCCGGGGTGTTCGGTACCTCGTCCGCCCGCCTGGTGCTAGCCTCCGCCCTGCAGGGACGCAACATGCAGCTCGAGGAGATCGCCACCATAGTGGACGAGGCCTCCGACATGTTCCGCTTCAACCGCGGCCTGTTGCAGGGGGCAATCGAACACATGGGGCAGGGGATCTCCGTGGTGGACAGGGAGCTCAGGCTGGTGGCCTGGAACCGACGCTACATCGAGCTGTTCTCCTATCCCCCCGGTCTCATTCAGGTGGGCCGTTCCATCGAGGAGATCATCCGCTACAACGCCGGACAGGGGTTGTGCGGTCAGGGAGACATCGAGGCCCAGGTGGCGCGGCGGGTTGCCTTCATGAAGCGTGGCAGCCCCCATGTCTCGGCGCGGGAGCGTCCCGATGGTCGGGTCATCGAGATGCAGGGCAACCCCATGCCTGCGGGGGGCTTTGTCATGACCTTCACCGATATCACCCCGTTCAGGGCGGCGGAGCGGGTGCTGCGGGAAGCGAACGAGCACCTGGAGGCGCGGGTGGCCGAGCGCACCCACGAGCTCTCCGAACTCAACCGCCAACTGCTGCTGGTAAACCAGCAGGTGGAGCGGGCCAACCAGTCCAAGAGCCGGTTCCTGGCGGCGGTGAGCCACGACCTGACCCAGCCGCTGAACGCGGCCAAGCTCTTTACCTCCTCCTTGCTGGAGATGCTGCCCCCGGAGGACGAACCGGCTCGCATCGCTCGCCACATCGACGACGCCCTGGGGGCGACCGAGGATCTCATCACGGATCTGCTGGACATCTCGCGCCTCGAGGCGGGCAAGTTCAAGGCGAAGAAGCTCGATTTCGCCCTGAGCGATGTGCTGGACAATCTCAAGGCGGAATTCGGCGTGCTGGCCCAGGCCGGTGGGATCCAGTTCTCCGTGGTGGAGAGCCGCCTTGCGGTCTACAGCGATGTGCGCTTGCTGCGGCGGGTGTTGCAGAACTTCCTCACCAACGCATTTCGCTACAACCCCGGCGGTCGGGTGCTGCTTGGCTGTCGCCGCATGGGGGAGAAGGTGCGCATCGAGGTGTGGGACAACGGCCCCGGCATCCCGGAGGGCAAGCAGGAGGCGATCTTCGACGAGTTTTCCCGCCTCGATCACTCCCGCACCGCCAGGGAGCAGGGACTTGGCCTCGGGCTCGCCATCGCCCGCGGCATTTCGCTGGTGCTGGGTCATCAGCTCTCCCTGCGCAGCTGGCCCGGAGCGGGGTCCGTCTTTGCCATCACCCTGAACCTCGCGACCCGGCCCGTCATCCCCAGCCAGGTGACGACCCCGGCCCTGCGAGACAGCCAGCTGGAAGGGGTCAGGATCCTCTGCATCGACAACGAGGAGGATATCCTCATCGCCATGGCCTCGCTGCTGGGACGCTGGGGCTGCGAGGTGCGCTGTGCCCAGAGCCTGGAGCAGGCGGAGGAGATCATCGGCGGCGGCTTCCTGCCTGCGCTGGTGCTGTCGGATTATCACCTGGATGACGGCAAGACCGGGTTGCAGGCGCTGCACATGATCAGGCTGGCCCACGGCAACGGTATCGGCGGCATCATCATCAGTGCGGATCGCAAGAGCGAGTTGCAGGCACAGATCCGTGAGCACGGCTTTGGCTACGTGAGCAAACCGGTCAAACCTCTCAAGCTGCGCGCCCTGATGAACAGCCTGCTGATGCCGGTTCAGTGACTGGTCTCACAGAATCGAGCATTGGCTGAACGTTTTCTGGATGCCACCCAGGCGTCATGATCGCCGATGATGGTACCTATTTCGTCGCCATTTGCCGCGATTGGTGATAATTGAGTCTTGCTGGGTGTCACTTTTGGCAGGTGGCGGCCGAGCGACTCTCCTCTATAGTCATTCGGCGATTATTTTTGTCGCAAATCAAGTTGTGCAAAAAGGCAAACCGGATGAAAGTCCGGGACGCAAAGCTTCCGGTCTAAGGGTCTGCGTACCTAGGATAGCGGGGCCACCACAGGTTGTATCGTCCATGGGCCAAGCCATGGTTGCGATGTTGTCTGCGTTACCTGGCAGGTTGCGTTGCCTTTTTCGTTGTTAATTCCAATAACGAAATAAGGAAGTTCAAATATGTTAAGTCCAAAACTTTCCCTGCTGGCGCTTCTGGTCGGGGGGCTTTGCACTACCTCCGCCTTCGCCGCTGCCCCGGGCAAACCCACCATTGGCTCCGGCCCCACCAAGTTTGCCATCGTTGAAGTCAATCAGGCCGCTTCGGCCTACAACCAGCTGGTGACCGTCCACAAGGATGGCGCTCCCGTCAGCGTGACATGGAACCTATGGTCCGGTGACGTCGGACAGACCGCCAAGGTACTGCTCGACGGCAAGGAGGTGTGGTCAGGCCCGGCCTCCGCCGCGGGTACCGCCAACTTCAAGGTCACCAAAGGGGGGCGTTACCAGATGCAGGTGGCCCTGTGCAACGCCGATGGCTGCACCCTCTCCGACAAGAAGGAGCTGATGGTCGCCGATACCGACGGTAGCCACCTGGCGCCGCTCAATGCGCCCCTCAAGGAGAACAACAAGCCCTACGCCAACAAGTCCGGCAAGGTGGTGGGGGCCTACTACGTGGAGTGGGGTGTCTATGGTCGCAAGTTCACCGTGGACAAGATCCCGGCCCAGAACCTGACCCATATCCTCTACGGCTTCACCCCCATCTGCGGTGGCAACGGCATCAACGACAGCCTCAAAGAGATCTCGGGCAGCTTCGAGGCGTTGCAGCGCTCCTGTGCGGGCCGCGAAGACTTCAAGGTCTCCATCCATGATCCCTGGGCGGCGATCCAGATGTCCCAGGGCAACCTCAGCGCCTGGGATGAGCCCTACAAGGGCAACTTCGGCAACCTGATGGCCCTCAAACAGGCCCACCCGAACCTCAAGATCCTGCCGTCTGTCGGCGGATGGACCCTCTCCGATCCCTTCTATTTCCTGGGTGACAAGACCAAGCGCGATACCTTCGTCGCCTCGGTCAAAGAGTTCCTGCAGACCTGGAAATTCTTCGACGGCGTGGACATCGACTGGGAGTTCCCGGGCGGACAGGGGGCCAACCCCAGCCTGGGCGGCCCGAATGACGGCGCCACCTATGTGGTGCTGATGAAGGAGTTGCGAGCCATGCTCGATGAACTGGAAGCCGAGACCGGCCGCCAGTATGAGCTGACCTCGGCCATCAGCGCCGGCGGTGACAAGATCGCCAAGGTGGATTATCAGGCGGCCCAGCAGTACATGGACCACATCTTCCTGATGAGCTACGACTTCAGCGGCGCCTTCGACCTGACGAATCTGGCCCACCAGACCAACCTCTTTGCCTCCAGCTGGGATCCGGCCACCAAGTACACCACCGACAAGGGCGTCAAGGCGCTGCTGGGTCAGGGGGTGACACCGGGCAAGATTGTGGTGGGGGCGGCCATGTATGGCCGTGGCTGGACCGGAGTGAAGAACTACCAGGCCGGCAACCCCTTCACCGGCACCGCCACCGGACCGGTGAGCGGTACCTGGGAAAATGGCGTGGTGGATTACCGCGACATCGTCAACAACCGCATGGGCGCAGGCTGGGAGCAGGGCTATGACGAGTCGGCCGAGGCCCCCTATGTCTTCAAGGCCAGCAGTGGTGACCTCATCACCTTTGACAACGACCGCTCGGTCAAGGCCAAGGGGCAGTACGTGCTGGCGAACCAGCTCGGCGGTCTGTTCGCCTGGGAAATTGATGCGGACAACGGCGACATCCTCAACGCCATGCACGAGGGGCTGGGCCACGGCGAGGGTACGCTGCCGCCGGTCAACAATCCGCCGGTTGCCAATGCCGGCAGCGATCTGAGTGCCACCGGCCCGGCCGAGGTGACCCTCAACGGCAGCGCCTCCCACGATCCGGAAAACGGGGCGCTGACCTACAGCTGGAAACAGGTCTCCGGACCCCAGGCCAGTCTGCTGGATGCCACCCAGGCCAAGGCCCGTGCGGTACTGGATGCCGTCAGCAGCGACATCAATCTGGTGTTCGAGCTGACCGTGACCGACGATCAGGGGCTCTCGGCCAAGGATCAGGTGGTGGTCACCAACAAGGCGCCGCAGCCGAACCTGCCCCCCGTGGTCAGCGTACCGGCCAGTGCGACCGTCGAGGCCGGCAAGCAGGTGAGCATCAAGGCCACCGCTTCCGATCCCAATGGTGATGCCCTGAGCTATCAGTGGACAGTGCCGGCCGGTCTTAGCGCCACCGGTCTGGACAGCGCGACCCTGGTGGTCACGGGCTCGAACGTGACCAGTGACACGGCCTACGATCTGACCCTGGTGGTCACCGACGGGGCGCTGGATGCCACAGGCGTTACCCGCCTGACCGTCAAGCCGGCCAGTACAGGTGGTGGCTGCGAGGCCAGCGATCCGGATGCGGCCAACCACCCGGCCTGGAGTGCAGGTACCGTCTACAACACCAATGACAAGGTGAGCCACAAGCAACTGGTGTGGCAGGCCAAGTATTGGACCCAGGGCAACGAGCCGAGCCGCACCGCCGATCAGTGGAAACTGGTGAGCCAGGTGCAACTGGGTTGGGATGCCGGAGTGGTCTACAACGGTGGTGATGTCACCAGCCACAACGGCCGCAAGTGGAAGGCCCAGTACTGGACCAAGGGCGATGAGCCCGGCAAGGCCGCCGTCTGGGTCGATCAGGGCGCGGCGAGCTGCAACTGATCTGCCGTGATGAAAAATGGGGCCGAGGGCCCCATTTTTGTCTTGTTGCGTGGTCGGGTGTCTCTTCCCTGTCAGGGGAAAGGCGCACTCGCTTTGTCAAAAAGGCCCGTCAGGGCCTTTTTTCATGGTATGTCACCGGTTTACAGCGGTTTTTGCCACAGGCTGAGCAGCAGATCCTGCTCGAGGGCGTCGGGCCCCTGGTGGGTGAAGGCATGGCGCTGCTCGCCGCTGGCACGCCAGCCGAGGCGGCTGGTCTCCAGAATGTGCTCGCGCAGGCCCTGATCCAGCGCCGTACTGAACTGGGCGCGTTGCTGGGCAACATTGACAAGCCCGGTGAAGGCGGGCCAGCTCAGGGGATGTTCCATGCTCACCGGATTGAGGCTGACGCGCAATTGCCACTGATGGCGAGGGCCTGGCTGCACGTGGAGCAGATAGCCGCCCGGCGCCAGCCAGCTGACCAGGAGTTCCGTCTTAACCTTGAGGTCGTTGACCAGCAGCACCTGGGCCGTGCCAGGCTGCAGCGGGGCGCGCGCCGGGTCGGCGATGACGAACTGGCCTTCCGGTTGCGCCTTGTTGGCAGCGAAGATGGCATTCTTGGCCAGATCGAAACCGCCGACCTGCCAGCCGGGCAGCCGCTCAGCCAGGGCGCGGCAGTAGTACCCCTCGCCACAGCCGAGGTGGACAAGCTCGCGCTCGCCAAGAGGAGCGAGCAGGTTCGCCATGGCGTCCACCAGAGGCAGCTGGTGGCCTTGTTCCAGGAAGCGGCGCTTGGCGCGCAGCAGGGCCCGGCTGTCGCTGTCCTTGGGGTTCTTCTTGCCGGGGATGAGGTCCAGATAGCCTTCCGGTGCGGGATCGAAGTGGTGCTTGTTGTCGCAATAGACCCCGCGGGAGGCGGCATGAAGGTGCAGGGGGCTGCGGCAAAGGGGGCATTGAAGGTGCATAGGAGTTCTCTTGGCGAAGGCCATGACGGCGGGGCGCTCGGGATTATAGGGGAGAGGATCGGAAAAGGCTGCCATGGGCAGCCTTTTTATCCAACGGCGCTGTGCGGGCGCCGTCGGCGGAACCCGGTCAGCGGGTACCAAACACCACTATGGTCTTGCCGTGGGCGGAGATGAGCTCTTGCTCTTCCAACATCTTGAGGATGCGGCCGACGGTTTCACGGGAGCAGCCGACGATCTGGCCGATCTCCTGGCGGGTGATCTTGATCTGCATGCCATCCGGGTGGGTCATGGCATCCGGCTGTTTGGCCAGGTTGAGCAGGGTCTGGGCAATGCGGCCGGTCACGTCCAGGAAGGCGAGGTTGCCGACCTTCTGGCTGGTGTGTTGCAGGCGCTTGGCCATTTGACCGGATAGACGCATCAGGATGTCCGGGTTGACCTGGATCAGCTGGCGGAACTTCTTGTAGGAGATCTCGGCGACTTCACAGGCGCCTTTGGCACGCACCCAGGCGGAACGCTCCGGATTCTCGTTCTCTTCGAACATCCCCATCTCGCCCAGGAAATCCCCCTGATTCAGGTAGGAGAGGATCATCTCCTTGCCTTCGTCATCCTTGATCAGGACGGCGACGGTGCCCTTGACGATGTAGTAGAGGGTTTCCGCTTTTTCACCGGCGTGGATCAGGGTGCTCTTGGCGGGATACTTATGAATGTGGCAATGCGACAAGAACCACTCAAGGGTGGGATCGCTTTGCGGTTTGCCAATGATCATGAGACTTCCTCTGTAGTGTCATTTTTATGGACTGTGCGTCCAGGCAAGTTGCCAAGCTTGCCATTCCTTACTCTTTGGTCGCAGTAGAATAAGAGCCTTTGCCTGTGCTGACAAGGCTTTGGGGTTTTGCCGTCCACCGGTGAGCCGCCATCTGCTGCGTCGTCCGGGGCATTCTAGGCAAGAAGAGGAGGTCGGATGTTGATTTCGATCTATTTCCCTTTGGGTCGTCGCCCGTTTCGCAGGAGAGGCTTGTCGCCGCAAAACGGAGCTTTATCGCCGGGAACGGGCAAGATCCTGGCGCATGTGCCACTCGACCCCGGCTTGAGGTATGCTATGGGCGTTAGAACCGTCGTCATTGAGAGGAAAGTGAGAGATGAAAGCCAAGGTCAGCTGGGTGGAAGGCATGAAGTTTGTGGGGGAGAGCGAGTCCGGTCATCAGGTGACCCTGGATGGCGCCAACCCGGGTGAAGGTGCCAGCCCGATGGAGATGATCCTGCTGGCTGTCGGCGGTTGCAGCTCCATCGATGTGGTCTCCATCCTGGAGAAGGCCCGTCAGTCCGTGACCGCCTGCCATGTCGAACTGGAAGGGACCCGCGCCGATACCGTTCCCCGGGTATTTGAGCAGATCCACCTCAAGTTCGTGGTGACCGGCAAGGGTCTGGCGGAGAAGCAGGTCGCCCGTGCGGTGGATCTGTCCATGGAAAAATATTGTTCAGTTTCCCTGATGTTGGAAAAAGCGGTAGAAATTACCCATAGTTATCAAATCCTTGAGGGTTGACCGCTATAGTTTGTCCCGTCGATAACGCCATGACATAAGGAAAGTGCGATGAAAAAAATGATGATGTTGCTTCCCCTGTTCGGTCTGGCCGCCTGCAGCATGCCGCAGCCGACCCAGTATCAATACAGCCAGTATCAGTGCGGGGAAGAGTTGCTGGCCATCACCTATGATGCCCAGGCCGACATGGTGCAGTTCCCTTATGCCGGTGTCTATCACAAGCTGGGGCGCATCGAGTCGCCCAAAGAGACTGCCAGCTATTCCGACGGGGTGACTACCTTCTCCCGTCAGGACAAGCAGGCTACCCTGGTCAAGAGCGGTGTGACCCAGCTGACCTGCGAGTTGAAGTGACCCTGATGCCGTCACGGCGTGCATGGAAAACGGCCTGTGTGAAGCAGGCCGTTTTTGTTGAACGAGACATCACTCTGACGGTATCGAGCCCAGCAGCTGGGCGGCCAGTTGCTGGCTAAGCTGGCCACGGGCTTCCTCTGCGACGGGTACGTCGCTGGCGAGCTGGATGGCGCTGCTCCACACCGCTTTCTGGCTATGCCTGTCGAGCAGCACGACGGCCAGGGTCCCCTTGCGGGCATTGGCGGCGGCGTTCAGGCCCGGTGTCATGCCGAGGCGGGAGAAGATCTCGCCATCGCTCATGTCCTGGCTGCCAGCTACCCCGATGGCGACCCAGACGTCGGCCTCATCCAGGGGAACGCTGCGCCAGCCTTTGCCGTCCAGCTGTCGGATGACGGCCTGCTGTACCGGCTCGAGCCAGGGCGCGGCGCTGTTGCCCGCATACTGGAACTGTTCGGCCAGCGCATAGCGTGGTGTCGCCCCGTAGGTCCAATGCTCCGCCGGGCGAACCACCATGGTGCCCGTTTCGACCGTGGGTGCGGCGGGGCCGGAGCTGCAACCCCCCAGCAGGGTTGCCAGCATGAATGAGAGAAGTGCAGCGCGCATCGTTAAGCTCCTTGGCTCAGGTGATCTTGCCCGTTTCGATCAGTTGCTGGATCAGGGGGCGCAGGATCAGTTCCATTGCGAAGCCCATCTTGCCACCCGGCACGACGATGGTGTTCATCCTGGACATGAAGGCGCCGTCAATCATCGACAGCAGGTAGGGGAAGTCCACCTGTTTGATGCCCCGAAACCTGATCACCAGCATACTCTCGTCCAGGCTGGGTATCACCTTGGCGCTGAAGGGGTTGGAAGTATCGACGGTCGGCACCCGCTGGAAGTTGATGTGGGTGCGGGAGAACTGCGGCGTGATGAAGTTGATGTAGTCATCCATGGAACGCACGATGGAGTCGGTTACCGCCTCGCGGGAGTGGCCGCGTTCCGAGGTGTCGCGAATGAGCTTCTGGATCCACTCCAGGTTGACGATGGGCACCACGCCGATGAGAAAGTCCACGTGCCGCGCCACGTTGTGCTCCCCCGTGACCACGCCGCCATGCAGTCCTTCGTAGAACAACAGATCCGTCTCGCCGGGCAGATCCTGCCAGGGGGTGAAGGTGCCCGGCATCTGGTTGAAAGGCACCGCCTCGTCGAAGCTGTGCAGATAGCGCCGATACTGGCCGGTACCGCTCTGGCCATACTCCTGGAAAAAAGACTCGAGCAGACCGAAATCGTTAGCCTCCGGGCCGAAGTAGCTGATATGCCGCCCCTGCTCCCGGGCCTTGCGGATCGCCACGTCCATCTCGGGCCTGGTGTAGCGGTGAAAACTGTCCCCCTCGACCACGGCCGCCTTGTATCCAAGCTGGTGGAACATGGAGCGAAAGGCGTTGGTGGAGGTGGAAGTACCGGCACCGGACGAACCGGTGACCGCGATGATGGGATGCTTGGCGGACATAGAATTCTCTCTTCCTTGGGAGTTCCGTTATAAGGGGTGGCCCAAAGTGCGGTCAAGTGCGCCGTCATCCTCCTGCAGCCACCACGCTTCCCGGCAATAGCGGTGAACGAGGGCTGCCCTGTGCTCTGGGTACGTTGGAATAGGTGCTTCTGGATGGCGAACTGGCCATGCGGCCTGATGGTGCGAGTTGGATAGGGGGAGGGCGGGGTGAGCCGCCCGATAAGCCGTGACCGCGCTACGCTTGGGGGAAGTCGTCAGTGGGTGACTTGCTTAAATGAGTCTTTGGGACGACATTGACACTTTCGTGCAGCTCGCTGTAGACAAGCACGGCGCTACCTTGTAGCAATTGTTGCCTGACTGCTTCGACCTTGTCGGTCAGGCTGACATCCTGTTCACCGTATTCGGTGCCTTCTTGCAGCACAAAGTGTTCGAGCAGGTTGGTGAGGGTGTCCGGCTCCAGTTCTTGCCAGGGGATAATCATGATTTCATCTTCACTCAGTGGGTTGCGGATATTGTCGGTGTCTGGTCGGCAAGCGCAAGGGATTTGTCTCGTTTTGGACGAGGGGTGCCATGCAATCCATTGACGCACGCCGACCCTCCAGTCAATTCGAACAGCACCTGTTCGATGCCCGCCGCCGCGCCCTGAGCGCCGGTTTGCGCTGGTACTGGGTCATCAATCTCATCGCCCTCGTATTTCTGCTGACCCGTTTCTACATCTATCGGGATGCACACCTGGTACTGGTCGGCAACCTGCCCTGGTCATACAAATGGCAGCTCTTTGCCATGATAGGAGTCGGCCTGTTGCTGCCGCTCGGGTGGGGCTGGCTCTCCCGTCAATCCCATGCCATCTGGCTGGTGTCCCTGTGCGTCTGTGCCCTGGCCTGGGGGCTGGCCTGGGCCATGGTGGGTTACACCATCTCGATCGTCGACTTGAAGGGAGGCTTCAGCTTCATTTTCAACATGGTCAGTCTGTTGCTGCTGACCGGTCTTGTCGCCGCGTATTGCGATGTGCGGCTGTTTTACGCACTGGTGTCGGTCCCCCTGCTGTTCTTGTTGATGAGAGCCTCCTGGAGTCCTGAGCCCTTTGTTCTGGTCAACACCATCGTGGTCGGGGTCTTGCTGGTAGTGCTGGAGACGGGGCGGCGCATGCTCAACGGCTGGTTCGAGCTTGCGGTGTCAAGGGAACACGACAACCTGATGCTGGCAAACAAGATGAATGCCATGGCCAACCGGGATCCCCTGACCGGCATAGCCAACCGTCGCCACTTCGATCAGGCGTGCAAGCGTGCCATTGCGCAAGGCACCACCCAGGATGTACCGCTCACCGTGATCCTGCTCGATGTGGATTTCTTCAAGCGCTACAACGATCGCTATGGTCATCAGGCGGGGGATGAGTGCCTGATCCTGGTGGCCGAGTGCCTGGAGGAGAGTGTGCGGGAGCCCGGCGATCTGGTGGCGCGCTACGGGGGAGAGGAGTTCGTGGTGTTGCTGCAGGAGACGACGCTGGCCGGTGGCCAGGAGGTGGCGGAGCGCATTCGCGCCACTCTGGCGGCCAGGGCTCTGCCCCATGAGGATTCCGACGTAGCCCCCCACCTCACCCTGAGCCAGGGGATAGCCCAGTGGCGAGCCGGGGAGAGCCTCGTCATGCTGCTCGAGCGGGTCGATGGCGCCCTCTATCAGGCCAAGGAAGAGGGGCGCAACGGTTACCGGTTCGCCCCCTGAGTCTGTTCCCGCAACCACTGGCTGATGCGCTCATCCAGCCAGAAGCGGGGGCGCCAGGGAGAGCCGTGCAGGAAGCCCACGTGGCCGCCCTGGCGGCTCAGCTCGTAGCGCACCAGAGGGGAGAGCTGCTCCGCCGCCGGAATGACGGCATCGGTCATGAAGGGATCGTCGGCGGCGTGAATGACGAGGGTCGGGATGGGAATGCGGGCCAGCAGGCTCAGGCCGGAGCAGGTCTGGTAGTAGTGATCGGCGCTTTCGAAACCATGGAGTGGTGCCGTCACCAGCTCGTCGAACTCCCTCAGTGTGGCGATGCGGGTGATCTGGGCCGGCTGCCAGCGCGCCCGTGCCGCGCTCTGGCGCCGGATCTTGCTTTGCAGGTTGGTTCGCATGGTGCGCAGCAGGTAGTTCTGATAGACCCGTGAGAAGCCCTGATTGACCCGATCGGCACAGCTTGCCAGTTGCAGCGGGGCCGACACTACCACCGCCGCCTTCAATGGTGCCGGGCAGGCCCGCGCCAGCAGATTGACCAGCATGTTGCCCCCCAGGGAATAGCCGATGGCGACCAGGGGACGGCCAGGAAAACGCCGCCCCAGCTCGACAATCACCGCCTGGGCGTCCTCGATGGCGCCTGAGTGATAGGCCTGCAGCAGCCGATTCGGCTCGCCACTGCACCCCCGAAAGTGCATCAGCACCGCCTCGTTCCCTTGCCGCTGCAGGTGGGCAAAGAGCCCCTTGGCATAGTGGGAGTGAATGCTCCCCTCCAGTCCGTGGAACACCACCACCAGGGGTTGTTCATCCTGGACGGGTTCGCCGCTCCAGGCCAGATCAACGAAATCGCCGTCCGGAAGTTCGAAGCGCTCCTGGATGAAGCGGGCAGGCGAGCGGCGCAGCCACTTGGGCAAAATGGTTTGCAGATGGGGGTTGCGGGCCCACCAGGGGGCGTGAAAGTGGCTTTCTGTCAACATGCAACGACTCGGAAGAGCAGGGAGGAAAAGGNCCCTTGGCTCGCCGCGACATCAGGCCATCAGACGATCGTGGTGCTCGGCGCCGCGCAGCATGGCCTGGATCAGTTCGTTGGCTTCAAACTTGGTGAGCGCCTCGTGGGCGCCGACCTGATGGGCCCGCTCCACGCTGATCTCGCTGGAGAGGGAGGTGTGCAGGATGATGTAGGCTCCCGCCAGCTTGGCATCGCTCTGCACCTCGAAGGCCAGCTCGTAACCATCCAGTCCCGGCATCTCTATATCGCTCACCAGGATGTCGATCCGCTTGCCCTGGGAGACCCGGGTCTGCATCAGGGTGAGGGCGTCGCGTCCGTTGGTGCAGACCTCGTAGGGGATGTTGATGTAATCGAGCGCCGCCATGAGCTGGCGACGGGCGACAGAGGAGTCGTCCACCAGCAGGATCCGCATCGGCTTGAGCCGCTCGCGCTGCACGTCGGTCAGCACGGGGTAGAGATGGCTGGGATCGTCCGGATAGACCCGCGACAGGATGAGTTCCACATCCAGCAACTGGATCAACTGATCTCCCACCCGGGTCACGCCGGTGACGAAGACGTTCTGTCCCAAGGAGGGAGGGGGCGGCTCGATGTCACGCCAGTTGCACTCAGTGATCTTGTCGATGCCCCGCACCAGAAAGCCCACCAGGGTGCGGCGGCAATCGGTGATGATGATGAAGCAGTGGGGCATCTCCTCCCGGGTGATGGGGCGGTAGCCCACGGCCATTGCCATGTCGATCACCGGGATGGTGGTGCCGCGCATGCTGGCGGCACCGAGCACGGTGGGATGGGATTGTGGCAGGGCGGTGAGCTGGGTGTAGGGCACGATCTCCTTCACCTTGAGGGTACCGATGGCGAAGGATTGTCTGGCAGAGAGGTGGAACAGCAACATGCCCTGGGATTGGTTGGCCTTGCTCGTCATGGCGGATGTCCTGTTGATCTAGTCGGTGACGGTCAATCGGGTGTTCAGCATAAAGGATGGTGACATGAATGACTCCTTTGTTGTTAGCGGCGGTGAGCCGCAAAACTGGATTTCTTTTGCCATCCTTTTATGCCTCTCTTATCGGGTCGCGGACGGCTGAGGGGAGAGGGGCGCCCCGAGCCATTGCAGATGAGCCTCGGCCAGCGCGCTTTCATCCCGATAACCCAGCCTGTTCACCACCTGTGACGGTGTGCTGCCGCTTCGCAGCAGGCGAATCCCCTGCAACAGTTGCCACTGATCCTGCAGTGCCTGGGCGTCCGGGCCCTCGAGACCGCGAGTGCCCAGCAGGGTCTGCCAGGCAGCCACGCTATCCGGCTGCGCTCTGGCCAGGGCTTGCCAGGCATCTTGCAGTGCCTGATCCCCCAGTGACGAGATGGTGCAGCCATGCAACTCATCTCCCACCACTTGCAGCCGCTGCCCATAGGGGCCTTGCCAGTCGCGTGGGCGTGACCAGGCCGCCAGGCTGTCCAGCAGTGCGTCCATCAACGGGCTTGCTTGCAACCAGCCAGCCTGGGCGGGCTGGGGCACCCGCACGGAGCAGGCCAGCAGATCATGCTGGCAGCCAGCCAGAGGGGTGAAGGCGGCGAGGGCATCGGCACAGAGCCAGAAGTGGCTGCCAGGTGTCAGCAGCAGCTCATGGGCACCCAATTTCAGCAGCGCCGCCCCCTGGGTGACGCGCAGCAATTGGCCCATGGGGGAGCGCTTGCGGGGGCCGACCTGAAGGGTGGAAGTGGAAAAATGCTGATATTCGATGGCGTGATGCATGTAAAAACCCTGATATGATGCTGCCTGGAGGTAACAAAAATGGAAACCAGACGTAAAAAGCGCTTCATTGCCGG
The DNA here is from genome assembly GCF_040908425.1 of Aeromonas sp. R2-1. Lineage (NCBI taxonomy): Bacteria > Pseudomonadati > Pseudomonadota > Gammaproteobacteria > Aeromonadales > Aeromonadaceae > Aeromonas > Aeromonas sp. R2-1. The sequence goes on from NZ_JBFODR010000015.1 coordinate 120,730, forward strand.
GGCGGTTTGCCCGGCGTGCGGCAAGATGGACACCATGATGCTGTATATGGAGCATGGAGTCGAGAAGGTGACCTGTGTCGAGTGCGGGGATACCCAGGTGCAGACTCAGGAGCAGGTGGACAAGGCGACGCGTGAGGCGGAGCAGGTGATAGGGGTGTTTCGTCCCGAGTGAGTGGCATGCCTCAAGGTGATGGTACGCCGGTCAGGCTGGTCGCTGTTGATGACTTTTTCATCACACCGAAGCCGGACCGACCATATGCTTGTCTGCCTTTTTGAGGTATTCTGAGCCCGTTTTTTTCTATCCGCAGGATCCCTGACATGAAAGTAGCTCCCCTGAGCGTGGTTACGCTGGAATACACGGTCACCGACGAACACGGTGAAGTCATCGACACCACTGTCGGTAAAGAGCCGCTGGTGTATCTGCACGGTACCCGTTACCTGGTCTCCGGCCTCGAAGCCGAGCTGGAAGGTCGCAGCGTGGGCGAGGCGTTCGACGTCACCCTGACGCCGAACCAGGCCTATGGCGAGTACGACGAGAATCTGGTGCAGGAAGTGCCCGGCGAGCTGTTCGACGGCATGGAAGTGTCTGAAGGGGATACTTTTGTGGCCGAGACCGACGATGGTCACCGCCCGGTGACCGTCATCGAGGTGTCCGAGGAGTTCATCAAGGTGGACGGCAACCATCCCCTGGCTGGCGTGACCCTGGGCTTCAAGGTCGAGATCAAGGACGTGCGTGCCGCGACCGCCGAAGAGCTGGCCCACGGCCATGTGCACGGCGCCGGTGGCTGCGGTCACGATCATGGTCATGACCATGATCACGATCATGACCACGGTGGCTGCTGTGGCGGCCATGGTCACAACCATGCACACGATCACGGCGACGATCACGGTCACGGTGGTTGCTGCGGTGGTGGCGGTTGTGGTGGCAAGGGCCATCAGCACTGATCACGGCCTGGCCGATGATAAAAAAACCCGCGCATGGCGCGGGTTTTTTTATGGCTGGCACGCATCAGTAGTGCGGTGGCGGCGTCTCTTCGGCCATGCTGGCGATCTGGCTCGGCTGTACGCTCTGCAATTTATCCACCAGTAGATGGATCTGGTGTTTGAGCCGGTCCAGCTCGCGACCCTGGGTGGTGACCTCGTCGTTGAGCTGCTCCACCGTGTATTCGGCAAAAGCGAGGCGGCTTTCCAGGGTTTCGAGGCGTTCGTTTAGTTGCTGACTCATGGGCCTTTTGGTCCTTACTTGATAGTCCAGATTTCAGCCAGGCCACTGGAGCTGGCACTGACGAGGTGGTTATTGTCGCGCAAAGCCACGCCATAGACCACAGCGCTCGGTGGTTTCACCTTGGGATGGGGCGAGACGCGCCAGCTCTGCAACGGCTGGCCGTCACTCACCTGCCACAGAGTGAGCTGGCGGGAGGGGGCGCCGGTGATGAGCCAGTTGCCGCCGTTGGCAAAGCGGGCGCTGGTGTAGACCTCGAAGCGGTGATCGTATTGCAACCTGCTGTGCTCCTTGCCGGTTTTGAGATCCCAGATGCTGGCCTGGCGACTGTCTGCGGTGAAGGCGAAGCGTCCGGACGGATCCAGTCTCGCCATCACGACTCGCCCGGCGTGGTTGAAGCGCCACACCACCTGGCCCGTGCGGGTATCCCACAGATAGGCGCTGTAATCGTTGCCGCCGGTGAGGGCATAGCGACCATTGGGGGAGAGATCCACCGTGTTGACCTGTTCGGTGTGGCCGAGGAATTGCAGCCGGCGTCCGGTCTGGGTGTCGACCACTTCCGCCTTGCCGTCTTCACGGCCGATGAGCACCTGGCGGCCATCCGCCGAGATCGCCGCATCGCGCAGGCGGGATTCTGGCAGGGAGTAGTAGCCCTGGGAGCGGCCATCCTGCAAGCGCCAGATGGCGAAGGTGTGCTGGGTGGCGGTGATGGCATGGCTGTCATCGGGGGAGAAGCGGGTCAGGGTGACGAACTCCTCCTGGTCGTCGCTCTGGCGCCAGCGCCAGCGCTCTTTGCCCTGTTCCAGATCCCACACCACAGTGCCCTGACTCAGGCTGGAGACGAGCGCGAGCTTGCCGGAACTGGCGAGATCCGCGCTCAGCAGCCCCTGGTTGGCGAGGTGGATCTGCTGGCTGGGAAGTGAGCGTTGTTCGCACCCCGTCAGCATCAGGCAAATACCGATGAGATAAATGGCACTTTTGATCATTTTTCCTGTCTCATGCTTTCGTTACCTGCGATCACGGCGTTAGTATAAGGCGCTTATCACGATAAACCTCTCATTTCACGAAGGAACCGAGAGCGGTATTTAGAGTTTTGGAGAAACTGATGAACAATTTTCTGAAGGTGTCCCTGTTGGCTGCGGCGGTTGCCGTCGGTCTGACTGCTTGCCAAAAAGATGAGAAACCTGCTGCGACCAACACCGCAGAGGTCAAGGCAGAAGCCAGCAAGCCGGCAGAGGCCCCCAAGGCTGAGGCCAAGAGCTTTGAAGAGCAATCCGGCTATGCGATCGGCCTCTCCATGGGTCGTTATATCGCCAATACCCTGGAGCGCCAGCAGGAGCTCGGTATCAAGCTGGACAACACCGTGATCCTGAAGGGTGTCACCGACGGTCTGGGCAAAGAAGCCAAGATGACCGACGAGGAGATCCAGAAGGTTCTGCAGGAATACGACGCCAAGATCAACGAGCTGACCAAGGCGAAGGCCGACAAGGATGCCGTCGAAAACCTGAAGAAGGGTGAAGAGTTCCTGGCTGCCAACGCCAAGAAAGAGGGCGTGAAGAGCACCGAGTCCGGCCTGCAATATCAGGTCGAGAAGATGGGTGACGGCGCCAAGCCGAAAGCCACCGACATCGTCAAGGTGCACTACACCGGTACCCTGACCGATGGCACCAAGTTTGACAGCTCCGTCGATCGCGGCGAGCCGGCTACCTTCCCGCTCAACCAGGTGATCCCGGGCTGGACCGAAGGGGTGCAATTGATGCCGGTCGGCTCCAAGTTCAAGTTCTTCCTGCCGTCCAAGCTGGCCTATGGCGAGCACGGTGCAGGTTCCATCCCGGCCAACGCCGTGCTGGTATTTGACGTAGAGCTGCTGGCCATCGAAAAACCGGCTGCCGATGGCGACAACGCCAAGAAATAAGCTCAAAGCACCATAAAAACGGCTCCCCAGGGAGCCGTTTTTGCTTGTGTATTGTCGCAATCCCCCGGATAAAGCGATGAGGCCGTCTTGAGTGTGTGGCGGCTAGCCCCCAGAATAGACAACAAAATCAAGCGCAAGGATGGATCTCGTGGCTGAAAGCAAACCCCGTGTCCTGTTGGTGGAAGATACCCGCAGTCTGGCGGTCGTCTATGAGCAGTATCTGGCCCAGGATGGCTACGAGGTGCAGCTGGCAGATTGTGGCCAGCAGGCTTTGGCACAATTGCTGGCAAGCCCGCCCCCCGTGGTGCTGCTCGACCTGGAGTTGCCCGACATGTCCGGCATGGACATCTTGCAGCAGATCACGGAGCGGCAACTGCCCTGCTCCGTGGTGGTGATCACCGCTCACGGCTCGGTGGATGTAGCGGTGGAGGCGATGCGGTTCGGGGCCTTCGATTTTCTCACCAAGCCGTTCGATGGCAAGCGCCTGTGCGCCACGGCGCGCAATGCCCTGAAACACCAGCAGCTCAGCTCGCTGGTGGCCCAGTATCGGGAAAACTTCGAGCGCAGCTCCTTTGCCGGTTTCATCGGCGCCTCCATGGCGATGCAGGCGGTCTATCGCATCATCGAGAGCGCGGCGCCGAGCAAGGCTACCGTCTTCATCACTGGCGAGAGCGGCACCGGCAAGGAGGTGTGCGCCGAGGCCATCCACCAGTGCAGCCCGCGTCGAGATCAGCCCTTCATCGCCCTCAACTGCGCCGCCATTCCCCATGACCTGATGGAGAGCGAGATCTTCGGCCACGTGAAGGGGTCGTTTACCGGTGCCCAGGGGGATCGCAAGGGGGCGGCCAGTCTGGCGGACGGCGGTACCCTCTTCCTCGACGAGATCTGCGAGATGGATCTCGACCTGCAGAGCAAGCTGCTGCGTTTCATTCAGACCGGCACCCTGCAGCGGGTCGGCAGCGGCAAGCTGGAGACGGTGGATGTGCGCTTTGTCTGCGCCACCAACCGGGATCCCCTGGTGGAGGTCAAGGCCGGACGGTTTCGTGAAGACCTTTACTACCGCCTGCACGTGATCCCGCTGGCGCTGCCCCCCCTGAGGGAGCGGGGAGAGGACATCCTGCTGCTGGCCCGGGAGTTGCTGCTGCGTTATGCCGGTGAGGAGAACAAGCGGTTCAGGGATTTTGATGCGGACGCAGTGCAGGTGCTGCTCGACTACCCCTGGCCCGGCAACGTGCGCGAGCTGCAAAACGTGGTGCGCAACATAGTGGTGCTCAATGATGGCGAGCTGGTGAGCCCGGATATCCTGCCACCTCCCCTCAACGGGGGGCGTACCCTGGCCCCGGAGCCTGTGGTCGGAATGGCGGATCCCCAGTCAGAATCCGTCGTCGTTCTCAGGCAGGTCCGTCCGCTCTGGCAGGTGGAGAAGGAGGCCATCGAGCAGGCCATCGCCAGTTGTGACGGCAACATCCCCAAGGCGGCGGCCCTGCTGGAAATAAGCCCTTCCACGATTTATCGCAAGAAGCAGAGCTGGGAAGAGGCGAGTCCGGCCTGAGCCGTCACCTCTGCTCCCGGGCAGACATGCTGATGTGCGGGGCGGCCAATTGGTCGCCCCGCACGCTTATCAGAGTTTGGCGAGCAGCTTGAGCCTGGCCAGTCGTTCTGCCTCGTTGGCGGTGAACCAGCCATCCTGTGACAGCAGAAACCAGGCGCGGGCAAAGTACTCGGTCGCCGCGGGATCATTGAGCACGAGTGCATTCTCCCCCAGCTCCTCGAACACATAGCCATCCTCGGGGGTGCCTGCGGCGGCCATGTCGTCGCGCAACTGCGCCAGTTCGGCCATGGCCTGTTCATGGCGCTCCTGGGCCCGGCTCAGGCGCGCCAGACTCCAGCGGGCGATAAAGGCTTTGCCCTGGTTGTTGTGCTGCTCGTGCCAGGCCAGGCACTTTTGCTGACAGGCGATGGCCTCGTCGAGGCGACCCAGCTCGAACAGGGTCCAGCCCTGATTGTTATAGAGGGTGGCGAGCCAGCCTCGCGTCCGCTTGTCGTGACTGCGCTCGGCCAGGGTCATCGCCAGCTGGTGCCAGTGGCTCTGCTCCTCCAAGGGGGCGGCGATGGCCACCATGTGGGCCGCATCGATGGCCAGATAGTGTTCTTCGTGCTGCTCTCCCAGTTGCCAGGCCTGTTCAAACAGGGCTTTGGCGCTGACCTTGTCACCGGCGGAGTTGAAGGTGCGGCCACGCTCCAGCAAGGCGCGCAGGCGGGCCCGTGGAGTCGCCTCGGTGAGGCGGGGTTCTATCTCGTCGAGCAGCTGGTGCGCCTGTGCAAACTGGCGTTGCAGCGAATGGGTACGGGCTATCTGGGTGAGGAGCTCCAGCTCCCATTGCAGGTTGGTGGCACGCGCCTCGGGCAGCAGTGCTTGAAAACGCTGGGCGCTGGCAACGGGATCCTGATAATCCCACAGCGCCATGAAATCGGGCGGATTGTTCATCTGGCCTCCATGCCGGTTATCCGCCCACCAAGATGCCTGAAGGCCATTCTTTGTACAAGAAGGGGGGCTGGCGCCATCGTGACGCCAGCGTTTGCCGATCAGTAGACCATGGCAAGGCTCATCAGCATCAGACCCAGGGCAGCAAAGGCTCCCTCCTTGATAGCCAGGCGCGGTACCAGTGCCTTGGGCAGGGCAGGGAACAGGCTCAGGGCAAAGCCGAACCCCGGCATCAGCCAGTGGAAAGCAGGGCTTCGCAGGGCGGGATCCGCATTGCCATTGATGACGATGAGCAGGATAAAGAGGGTGAAGGCGGGCAGGATAAACCAGCGGGCATGGCCGGCGGCGACCGCCCGCAGTGGCGAGATGCGATAGAGCACCAGGGTCACGAGGAAGAGGGCGAGGGGAGCCAGCAGATAGAGCGGGGCCGGGTTCATGATGAGGGTCTCCTGACAAGGGGGGCAGAGTGTAGGCAGTCCGGGTGGGGAATGACCAGTCCCCCGCGCCCGGGCTGTGAAGCGGATCGCAGGGCAAAGGTTTGCCTGGGCAGGATCAGCGGAACCAGAACCAGAGCACGGCAAATACCAGCCAGCTCAGCATCAGCAGGATCCAGGGCAGCGGGTGCTGGCGGGTGAGCTCGATGACCTCGGCTTCGCTCTCCTCTTCCGGCGTCTCTTGGGAAGAGTGCCTGGCTTTGGCTTGCAGTTTCTTCTGGCGGTTGGCTTCGCGGGCCTTCGCTTTCATCTGTTTCTTGTATTCGTCTATGCCCTTCTGGATCCCCTGGGCGATGAGCTGGGTCTGCTCCTTGGTCTGCCCCGGCTTCTGGTTGGCACGGGCGATTTTCATCGCCTCCTGCTGGGTTTCGGGGGAAATTTTGTCGTACTTGGCCATTCCAGGCACTCCTTGGCATTGATTGGCGGGCAGTATGCCATAACCGTTACCGGCGGGCTGCCATCATGGGGGAAATTGCTCTGCGAGTGGGGCCTCTGTTCCAAATAGGGGAAACAGGTTGCGTGGATGATCACATTTGGCGGAATTTGTGAGTCGCCGATGAAAAACCGTCACATGTTGTTTGTTATATTACCGCCCGATCCTGGATAGGGTCGTCCAATAACAAAATAACAAGGTGATATGGAAATGAATTATAAATTTGTCAAAGGAAGTATCGCACTGGCAGTGCTTGCCGCATTGAGCGGCTGCAATACCTCAAGCAACGACAGCGTCGCCCCCTGCACCGAAAATGTCTGCAAGCTGACCATTTTGCATACCAATGATACCCACGGTCGTTTCTGGCACAACGACAAGGGCGAATATGGCATGGCGGCCCAGAAGACCCTGGTCGAGCGGCTGCGTGCCGAGGCGAAAGCGGCGGGCAGCGAAGTGCTGGTGCTCTCCGGCGGTGACGTCAATACCGGGGTGCCAGAGTCGGATCTGCAGGATGCAGAGCCGGACTTCATGGCCATGAACAGCATCCGTTACGATGCCATGGCGGTGGGCAACCACGAGTTCGACAACCCCCTGACCATCCTCGAGAAACAGCGCCAGTGGGCCCAGTTCCCGATGATCTCCGCCAACATCTATGACAAGACGAGCGGCAAGCGCTACTTCGATCCCTACAAGGTGTTCAAGCTGGAGAGCGGCCTCAAGGTCGCCGTGCTGGGTCTGACCACAGAGGACACCGCCCAGCTGGTGGATCCCAACAACGTCCAGACCCTGGAGTTCCGCGATCCGACCACGGAAGCCGCCAATCTCGGCAAGCAGATCCGCGACAACAAAGAGGCGAACCTGGTTCTTGCCATCACCCACATGGGCCATTACGAGAATGGTCAGCACGGCAGCAACGCACCGGGTGACGTGGAGATGGCCCGTGCACTGCCGGCAGGCACCCTGGACGCCATCATCGGTGGTCACTCCCAGAACCCGGTCTGCATGGAGCCGGGCACCCCGGACAAGTACGCCGACTTCAAGCCGGGCGACGACTGCCAGCCGGATCAGCAGAACGGCACCTGGATCATGCAGGCTCACGAGTGGGGCAAGTATGTGGGTCGTGCCCAGTTTGACTATCAGAATGGCAAGCTGACCCTGACCCAGTACGATCTGATCCCGGTCAACCTGAAGAACGCGGACGGTGATTTCATCCAAGAAGAGATCGTCAAGGATCCCGAGCTCTACAACACCCTGCTCACCTATCAGGAGAAGGGACAGCAGGAGCTGGGCGTGGTTATCGGTGCCACCGATGGCGTACTGGACGGTGAGCGCGCCAACGTGCGCAACAAGCAGACCAACCTGGGTCGTCTCATCACCACCGCGACCGCCGAGAAGCTGAGCACCGACTTTGGCATCGTCAACTCCGGTGGGGTGCGTGCCTCCATCGCGGCAGGGGACATCAGCTACCGTGACGTGCTGACCGTGCATCCGTTCGGCAACACCGTCAACAAGGCGACCATGAGCGGCAACGAGCTGCTGACCTACCTGGGCCAGGTTGCGACCAAGACCGCCAATACCGGTGGCTATGCCCAGTTCGGCGGCATCAAGATGACGGTGGATTGCCAGGCCAAGAGCGTGGACATCGCCACCATCGGCGGGAAGGCCTTCGATCCGGCGGCAACCTACAGCTTCTCCATCCCGAGCTTCAGCGCGGCCGGTGGTGACGGTTATCCGAAGATCGACACCATCAATGCCGGTCTGGTGGATGCCGGTGTGCTGAAGGATTATATCGCAGCGAAGAAGACCATTCAGGTCGCCGATTATCAGCCGGCCGGCGAGGTCAGCTATATCAACTCCACCTCGGTAGAGGGTTGCAAATAATCCCTGCACCCCGAGCCAATAAAAAAGAGAGGCAGCCATGGCTGCCTCTCTTTTTATTTTCAATGTCATCAGCAGTGTCTCTCGGGAAATATATCCGGTCACGGGGAGCTGCCTCGAAATAGGGCATGACACGATCTGATGGCAATAAAAAGGCGACCCTGAGGTCGCCTTGATGAAATGGGTCGGTTGAACCTTAGAGCTGCTCGATGCCGACGATATGCCAGGGGGCATTGTCCTTGGCGAGATCACGCTCGAGGTGCCACACCTCCTTGATATCCTCCTCGACCTGCTCCTGACGGTCCATGTAGCGGCCGCTGAAGCGCACGCTCACCTGGGCCCAGTCGCTGCCGTAGTCGGCACGGACCAGCTGGGTGTCCACGTACATCACCTCGGTGTGCTGCTCACCGGAGAGCTCGGCGCGTTCGGCCTTGAGGTGCTCGAACAGCTCGGGGCTCACGTACTCGCGGATCTTCTCCAGGTCGTTCTTGTTCCAGGCCTCTTGCAGGGTGCGGTAGTGATCGCGGGCACCGGCCAGGAAGCCGTTCATGTCAAAGCCCGGGGGCAGACGGAAGGGCACGTCGCTGTCGGCAAAACCGGTGGCCTGCGGGGCGCTGTGGCTCTGCTCGAACTGCTGGGGGGCCGCGCTCTGGGGCGGTTGATAGCCCGCATAGGCCGTCTGTGGCTGGGCCGCTGCCGCCTTGTTCCTGCGCAGGGCTCGGAACAGGAAGACACCGCCCAGTGCCAGCAGGGCGATCAGCAGGAAGTCCATCCCTTGCAGACCTTCGAAGGCACCGCTGCCCAGCAGGTAGGCGAACAGGCCGCCGGCCAGCAGACCACCCAGCAGGCCGCCCATCATGCCGCCTTTCTTGGGTGCCTGGGCGCCCACGGTCGGGTTCTTGGTGTCGACCGGCTTGGCCGCAGGTTGGGCCGGGGCCGTCTTGTAGCTCTTGCCAAAGGATTTGCCGCCACCAAGTTTCTTGGCCTCGGCGATGGGTGCCCCAAGGCCAATGGCCAGGATCAGGGCAAACAGGGTCAGCATCTTTTTCATTTTGACTCTTTCACTCTCATGTAGGTGGGGGCATGCTCTGCTTGTGCAAGCTCAGCGAGGCGCATGGCAGGCTGCCAGTCCCTTTTTGTGTTGCAGCTTGCGGGTATGATTATCACGGATGGCATGAATTATTCATGAACAGATTGAGTCGTCCGACAGGGGAGGCGCCCATGAAACAAAGACGGCCGAGTCGCTCGGTGCGCAGGCTGCGCAACAAACAAAGAGCAAGAACGAAAGATCAGACCCTGGTCTGGCCCTTTCTCGTACTGTGAGGCAGGTCTGCGGCGCAGAAGTGGATGGCGCTGACGAGGCCAGGGTCCCGTCTTGTCGCCGGATGCGATGACGGGACGTATTAGCACTCGCGATGGCGGGGTTTCTTTTGTAAAATTCCCGTCCCCTTCCCGCTGCGGTTTTTATGTGTATGGCAGAGCAAGTGACGGCGAAAAAAGACGCCAAGACACAACAGCTGAAAGTACCTCCCCACTCTTTTGAGGCCGAACAGTCCGTACTGGGCGGCCTGATGCTGGACAACGAGGCCTGGGATCGGGTCGCCGAACGGGTGATCGACAAGGATTTCTACAGCCGCCCGCACCGCCTGATCTTCCAGGCCATGACCCGCCTCTCCAACGCGGGCAACCCCATCGACCTCATCACTCTGCAGGAGGAGCTCGAGCGCTCCGAGCAACTGGAAGAGGCCGGTGGCTTCGCCTATCTGGTGGAGATCGCCAAGAACACCCCGAGTGCCGCCAACATCAGTGCCTACGCCGAGATCGTGCGTGAGCGGGCGGTGGTGCGGGAGATGATCTCGGTCGCCAACGAGATAGTCGAAGCGGGCTACGAGCCCCAGGGGCGTACCTCCAACGATCTGCTGGACTTGGCCGAGAGCAAGGTATTCCAGATCGCCGAACAGCGCACCAGCGCCAACGAGGGCCCCCAGCCGCTCAAGCTCATCCTCGAGCAGACCGTCGACAAGATTGAAGAGCTGTTCAAGACCCCCCACAACGGGGTGACCGGCGTATCGTCCGGCTACAACGATCTGGACAAGATGACCGCCGGCCTGCAGCGTTCGGATCTGGTCATCGTCGCCGCCCGTCCTTCCATGGGCAAGACCACCTTTGCCATGAACCTGTGCGAGCACGCGGCCCTCACCGCCGACAAGCCGGTGCTGATCTTCTCCCTCGAGATGCCCTCCGAGCAGATCATCATGCGTATGCTCGCCTCGGTGGGCCGCATCGACCAGACCAAGGTGCGGACCGGCCAGCTCGACGACGAGGATTGGGCGCGGCTCTCCTCCACCATGGGGCTGCTGCTGGAGAAGGGGAAGATGTACATCGACGACTCCTCCGGCCTCACCCCGACCGAAGTGCGCTCCCGTGCCCGTCGGGTGGCGCGGGACAACGGCGGCATCAGCATGATCATGGTGGACTACCTGCAACTGATGCGGGTGCCGGCGCTGTCTGACAACCGTACTCTGGAAATCGGTGAAATCTCCCGCTCCCTCAAGGCGCTGGCGAAAGAGCTGCAGTGCCCCGTGGTGGCGCTCTCCCAGCTCAACCGAAGCCTGGAACAGCGGGCCGACAAGCGCCCGGTCAACTCGGATCTGCGGGAATCGGGCTCCATCGAGCAGGATGCGGACTTGATCATGTTCATCTACCGCGACGAGGTCTATCACGACGACAGCCCCGACAAGGGGATCGCCGAGATCATCATCGGCAAGCAGCGTAACGGCCCCATAGGACGAGTGCGGCTCACCTTCCAGGGTCAGTTCTCGCGTTTTGACAACTACGCGGGCCCGGCGTTTGACGATGACTACTAAGTAAGTCGGGAGCCTGCTCCCGGCATCCATAAACAGTTTTCCCGGTTCGACAATTCTGCCGGTCCGGCCTTAGACGATGAGATTTGAGGGCTGACACCACCCGGTGCCTGATTATCATGCCCTCGTAAGGGAAAACAGATGAAAGCGGCTATCGCCCAGATCAACACAGCGGCCCTGCGCCACAATCTCGCCGTGGTGAAACGCCACGCCCCCCAATGCAAGATCATTGCCGTGGTCAAGGCCAATGCCTACGGCCACGGCCTGCTACCGGTCGCCCGCACCCTGGTGGATGCGGACGCCTACGCGGTGGCCCGCATCGAAGAGGCGCTGATGCTGCGCTCCTGCGCCGTGGTCAAGCCCATCGTGCTGCTGGAGGGCTTCTTCAGCGCCGCCGACCTGCCGGTGCTGGCGGCCAACAACCTGCAGACCGCGGTGCACACCTGGGAGCAGCTCGAGGCGCTGGAGCAGGCGGAGCTGCCTGCCCCCGTAGTGGCCTGGCTCAAGCTCGATACCGGCATGCACCGCCTCGGGGTACGGGCCGAGGAGATGCCCGCCTTTATCGAGCGCCTCGGCAAGTGCAAGAACGTGGTGCAGCCGTTCAATGTCATGACTCACTTCAGCCGCTCCGATGAGCTGGAGCAACCCACCACCCGCGAGCAGATCGACCTGTTCAGCCAGCTGACCGCGCCGCTCAAGGGTGAGCGGGCCATGGCCAACTCGGCGGGCATCCTGGCCTGGCCGGATTCCCACTGCGACTGGGTGCGCCCCGGCGTCATCCTCTACGGCGTGTCGCCTTTCCCCAATACGGTGGCGGCGGATTACGACCTGCAGCCGGTGATGACCCTCAAGACACAACTGATCGCGGTGCGGGATCACAAGGCGGGCGAGCCGGTGGGTTATGGCGCCAACTGGGTGTCGGATCGCGATACCCGGCTCGGGGTCATTGCCATCGGTTACGGCGACGGCTATCCGCGCATGGCCCCCAACGGCACGCCTGTGCTGGTCAATGGCCGCATCGTGCCCCTGGTGGGTCGCGTCTCCATGGACATGACCACGGTGGATCTCGGTCCCGGCGCCACCGACAAGGCCGGCGACGAGGCTGTGCTCTGGGGGGAAGGGCTGCCGGTGGAGCGGGTGGCCGACCAGATCGGCACCATTCCCTATGAGCTCATCACCAAGCTCACCTCCCGCGTCTTTATGGAGTATGTGTAGGCGAGTCGCCTCTCATCCCCCACCCTTCTCCCGCGAGGGGAGAAGGGAGAACAAAAAGGCCGCCCCGACAGGGGCGGCCTTTTTCATGGGCGTGTCCCAGAGACGAAAGAACAAGCCCCGCATCGGCGGGGCTTGAGTCTCCGTCACTATGTGGCGCTTAGCCTATGGTCATCAGGCTGGCGTTGCCACCGGCGGCGGCGGTGTTGACCGAGAGGGCGTGCTCGATGAGCAGGCGCTCCAGCGGGATGTCGGTCTCGCCGCGATGCAGGCCGTGCACACCGATGATGGCGCCGTTACGGGCTGCCTGGCGCGCGGCGGCGAGCTTGCTCACCTCCCGCAACTGATCCGAGTCGCCGTGGTGCAGCAGGGCATCGAAGTCCGTCTCCCCCGTGGCCCAGTCCGCCACCAGCGCGATGGGATCCCGCACCTCGGTCGGCAGGGAAGAGAGCAGGGAGCGTCTCTGGGCATCGTCCGGCAGCAACACCTGGCTGCCGACCGCCAGACAGGCGGCCAGCTGGGCCAGCAGGTCGGCCTTCTCCTGGGCAAGACAGAGCACCCGTTCCCGGGGCAGCAGGCTGTAGCTGTTGCGCTCGCCGGTGGGGCCGGTCAGCAGCTGGGTACGGCCGCTCTGGGAGAGCGCGGCGTAGTGATCGCACAGGGCGGCGAGGGCCGGATCCTGCTTGCTCGCCCAGTCGCGCAGGGCCACGAGGGGGGCTTTCGCCTCGGCATGCAGGGCACCGGACTCCTGGTGCAGCTGGTTGGCCACCGCCTCCTGGGGACGGGCGCCGAGCAGGCGATACATGTAGAGCGGGCCACCGGCCTTGGGACCGGTGCCGGAAAGCCCTTCCCCACCGAAGGGTTGCACCCCGACCACGGCACCCACGATGTTGCGGTTGACGTAGAGGTTGCCCACCTTGGCCACGTTCACCACCTGGGCGATGGTCTCGTCGATGCGGGTATGGACACCCAGGGTCAGGCCGTAGCCGCTGCCGTTGATCTGCTCGAGCAACTCCCCGAGCCGGGTGCGCGGGTAGCGGACCAGGTGCAGCACAGGGCCGAACACTTCGCGTCCCAGTTCGTCCAGACTGTCGAGCTCGATCAGGGTCGGCAGCACGAAGGTGCCGCGGCTGCAGGCATCCCCCTGGGTGCGGGCGATCTGGTGCACCTTGCGCCCCTTGTCGCCCATGGCCTTGATGTGGCGCTCGATGTTGGCCTTGGCCTCGGCGTCGATGACGGGGCCGATGTCGGTGGAGAGGTGCTCGGGGCTGCCGACCTTGTACTCGGCCATGGCGCCCTTGAGCATCCGGATCACCCGATCCGCCACGTCATCCTGCACGCACAGCACTCGCAGGGCGGAGCAGCGCTGACCGGCGCTGTCGAACGCCGAGGAGATGACATCCATCACCACCTGTTCGGTCAAGGCGGAAGAGTCGACGATCATGGCGTTCTGGCCGCCGGTCTCGGCGATGAGGGGAATGGTGCGGCCCTGGGCGTCGAGGCGACCGGCCAGGTTGCGGGAGATGATGCCCGCCACCTCGGTGGAGCCGGTGAACATGACGCCGCGCACCCGTTCGTCCGCGATGAGCGCCGCACCCACGGTCTCACCACGGCCCGGCAGCAGTTGCACCGCTCCGGCGGGTACCCCCGCTTCCAGCAGGATGCGCACCGCTTGTGCCGCGATGAGGGGGGTCTGCTCGGCAGGCTTGGCCAGCACCGTATTGCCGGCGGCCAGGGCCGCGCACACCTGGCCGCTGAAGATGGCCAGCGGGAAGTTCCAGGGGCTGATGCAGACCACGGGGCCGAGCGGCCTGTGGGTGTCGTTGGCGAAGTGGTTGCGCGCCTGGGCGGCGTAGTAGCGCAGGAAGTCCACCGCTTCGCGCACCTCGGCGATGGCGTTGGCGAAGGTCTTGCCGGATTCGCGAACCAGCAGGCCCATCAGGGGTTGCAGTTCGGATTCCATCAGATCGGCGGCCCTGTCCAGCACGGCGGCCCGCTCGGCTGGCGGGGTGGACTGCCAGATCTGGCCGCTCGTGAGGGAGCAGGCGAGCGCCTTGTCCACCAGCGCTACCGTGGCTTCGCTCACCTGACCGACGACATCGCGGTGATCCGCCGGGTTGAGCACGGGCTGGAACTGGGTCGGCGCCTCGGTGTCGCAACCCAGCATGGGCACGGCCTGATAGGCGGTGTTGGTGCTGGCGAGCAGGGCGGCGGAGAGGGACCCCAGGCGGTGCTCGTTCGCGAGATCCAGACCTGCGGAGTTCGGGCGCGCCTCGCCGTAGAGATCCCGGGGCAGGGGGATGCGCGGATGGGGCAGACCCAGGGTCCCTTCACGGGCGGCCATCTGCTCGATCTGCTGCACCGGATCCTGCACCAGATCCGAGAGGGAGATGTTGTTGTCCGCGATGCGGTTGACGAATGAGGTGTTGGCCCCGTTCTCCAGCAGGCGGCGCACCAGGTAGGCGAGCAGGGTCTCGTGGCTGCCTACCGGTGCATAGATGCGGCAGGGGCGACCCAGCTTGCCGTCGGCCACCTTGCCGACCACCTGTTCGTAGAGCGGTTCACCCATGCCGTGCAGGCACTGGAACTCGTACTGACCCGGGTAGTAGTTCTGACCCGCCAGCTGATAGATGGCAGACAGGGAGTGGGCGTTGTGGGTGGCGAACTGGGGATAGATGGCCTCGGGCACCGCCAGCAGCTTGCGGGCGCAGGCGAGGTAGGAGACGTCCGTGTAGGGCTTGCGAGTATAGACCGGGTAGCCTTCCAGCCCTTCCTGCTGGGCGCGCTTGATCTCGCTGTCCCAGTAGGCGCCCTTCACCAGACGGATCATCAGGCGGTGACGGCTGCGCTTGGCGAGATCGATGACGTAGTCGATCACATAGGGGCAGCGCTTCTGGTAGGCCTGGATGACGAAACCGATGCCGTTCCAGTCGGTGAGGGACGGATCGAAGCAGAGCTTCTCCAGCAGATCGAGGGAGATCTCCAGGCGATCGGCCTCCTCGGCGTCGATGTTGATGCCGATGTCATACTGCCTGGCGAGCTGGGTCAGGCCCAGCAAGGTGGGGTAGAGCTCCTCCATGACGCGATCGTACTGGGCGCGGCTGTAGCGCGGATGCAGGGCGGAGAGCTTGATGGAGATACCCGGCCCCTCGTAGATGCCGCGACCGTGGGAGGCCTTGCCGATGGCGTGGATGGCCTGCTCGTAGGAGGCCAGATAGCGTTTGGCGTCCTCCTCGGTCAGGGCCGCTTCCCCCAGCATGTCGTAGGAGTAGCGGAACCCCTTGCTCTCCATGCCGCCTGCGTTCGCCAGCGCCTCGGCGATGGTCTCGCCGGTGACGAACTGTTCACCCATCAGGCGCATCGCCATGTCGACGCCCTTGCGGATGAGCGGCTCACCCCCCTTGCCGATGAGTCCCTTGAGGGAGCTGTTCATGCCCGCCTCGTTGTGGGTGGCCACCAGCTTGCCGGTGATGAGCAGACCCCAGGAGGCCGCGTTGACGAACAATGAGGTGCTCTGGCCCAGGTGCTGGCTCCAGTTGCCGCCGCTTATCTTGTCGCGGATGAGGGCATCCCGGGTCGCCTTGTCGGGGATGCGCAGCAGCGCCTCCGCCAGGCACATCAGGGCCACCCCTTCCTGGGAGGAGAGGGAGAACTCCTGAAGCAGCCCCTGGACCAGGCCCTGACGGCCGCTGGCGCTCTTCTGGTTGCGCAGCTTCTCGGCGATGCCCATGGCCAGCTTCTGGGTCGCGTCAGCCTTGTCCTTGGGCAGACGGGCCTGCTCCAGCAGCATGGGGACGGCTTCGGTCTCGGGGCGGCGATAAGCCCCCGTGATGGCGGCCCGCAGCACGGACTGGGGCAGAATGCTCTCGGCAAACTCGAGGAAGACCTGGATGCCCTGCTCGGTCAGGGTCTCGACGGCCTCTTCCCCGGCGGCGGCAGCCAGCCCGGAGTGCTCGGGCGGGGTCAGACCGCGATCCAGTTGCTCCAGATAGGTGAAGATGGCTTGCTTGATCAGCCAGTGGGGAGTGCGATCCAGGGTCTGCGCAGCCTGTTTGAGGCGGTCGCGGGTCGCTTCATCGAGTTTGACGCCGAGGGTGGTAGTGGCCATGGGACTTCCTGTGTCTAGAAGGTAACAATATTACCGGACGGTTAAATTTCGCCGATGATGGTGCAACTAGGTGCAACCTTCAAGCAAGAAATTTTAATGTATTGGTTACATTGTTGAATTCTTCCATGAATCCGGTCTCCATCAGACTCCTTTCAAGCCCGCCGCTTGTCCGCTTTTCACAGCATTATTAATGGGTTGGCAATGCATCTTATGAATGCCTATATGAGGTGCAACCCACTGCAAATCGGGTTGCACTTTTGCGTGTTCGACCGAACCTGGGTTGTGAGTGCGGCTCCCCCGTGCGCAGAAGGGAGCGGAGCGCCACCTGACAGAGCCCCGTGCTCTTCTATGCTGTTAGCTGGCCACAGGGGCCAGCTATCGGTGACAAGGAGAAACCCATGGCGCGTGTCAGTACCTATCTCAATTTTGCCCGGGAGACGGAGGCTGCCTTCCTCTTCTATCGCGAAGTGTTCGGCGGTGACTTCAGCGGCCCCATTCACAGGTTCAAGGAGTCCCCGGGCTGCCCGGGCCAGCCCCCTTTGTCGGAGGAAGACGGGGAGCTGGTGATGCATGTGGCCCTGCCCATCCTCGGGGGCCACGTGCTGATGGGCACGGATGCTCCGGCCAGCATGGGGTTCACCCTGGTGCAGGGCAACAACAGCTACCTCAACCTGGAGCCGGACAGCCGGGGCGAGACCGATCGCCTGTTCGCAGCCCTGGCCGAGGGAGGCAGGGTGGAGATGCCGCTGGCGGAGATGTTCTGGGGTGACTATTTCGGATCCCTGGTGGACAAATTCGGCACCCACTGGATGTTCAACTGCCAGAGCAAGACTTGACGGCAGATCTGCAATGAAAAGGGCGCCATGGCGCCCTTTTCATCTTTGTTGCCCATCACTGTCCCTATTTGCTGCGCCCCGCCACCTGCGCTGGTATGCCCCGGGCATGGGATTGCCGTGCGCTGCGCGGCCTTATGGCGTGTGGCCCACCATGTCAGCGGGATCACCCGAGCATGGGATTGCCGTGCGCTGCGCTGCCTTATGGCGTGCGGCCCACCATGTCAGCGGGGATCACCCAGGCATCGAATTGCTCCGCGCTGAGGTGGCCAGAGGCAATGGCCGCCTCCCGCAGACTCAGCCCCTGATGGTGCGCCCGTTTGGCGATCTCGGCCGCCTTGTCATAGCCGATATGGGGGTTGAGGGCCGTCACCAGCATCAGGGAGCGGGAGAGCAGATCGTTGATCCTGGCCTGGTTCGGGGTGATGCCGACGGCGCAGTGGTCGTGGAAGCTCTGCATGCCATCAGCCAGCAGCCGCACGCTCTGCAGGACGTTGTAGGCGATCATCGGCCTGAACACGTTGAGCTCGAAGTTGCCGCTGGCACCGCCGATGTTGATGGCCACATCGTTGCCCATCACCTGGGCGCAGAGCATGGTGAGGGCCTCGCTCTGGGTCGGGTTGACCTTGCCGGGCATGATGGAGGATCCGGGCTCGTTCTCGGGGATGAGCAGCTCCCCCAGCCCGCTGCGGGGGCCGCTCGCCAGCCAGCGTACGTCGTTGGCGATCTTCATGAGGGAGGCTGCCAGCGTCTTGAGGGCACCGTGGGCGTGAACCTGGGCGTCACTCGCCGCCAGGGCCTCGAACTTGTTGGGGGCGCTGATGAGCGGCAGACCGGTCTGCTCGGCCAGGGTTCTGGCCACCGCCTCGGCAAAGCCGGGAGGGCAGTTGAGGCCGGTGCCCACGGCGGTGCCGCCGAGCGCCAGCTCGCACAGATGGGGCAGGGCGGCCCGTAGATGGCGCTCCCCCTGTTCAAGCTGGGCGACCCAGCCGGAGATCTCCTGGCCCAGGGTGAGGGGAGTGGCATCCTGCAAATGGGTGCGGCCAATCTTGACGATGTGGTCGAAGGCGGCGGCCTTGCCTGCCAGGGTCTGCTTCAGGGCAGCGAGGGTCGGCAGCAACCGCTGCGTGATGGCGGTGACCGCCGCCAGGTTCATGGCGCTCGGGAAGACATCGTTGCTGGACTGGCTCTTGTTTACCTCGTCGTTGGGATGCACCAGCCGCGCTTCCCCCCGGGGGCCGCCGAGCAGTTCGCTGGCCCGGTTTGCCAGCACCTCGTTGAGGTTCATGTTGGTCTGGGTGCCGGAGCCGGTCTGCCACACCATCAGGGGAAACTCGGCGTCGTGCAGGCCGCGCAGGATCTCGTCGGCAGCGGCCATGATGGCCTGGGCCTTGCGGGCGGGGAGCAGCCTCAGGGCGTGGTTGACCCGGGCGCAGGCGGACTTGATGCGGGCCAGGGCATGGATGATCTCCATGGGTTGGCGCTCCCCCGAGATGTTGAAGTGATGCAGGGAGCGCTGGGTCTGGGCCCCCCAGAGCCTGTCCGCCGGGACGGCTATCTCCCCCAGGCTGTCCCGCTCCATCCTGATATCCATGACGTGTCTCCTGCCGTTGAGGTGGTGGCACCCAGCATGAACCCAAACGGCTGCCGGAGCCAGCTTGCACATGGATACGCTTTGTATATAATAAGTAAAGCTTACTATATGGGTTGCATATCATGAACAAACAACCGGACACCCTTGGCTTTCTCATCGGCGACGTCCAGCGCCTGATGCGCCGCCAGTTCCAGCAGCAGCTGGAGGGAAGCTGCCTCACCCTGGCCCAGGCCAGGGCTCTGGTGCACATTGCACGCAGCGAGGGCATACGCCAGGTGGATCTCGCCGAGCGGCTGGACATCCAGCCCATCACGCTGGCGCGCCAGCTCGATCAGATGGCCGACAACGGTCTGGTGGAGCGGCGCAACGACCCCAACGACAGGCGTGCCCATCAGCTGTTCCTGACCGAGGGGGCGGAACCCTATCTCGAGAAGATCAAGCAGGCCTCCGCTGTGGTGCATCAGCACGCCATCGGTGAGCTGGGGGAGGCGGGCACCCGCGCCCTCTGCGACGCCCTCAAGACCTTGCGCGACAATCTATCGAAGTATTGATCTCATCTTTATCAGCATTGAATGTGGAGTGTTTCTATGAATGCCGAATCTTCCCCTCCCCAAACGCCGGTGACGAACCGCCGCCGGACCCGTCTGCTTCTGCTGGTGGTGGTACCGGCCCTGGCCCTGCTCGGCATAGGTGCCATCTACATGCTGGGTGGCCGTTATGTCGAGACCGACAACGCCTATGTGAAGGCGGACAAGGTGCCCATCAGTACCGAGGTGCTGGGCCGGGTGGCCAAGGTCTATGTGAATGAGAACGAGCAGGTCAAGGCCGGTCAGCTGATGTTCGAGCTGGATCCCGAGACCTTCCAGGTGGCGGTAACCAAGGCCGAGGCGGAGCTCGCCAAGGTGCGCACCGATCTGGTGGCGCTGCAGACCAGTTATCGCGGCCAGCAGGCGGAGATCGCCGTGGCACGCACCCGCCATGCCTATGCCCTGAAGGAGGAGCATCGCCAGGCGGATCTGGTGGCCAAACACTTCACCTCCACCGCCAACTATGACGATGCCCGTCAGCTCACCATACAGACCGCCCAGCAACAGGTGGCGCTGGAGGAGGGGCTCAAGAAGATTGAAGCCTCCCTGAACGGCGACGTCAACCTGCCGGTGGAGCAGCAGCCCGCCTATCAGGAGGCCGCCGCCGAGCTCGCCAAGGCCAAGCTGGATCTCGCCCGCACCAAGATCTACGCCCCCGCCAACGGCATCGCCAGCCAGCTGCCCAAGCCGGGCCAGTACAGCATCGTCGGCATGACCGCCATGATGCTGGTAGAGACCGACAGCCCCTGGATAGAGGCGAACTTCACCGAAACCGAGCTGACCCATGTTCAGCCGGGGCAGGAGGTGGAGATCAGCCTGGACACCTACCCGAATGCCCATTGGCACGGGGTGGTGGAGAGCCTGAGCCCGGCCACCGGCTCCGAGTTTTCGGTGATCCCGGCCCAGAATGCCACCGGCAACTGGGTCAAGATCGCCCAGCGAGTCGCGGTGCGCATCAAGCTGGACGAAATGGCCTCCGGGCCTACTCTGCGCGCTGGCCTGAGCGCCATCACCAAGATAGACACCGGCCACAAACGCAGCCTGCTGGGCTGGTCATTCTGAGGTTAATATGACGACGCAAAGCCATCAGGGGGTGGATCAGAGCTCCCGACGTGGCTTCATCACCCTGTCGGTGATGTTGGCCACCATCATGCAGGCGCTGGACACCACCATCGCCAACGTCGCCCTGCCCCATATGCAGGGGGCCATGGGCGCCACCCAGGATCAGATCTCCTGGGTGCTGACCTCCTACATAGTCGCGGCCGCCATCTTCATGCCGCTGACCGGTTTCATCTCGGCAAGAATTGGCCGCAAAAGGCTGTTCATGTGGTCGGTGGCGGGCTTTACCGTTGCCTCCATGTTGTGCGGCGCGGCCCAGAGCCTGGATCAGATAGTGCTGTTCCGCCTGCTGCAGGGGATCTTCGGTGCCAGCCTGGTGCCCCTCTCACAGGCGGTGCTGCTGGACACCTATCCGCCTGAGAAGCACGGCTCTGCCATGGCGCTCTGGGGGATAGGGGTCATGGTGGGTCCCATCCTGGGGCCGTCGCTGGGGGGCTGGCTCACCGAGTACTACAACTGGCGCTGGGTCTTCTACATCAACCTGCCGTTCGGCCTGCTGGCCTGGTTCGGGCTTGCCGCCTTCATCGAGGAGACGAAGATCGATGCCAGCCGCCGCTTCGATCTGCTGGGCTTCGCCCTGCTGAGTCTCGGCATAGGGGCATTGCAGATGGCGCTGGACAGGGGGGAGTCACAAAACTGGTTCGCCAGCCCCGAGATCGTCATCGAGACCATCCTGATGGTGATGGCGTTCTACCTCTTCGTGGTGCATATCTTCACCCACCCGCACCCCTACATAGAACCGGCCCTGTTCCGGGATCGCAACTTCAGCGTCGGTCTGCTCTTCATCTTCATCGTCGGCATCATCTTGCTGGCGACCATGACGCTGCTGCCTCCCTTCATGCAGGGGCTGATGGGTTACCCGGTGATCGACGTGGGTTACCTGCTCGCCCCGCGCGGGGTGGGCACCATGGTTGCCATGATGCTGGTGGGCAGGCTGTCGGGCCGGGTGGACGCCCGTTACCTCATCCTGTCAGGGCTGCTGCTCACCAGCTTCTCCATGTGGGAGATGACCCTGTTCAACACGGACATCGGCAGCTGGGACATAGTGCGCACCGGCATCATCCAGGGGCTGGGGCTCGGCTTCATCTTCGTGCCCCTCTCCACCATCACCTTTGCGACCCTGGCGCCGCGCTATCGCAACGAGGGGACGGCGCTGTTCAGCCTGGTGCGCAACATCGGCAGCAGCATCGGCATCTCGGTGGTGATCACCTATCTGGCCCAGCGATCCCAGATGAACCACGAGGCGTTCGCCGCCTACATCACCCCGTTCAATGTCAACCTGCATCAGGGCGGGGGCATGGCGGAGCTGATGACGCCGAAGGGGCTGGCCATGATCAACGGCGAGGTGACCCGGCAGGCCAGCCTGCTCGCCTACCTGCAGGATTTTCGCCTGATGATGTGGGTCAGCCTGTGCGCCGTGCCGCTGGTGGTGTTGCTGAGGGCTCCCGGGCGCAGCGGCTCTCGGGAGGAGATGGCCATTCTGGAGTGAATCACGAAGGGGCGAGCAACAAAGAAAGAGGGATGGCGCAGGCCATCCCTCTGTCGTTTGGCAGGATCAGCGTGCCGGCGTGAAGGGGGTGAGCGCTGCCAGAGGCGCAGCGTCCCCGTATTCCCGGACGGGCTCGCCGTGCTTGAAGATCTTGAAAGTCTCGCCCCGGGCGCTCCAGTATTCGATGCTCTCGCCGCCGATCTGCAACAGGCTCGCCTCGCGCAGGGCCACCACGGATTCGCTCGGGTTGATGGCGCAGAATTCGGCCAGACGCTCGTCCCGGGTCTCCCCCATGTGGCCGCTGATGCTGGCGTCCAGATAGTGGGGGTTGATCTGCACGGGGAAGAGCCCCAGCGCAGGCAGCACCACGGCGCTGCACACCGGCATGTCGTTGGTGGTGCGGATGCTGGGGGTGGCCACGTTGCAGCCGGCGCTCCAGCCCACATAGGGCACGCCCCGCTCGCGCACCGCACGCTGGATGGGGACCACCAGACCATACTCGTGCAGCCGCTGGTTCAGGAGCCAGGTATTGCCGCCGCTGATGAAGATGGCGTCGGCCCGGTTGATGGCATCCACCGGATCGTCGAAGTGATGGATGCTGATGGCGTCCACCCCCAGACTCTCGGTGAGCTCCCGGGCGCGGGCATCCCAGTCGCTGCGGATCACCGCGTAGGGGATGAGCAGGATGCGCTTGACCTGGTTGCGAGCGAGCAGGGTTTGCACCCGGTCGCGGGCCCAGCCGAGCAGGCCGGGGTGTTCTGTGGTTTTACCGTTGCTGAGCAGAAGCAGTTCCATGATGTGTCCTCGAAACAAGGCGCAGGACCCGGGCGATCCTGGTGAAGAGAAGAGGGCACTCTACCGCCATCGAAGCGCCAAATGTGTGATCTCGGCCCGTTTTGTACGGTTGCAGGCCACTCAGGGGTGTTCGTTCACCTGCGCGTAGCGCAGCAGCATCTCGGCGAGGGAGTTCACCGCCAGGCGTTTCATCAGGCTGGCGCGGCACACCTCGACGGTGCGCACCGAAATGCAGAGATCCTGCGCTATCTGCTGGTTCTTGTGGCCCCGGGCGATGAGCTGCAACAACTGGCGTTCGCGCGGGGTGAGGCGCTCAAAGGCGGCCAGCTGGGCGAGGCGGGTGGCCGCCGCCTGCGTCGCCTGCTCGGCCCGCTCGATGGCGGCGAGCAGGGGGGCCAGCTGCACCGGTTTTTGCAAGAAATCCACCGCCCCCAGCTTGAGGGATTCCACCGCCAGTGGGACCTCGCCGTGGCCGGTGAGAAACAGGATGGCGATGGGGCTCTGGGCCGCCTTCAGCCGCTGCTGGACCTCGGGGCCCGAGAGCCCAGGCATGCGGCAGTCGAGGATGAGGCAGGCGGGCTGGTGCAGATCGACCTCGGCCAGGAAGCGCTCGCCATCGGCAAAGCTGAACAGCTGCCGCTCGTCGCAGCTCTCCAGCATGAATCGCAGGGAGTCGAGCACGGCCTCGTCGTCATCGACCAGATAGAGCGGGGGGCGGGAGGGAAACGTCATCTCAGTTCCTCGGCATGTCGGTGGATGAAGGGAGGGTTTCGGGGGGCGGCACGGGCAGGGTGACCCGGGCCAGACAACCGTGGGGGCTCAGGTTCTCCAGGCTGAACTGGCCGCGATGGCTCTCGACCACCTCCCGGCAGATGGCCAGCCCCAGCCCCATGCCGTCCGGCTTGTCGCTGTAAAACGCCTGCTGCAGTTCGGTGGCGGGGACCCTCAGGCCGGCACCGTTGTCGCAGATCTCCAGCAGCAGGCTCTGCGCCTCGAAGGCGATCAGCAGCTCGACCCGGGCAGGCTCCTGTGCCGGTGCTTGCGTAGTGGGGTGAGTAGGGGAGTGAACAGCGGGGCGCGCACTCTTAGCTGCCCTCTGCGCCGCTCTCTTCGCTGCACTCTCGGCGCCATTCTTGATGAGGTTTACCAGCAACTGCTCCATCCCGGTGCCGTCCAGAGGTAACGGGCGTGGCTGGCCCCGCCAGTGCAGGGTGAAGGCGACGTCGAGCGGCGCCAGCATCTGCTCCAGCAGGGGGTGCAACTCCGCCACCAGGGTGGGCAGGTCGCAAGGCGCGAAGCGGGGAGGGCGCTTTTGCAGCCTGGCTCTGAGCCGGTTGACTGTCTGGGTGATGCGCTGGACCTGGAGCCCTATCTGCTCCAGGGCCTGACGCAGGGAGGCCTGGGCGGCAACCTGGGCCGGATCCTGTGCCAATCTGTCCAGTCGCAGCAGTGCCCCCTGGCTGTAGTTGGCGATGGCGGTCAGGGGCTGATTGATCTCGTGGGCCACGTTGGCGCCCAGCTCACCCAGTTCGGCGAGTCGTCTGGCCTGTGCCAGCTGGCGTCCCTTCTGCTCAAGCTGGTGGCGGGCTTTGAGCAGCCGGCGCTGGCTGCGGTTGAACAGGTATTGCAGTAGCAGGTGGTGGCCCCCCAGCAGCAGTACCAGCGCCAGGGCGCCCCAGCCCCACTGTTGATGCTGGCGCAGCCAGTGCCAGGCCGCTTGCCACCAGGGGCCCTGCAGCGGGTGGCGATCCAGCGCCTTGAGCAGGCGGTCGATGGCAAGCTCGCTGGTGGGCACGGTCCAGCCCGCCGAATCGGCGGCGATGGCCGCCTCGCTATCAGCGGGCAGAGCGTACAGCGCGCGGGTCACCGCCAGCGCCAGCGCGGGGGAGGCCCGCTCTGTCTTGGCGAAGGACCAGTTGGGGTAGAGCCGGGTCGAGCTCTGGCAACCAAAGCCGGCCGGCGCCTGATCATCCAGCACCCGAAACGCTCCCCTGGCGACCTTGCCTTCCCGCTCCATGCGCTCCAGCTGACACACCGGCACGATGGCGGCGACCACCTCCCCTGCCGTCAGCCGCTCGATGAGCCGGTCCAGCGGAAAGCCGGTGAACTGCACGGTGGAGAAGAAGCGCTCCAGCCGAACTCCCTGTTCGCCCGCCTCGAAGCGATAGGCGAGGTAGCCGCCGAAGGCGTTCTCCGAGACGGCGGCGACCGCTTGCCCCTTGAGGTCACGCCAGTGTCGGTAGGGGGTCTGGGCAGGCACCACCAGGGCGGCGCCGATGGCGAGGTTGTCCCCCCCGGCCGGACTCTTGAGGGTGGCGAGCCAGGCCAGCGGATACTGGCGCGCCAGACTCACCGACTGGCCCGGGTTGGTGATGACGAAATCGAGGTGCTCGCGGGCGACGGCCTCGGCCAGTTCATCGAGCCCCAGCGGATGCAGCACGAAGCGATGGTCGGGCACGCGCTGTGCCAGCCAGCGCAATAGCGGTTGCCACTGGGCTCTGGCTAGGGCCGGGCCACGGGTTGCCAGCACGCCGATGCGTATCGGTTCGGCCAAGGCCTGCACCGGCGCGGCCTGGGATGGTGCGGGTTGCTGCCGGGCCGGCGCTGGCGAAGAGGGAGTCGGGGCGGCCTGCACCCGCAGCGGCAGGGCTGACAGGGCGAGCCAGAGCAGCAGGCTGAGCAGGGACAAGGGAACTGGGGCGTGCAGGGGGCTCTCCTCTCGGTGCAAAGGGGGCAGTCTATCACCGGGACGTGCGCTTGCATGCGAACGGGGGCCGGGAGGGGCGGCAAACGCCGCCCCGGTCACAGTTCAGCAGGGCTGGGCCATTTTTTATTGCGCTGGATCAACCCGGCTCCCGGTATGTGGAAAACCACAATAGAGGCGACTTCCTGCGTTGAGGACAATCGGCCCAACCCCTTTCAAGCCAGCTCAGCAGAAGGAAAGACGCCATGGAGCCCAGCAAGCGCCGATTGTTATCCGGGATCGCCGCCCTCACCGCAGGGGCGGCCCTGATCCCCGTCACCCAGGTTCAGGCGCAGTCCGTTCCCGCGCCCCGCAACGGGCGGGCGGCCATCAGCCGGGGGGATGGCCGCAAGCGTTACGGCATGCTGATCGACCTGCGCCGCTGCGTCGGCTGTCAGGCCTGCACCGTGGCCTGCACCATCGAAAACCAGCCTCCACTCGGCCAGTTTCGCACCACGGTGAGCCAGTACGAGGTGAGTGACGTGGCCGCCCTCGAGGCTCCCGCCTCCCTCTTGATGTTGCCAAGGCTCTGCAACCACTGCGCCGAGCCCGCCTGCCTCGATGTCTGCCCCACCGGCGCCACCTTCCAGCGGGACGACGGCATCGTGGTGGTCAACAACGACTGGTGCGTCGGCTGCGGCTACTGCGTGCAGGCCTGCCCCTATGATGCCCGCTTCATCAACCACGAGACCAACACCGCCGACAAGTGCACCTTCTGTGCCCATCGGCTGGAGGCGGGGCTCTTGCCCGCCTGCGTCGAGAGCTGTGTCGGCGAGGCGCGCATCATAGGCGACTTGAACGATCCCAAGAGCCGGATAAGCCGCTTGCTGCGCGAACACGAGCCGGCGCTCAAGGTGCTCAAGCCGGAGGCCAATACCCAGCCGCGGGTCTTTTATCTCGGTATGGACGAGGCCTTCGTCAGCAAGGTCGACGGCAACCCGGCCCTGCGCACCCTGCTCACCGACGATGGCAAGGAGATAGCCCATGGTCATTAACGAACTGCTGGCCCCGGCTCAGCCCATCACCTGGCTGCCCTGGGCGGTGCAATATTTCTTTCTGATCGGCCTCGCCTACGGGGCCCTCTGGCTCGGCGCGTTTGAGCTGTGGCGCAAGGCGCCGGATCCGCGGCTGCAGACCCTGGCGGCGGTGCTGATGGTGGCGGCCGGTCTGGTGGCCCCCATCGCCCTGACCGCGGATCTGCACCAGCCGGCCCGGGCCTGGCACTTCTACGCCCAGACCCGCTTTGGCTCCGTCATGTGGTATGGCGCCTATCTGCTGCCGCTGTTCAGCCTGCTCTCCATGCTGCTCGGCTGGCTGCTGCTAAGGCCTGCCCTGGCCCGGCGCGGCGCAGAAGGGGACAAGATAGCCCGCTTTGCCAGGCTGCTCTGCCTGGGAAGCTGGTCGGGGCACGTCTGGCAGCGGCCCCTTTCCCTGCTGGCGGCCCTGAGCGGGCTCAGCATCGCCCTCTACACCGGGCTTGAGACCATGGCGGTGGCGGCGCGCCCGCTCTGGCATACCCCCTGGTTGCCCTGGCTGCTGACCCTGAGCGCCGTGCTGGGGGCCCAGAGTGCCCTGCTGCTGCTCAACCGCTTGTTGGCGGGCTGGCATGCCCAGACCGAGTCGACCCTGCTGCGCCAGAGTGGCTGGACGTTAGGCCTGCTGGCGCTCTCCCTGCTGGGCTGGGCCCTGTTTGGCGGCGCCTCGGCGGCAGAGGCCGCGGCCCTCTATCGGCTCGATCCGAGCTGGCGGCTGGCGGCCCACTGGCTGTTGCTGACCCTGGGGCTGGCCGGCCTGCTGATGCTGGTGCGGCCAAGGATCTCTGCCCGCCTGGCACTCTGGGGGCTGGGGCTGTTGGGGCTGCACCTGGTGTGGGGCCTGCGCTGGCTGGTGCTCATTCAGGGGCAGCTCGCACCCAAGTACGGGGCCGGCGTCTACCTCTATGAAATCGCCTGGGGCCCGGCCGGTGTGCTCGGCATTCTCGGCACTTTCGGTCTGCTGCTGGCCCTGCTGGTGGCCCTCTCGGAGCTGGTGCGCCCCTCTGTTTCCCCCGCCATCAAGGCATCCACAACTTTTGCAGGCGAGGCACTCTGATGGATCACAGCAAACGCAAGTTTCTCAAGGGCGCCGCCATTGCCGGCGGCACCGGGCTGTTCGTCGCCGGTTACAGCGACACCCTCAAGCAGGTGGCGAGTGGTCTTGCCACCGGCAGCTCGGGCAAACCGACCCGGGATCCCATCCATGGCAACTCGCTGGCCGTGGAGTACAGGGTTGATGAGCAGGGGGAGTTGCATCCCAGCCCGGCCCAGCGGGTTGCCAACACCATGTGTCTTGGCTGCTGGACCCTGTGTGGAGTGCGGGCCCGCATCGACAACGAGCGCGACCAGATAGTGCGGATCCTGGGCAACCCCTATCACCCCCTCTCCGCCCGGCACCACATCGACTTCAAGACCCCGGTCAAACAGGCGCTGCTCGCAACCAGCGGCTACCAGGAAGGGGGGCTGGACGGGCGCTCCACCGCCTGCGCCCGGGGCAACGCCATGCTCGAGCAGCTCGACAGCCCGCAGCGGGTCACCCGCTGTCTCAAGCGGGTGGGGCCCCGTGGCAGCGGTCGCTGGCAGAGCATCCCCTTCGAGCAGCTGGTGGCCGAGGTGGTGGAGGGGGGGGATCTGTTCGGCGAGGGCCAGGTTGAGGGGCTGCGGGCCATTCGCAACCTCGCCGAACCGCTCGACCCGGCCAACCCGGAGTACGGCCCCAGGGCCAACCAGCTGCTGGTGAGCAACGCCTCGGACGAGGGGCGGGATCACTTCATCAAGCGCTTCACCTTCAACAGCTTCGGTACCCGCAACTTCGCCAACCACGGCGCGTATTGCGGCCTGTCGTTCCGGGTCGGGGCCGGCGCCCTGCTGGACGATCTGGAGAAGAACGCCCACCTCAAGCCGGACTGGGACGAGAGCGACTTCCTGCTGTTCATGGGCACCTCGCCCCAGCAATCGGGCAACCCCTTCAAGCGCCAGTCCCGTCAGCTGGCGGCTAACCGGGCGCGACCGGGCAAGCCGTTCTCCTACGTGGTGGTGGCCCCCAGCCTGCCCAACACGGTGAACATGCCCTCCGCCCCCGCCAACCGCTGGCTGCCCATCCGCCCTGCCACTGATTCCGCCCTGGCCATGGCCATGCTGCGCTGGATCATCGACAACCAACGCTACGCCGAGCCCTTCCTGACGGCACCCCATGCAGCTGCCGCCGAGCGAGCCGGCTATCGCGGTTTTTGCAACGCCAGCCATCTGGTTGTCTGCAACGAGGGGCATCCGCGCTTTGGCCAGATGCTGCGGGCCAGCGATCTTGGCTTGCCTTTTGAGGGGGAAGCCTATGGAGAGGGGGACGCCATGCTGGTAGAGGAGGCGAGCAGCGGCGAGCCGAGACCTGCCGGCCAGTGTGAGCGGGCCAACCTCTGGGTGGATCGCACCATTCAGGGCCCCAAGGGGGCGTTCGCGGTCAAGAGCAGCTTCCAGCTGCTGGCCGAGGCGTGCCGGGAGCACTCTCTCGCGCAATACAGCGCCGAGTGCGCCGTGCCGGTGGCCGACATCGAGGAGCTGGCGCGGGAGTTCACCAGCCACGGCACCCGGGCTGCAGTGGTCTCCCACGGCGGCACCATGAGCGCCAACGGCTTCTACTCGGCCTGGGCCATCATGATGCTCAACGTCATGATCGGCAACCTCAACGCCCGGGGCGGCGCCGTGGCGAGCGGCGGCAAGTTCGATCCCTTCGGGGCGGGGCCGCGCTACGATCTGGCGAGCTTCCCCGGCATGGTCAAACCCGCCGGGGTCTTCCTGTCGCGCTCCAAGTTCCCCTACGAGAAGACCTCTGAATATCGGCGCAAGCGCGAGGCGGGTCAGAATCCCTATCCAGCGCAAGAGCCCTGGTTCCCCATCTCGGGTCCATTGCTCGGCGAACACCTGACCGCGGCGGTGAACGGTTACCCCTACCGGCTCAAGGCCTGGATCAACCACATGGGCAATCCCCTCTACGGCCAGGCCGGGCTCAGCAAGGCCATAGGCGAAGAGCTCAAGGACCCTGCCGTGCTGCCCCTTGTGGTCAGCATCGACAGCTTCATCAACGAGTCGTCGGCGCTGTCGGACTACCTAGTGCCGGACACCCTCACCTACGAGTCCTGGGGCTGGGCCACCGCCTGGCACGGGGTGATGACCAAGGTCTCCACCGGCCGCTGGCCTATCGTGGAGCCAAGAGTCGCCAAGACTGCCGAGGGGGATCCGGTCTGCATGGAGTCCTTCTTTATCGCGGTGGCCAAACGGCTGGGGCTGCCGGGCTTTGGCGAGGGGGCGCTCAAAGGGGCGGATGGCAAGCTGCATGCCCTGCATAAGGCGGCGGACTTCTCCCTCTACGGGGCGGCCAACGTCGCCTATCTCGGCGAGCCGGTGCCACCTATCGGGCCTGAGGATCTCGCCTGGTCCGGGGTGGAGCGGATCCTGCC
This sequence comes from Aeromonas sp. R2-1, assembly GCF_040908425.1. Taxonomy (NCBI): domain Bacteria; kingdom Pseudomonadati; phylum Pseudomonadota; class Gammaproteobacteria; order Aeromonadales; family Aeromonadaceae; genus Aeromonas; species Aeromonas sp. R2-1. The sequence goes on from NZ_JBFODR010000015.1 coordinate 150,990, forward strand.
GGTGCTGAATGCCACCCTGAGTGCGGAGGAGGCGGGCCGCGCCGCCTATCTCTTCGCCCGTGGCGGGCGCTTCGAGCCGGCGGCCAAGGGGCGCGATGACGCGGGTCAGCCAAGCAAGCGCTGGCCCAAGCCGCTGATGGTGTGGAACCCCGAGGTGGGCAGCCGCCGCCACAGCCAGAGCGGGCAGTTCCTGAGTGGTACCCCGCGCTTCTTCCGTCCCCAGCTGGCGGACGGCACGCCGCTCAATGAGGCGTTCAAGCCGGCCCAGTGGCCGCTGCTGCTCACCAGCTACAAGTCCCACACCATGAGCTCCATGAGCATCGGCTCGGATCGCCTGCGCCAGGTGAACCCCAGCAACCGGGTGCGGCTCAATGTGCAGACGGCGGCGCAGCTGGGCATCGAGAGCGGGGACAGGGTGCGGGTCAGCACCCCGGATGGGAGCGTGATCGGGGTGGCCGAGTGCGTGGCCGGGGTGCAGGCCGATGCCATCGCCATCGAACACGGCTTCGGCCACAAGGAGCTGGGGGCGCGGGAACACTGGATAGACGGCCAGAAAGTGGTCGCCAATCCGCTGCGCGGAGCCGGAGTCAACCTCAACGATCTGGCGGTGCTGGATCCGAGCCGCCACGGCCGCTACCCCCTGGTGGACTGGGCCATCGGCTCGTCGGCCCGCCAGGGGCTGCCGGCCCGGGTGGAGAAGCTGGTATGACAAACCAATGAAAACGGGGCCTGCGGGCCCCGTTGCTTATCTGCTCTGCGTCACTGTCACAGTGTGACGTCGACCCACACCAGGCGGTGATCCGAGCTGACTCCCTTGGCGATGCCCAGCTTGGCGTCATACACCAGGTGGTAGCCAGGTTCGAAGCTGGCCGGCCAGAACACGCCGGAGGCGACCGCGTTCAGGTTGGCGGAGGGCAGCACGTGGTCGAGCTGCAGGCCGCTGCTGCTGGTGATGCGCTCCGGGGTGGGGCGGTTGTTGTTGCGCTTGCACTGATCCGGCTGGCTGGCGAGGCACTCGGGGCCGCCCTGGCTGACCGGGATCAGGGCGCCGTTGGTGACGGCCTGATTGACCAGCACATGGTTGTGCAGCGCCTGAATGGCGGTGAGATCCCCATCGCCAATCTGGGGATCGGCGTTGAGATCGCCGGCGATGACGAACCTGGCGCCCTCGGCCAAGCCACCGGCCTTGCCGGCGTCATCCACCATGTAGCCAGCCCCTGCCACATAGTCCTGCCAAAAGGCTATCTCCGCACGGTTGCGTTTGACGTTGTGGCGCGCCGCGTTGCCGAAGATGGGCGGAGTCGGGTGGGAGATGAGGAGGTGGACCACCTCCTCCTTGTTGCCGCGCTTGATGCGCACCGGCACGTCGGCGTGGTTCTTGGACGAGAGCGGGAAGGCCTGCCAGGCGGCGTCGTCATACCAGGCATCGCCGCACTGGCGGCCGGCCGGGATCGGCGCCTTGGCATTGTTGCAGTCGTCGATGACGGGGTTCGCTTCGCCCGGCATGTCTTTCCACTTGAATTTCTGGAAGGTGCGGGTCTGCTTGGTATCGATGGGGTACTGGGACATCACGGCGAAGGCGTACTGGCCGTGGTAGTTGCCAAAGCCCCAGGTGTCGTCCGGCCCGTTGTTGACCTTGCCGTCCAGGTTGAGGTCATGGCCGCTCATCAGGCCGGTGTTGGTGGCAAAGTTCTGCAGCACCGGGTAGCTGATGGCCTTCACTTCGTCGTGCTGGGCGTGGGACAGGTAGTTGTCGTTGAAGGCGTTGAGGTCCGTGGTGTCGCTGCCCTTGCCGTCATTGTCGAATTCGTTGAGCAGGAACACGTCCGGCCGGGTACGCTGGATGATTTCGGCGATGTTGCGGATCTGCTGCACGTCGAGGGCCTTGGTCTTCTCGGCGCCGCTCAAGGTGCCGTCGGCGAGGCGGGCCAGCAGGGCATCCTGCTCGGTGCGGGTCAGGGCGAGCTCTTCCCCCAGCATGCCGGGTGCAGTGCGATCGAAGGCGAGATTGAAGGTGGCAAAGCGAACCATGGCGGGCCTCGGCGTCAGTGTGGCCGGGACAGCCTGCCATCTTTGGCAGGAAAATGGCAGCACCCTGCCGAATTTCATGGGAAAGGTGCCCGGGTTTCCCCCGTGACACGCAAGCGCCCGGCTCAGGCCCAGCGGGAGAGAGGGGAGGGAATGGCGTAGGCGTAGCCCTGCTGGTAGTCGCAGCCCAGCAGGTTCGCCACCTCGATATGGGCCTGGGTCTCCACCCCCTCGCACACCACGGCCATGCCGAGTCGTTGCAGGTATTTCACCAGCCCCGTCAGCATGTTGAGGGCGTGGCTACTGCGCGTAGCCTGAAGCAGCAGGGAGCGATCCAGCTTCACAATCTCGTAGGGGAGCATCATCAGGCGCTGGAAGTTGCACGCCAGAGAGCCGAAGTCGTCACAGGCGATGTGGGCGCCATGGGCCCGCAACACCTCGATCATTTCCCTGTGCTGGTGCTTGATCCTGACGTGTTCCAGCACCTCGAACCAGATGTTGATCCCCAGCTTGCGGGCCTGGAGCAGCACCAGCAACAGCAGATTGCGGTAGGTGGGGCTGGAGAGCGCCGGATTGAGGTTGATGGAGAGTGCATAGGGGCCTTTTTGGGCGAGCACGGGCAGATCGCGCATGATGGCCCTGAGCATGACGATATCCAGGTGCAGGGCATCATCCTCGCCGAGGGCGGCAAAATCGATGCCCTGATAACCCTGGCTATCGGCATCCCAGCGCCTGGCCAGCACCTCATACCCCTTGACTTGACGATCCTGGCCGATGATGGGCTGATAAAAGGGGACGACGATATCCGCCATGTTGGCCATGGCACTCACGGGATACTCTTCTTTGAACGCAAACATGGTTCTCACCTGACGGGAACATGGTTACGCATCATACAGGGAGGGTCTAAACGGAGGCTGTAGGAAGAGTCTGATAATGGGCCCTGTTTGGGTGTGGGCAGGATGAGAGGGGGTCAGGGAAGAGCATGGCCCTGTGCAGGTGCGGCGCCAGCCAGGGGGGCTGCGTGCATGGCCTGGGCAAGCCAGGACCAGTCGAGCATGGGGGAACCCGCCTTGAAGCGCTGATAGGCACATCCCTGGCGGATGGTCAGGAAGAGGGTGCTCGGCAGGCCGAGGCGGTTGAGGTAACGCACCATCACGTCTCCCTGGTAATCCCGCAGCCGCAGTTGCAGCTCGGGCAGTGTCAGCCCGTGCTCGCGACCCGTTTCATCCCAGATTTCAAACATCTGTGTGCACTCCTTGCGACATGAGGCTCCACTGTTTCTAAAAAGTGCGGGGAGAGCAATTGTCAGATCTGACAGCGCCATATGGATTCTATCCAGAAAAGCGAAAACCCGGCGCGAGGCCGGGTTGTCTGAAGGATGGTGGAGGGAGAAGGATTCGAACCTTCGAAGGCAGAGCCGTCAGATTTACAGTCTGATCCCTTTGGCCGCTCGGGAACCCCTCCACAGGGGCATTGCATATTGTGTTCAGGAAGATGGTGGAGGGAGAAGGATTCGAACCTTCGAAGGCAGAGCCGTCAGATTTACAGTCTGATCCCTTTGGCCGCTCGGGAACCCCTCCACGGGG